>NZ_JBEYWV010000012.1:25900-207508 GCF_040644575.1 Streptomyces sp. NPDC046939
GCCGCTGTCGGCTGGGGGTCCGGGGGTTACCCCCCGGGAGATGCAGCATCAGCGGGTCCGGGGTTCGAGTCCCTGGCGGCGCACCGACAACGAAAGCCCTCTCGTGAGAACGGGGGACCTCTCGCGTTCCTCAAGCGGCCCGTCGCAAGGGCGCCGCTGTCGGCTGGGGGTCCGGGGGTTACCCCCCGGGAGATGCAGCATCAGCGGGTCCGGGGTTCGAGTCCCTGGCGGCGCACCGACAACGAAAGGCCCTCCGTGAGAACGGGGGGCCTTTCGCGTTGCCCAAGCAGCCCGCCGCAAGGCGCCGCGCTTTCCTGTGTGTGGCCTGTGGGGTTGCTGTGAGGTGGGTCTCAGGTACGGGGCCTGCCGCTAACGTTGCCCCATGGCGCGTGACCTTCAGGAGCGGATCAAGAGGCTGATCGTCGAGCGGCGGCTGCCGCCGGGGGCCTCCTTGCCCACGGAGCCCGAGTTGATGGAGTTGCTCGGGGTCAGCCGGAACTCGGTGCGGGAGGCGTTGAAGGCGCTTCAGGCGATGGGCATCGTGGAGATCCGGCACGGCTTCGGGACCTACGTGGGCCCGATGTCGATGGCGCCGATGATCGAGGGGCTCGCCTTCCGTACGGTCGCCGGGCACTACCGGGGCGAGGACAGCCTGCTGCAACTCCTGGAGCTGAGGGAGGCCGTGGAGACGGGGCTCGTCGCGCGGCTCGCCGGGCGCGTGCCCGAGACGGACCTCGCCGAACTCGACGCCCTGGTCGGCCAGATGGAGAAGGAGGCCGGGTCGCCGGAGGGCGCGGTGAGCGCAGCGACCGACCGCGCGTTCCACGCCACGCTCTACAGGGGCCTGGGCAACCCGCTGCTGGTCGAGGTGATGGAGGCGTTCTGGGAGGCGTTCCACCGGGTGCGTACGGATCTGGTGGAGGTGCCGCAGAACCCCGAGGTGACGTGCCGTCAGCACCGGGAGATCCTGGACGCGGTGCGCTCCGGCGAGGTGATCCGCGCGGAGCGGGCCATACGCGACCACTTCTCCAACATCCGCCTCCGGCTGGCCGCGACCCCACGCCAGTAGCAGCCCGGCAGGGCCCCGGCCTCGTAGGACGACGACTCGGTCCGCGTGCGCGCCCGGACACTCTCGCGCACCCCCGCACATTGGCGAACGCATACGCTCCCACCCCGCCCACTCGACACTGTGTCCGCCGTCACTTTGCTCACGCGCTGTACAGGGCGAGGAGATGGCAGATGTCAGAGGCATGTGCCAGACGCAGCGGGGGCGAGCGGGCGGACAGCCTGCTGAGCGGAGTCGCGCGTACGCACTCCGGACGCGTCCGTGCGAGGTCGAGGCGGTGCGGGGCTGGATACCGGCCACGTTCCGCACGGGCGCGGGCGGGGCGCATCACGCCGCGAACCGGGCTACGGGCCCCGCGCGCGGCGGCGCAGGGGAAAGCGCCCGCACACCCACCGCCACCTGCGGTGACCACGCAGAGCGACGGAATTCGCACGTGGCGTCAAATGCCCCCTAGGCTGGAGGGCACATCCGTTCTACAGTCGGTGGCAGTGGCCCCAGACCTCGGCCTCGCAGGACCTTCAGGACCGGACGGATCTTTCCGAACCTCCCGCGCCGACGCCGGGTTACTCCCGCAATCCGCAGCGCGCGCGGTCGAGGACCAGCCCGGTCGGCGGCTCCGGGGGGAGCGGGCCGCCGACCGGGCCAGGTGCCGCATATGTCAGGAGGGTTTTCCGGACGGCTCGTCCACTCCGGTCAGATAGGCGGAGACGACCACGTTCGCGGTGTACGTCCGCGACGTTTTGTCGAACGTGCCGCCACAGGTGATGAGCCGAAGCTCCGCACGCCCCTCGCGATGCTGCCCGTACACCTTGTGCGCGTCGAACGTCCGGCGGGAGAAGACCTGCACGTCGTCGACGGTGAAGCGGACGACGGAGCCGTCGTCGCGCACCACCCGCACCGTGTCGCCGGAGCGGGCCTGGCTGAGCCGGTAGAAGACGGCGGGCCGCTTCTCCGTGTCGACGTGCCCGACGAACACGGCCGTGCCGCGCTCACCCGGCCGGGCCCCTCCCCCGTACCAGCCGACGACGCCCGCCTGCTCGTAGGGCGGCGGGTCGACGGCACCCCCGCCGTCCAGGCCGCGGGCCACGACGGGGGCCTGGATGCGCAGCGCCGCGATGTCGACGCTCCGCGGTTTCGCCGCCCCGACGGGTACGTGCGGGGCCGGCAACTGGATCGCGAAGGGCCGGCCGACGGCGGCCGCGTCCCCGGTGGTCGGTGCGGAGAGGTTGAGGTCGGTGATGCCGCGGCCCCACAGCCACAGGCCGAGCAGCACCACGGCCCAGACCACGCCCGTGACCAGCCGCCCCACGCCGTGCGAACGGTCGCTCATGGCGGGCCCCTACCGCGCGGACCGCGGGGGTCGCGGGGCGCGTCGGCGCCGGACGGTGCGGAAGGCGACGGCGACCGCCGCCATCGCGGTGAGGGCCAGCCCGATCACGGCGTGCCGCGTGCCGGGCCCTTCCGGGACGGCCACCCGCGCGCTGTCGTCCCGTGCGGCGAGCCGCGCGGCGGCGCCGCCGCCTCCGGCGTGCACCAGCGCGGTCGGCGTCGGGGCGGGAGCGGGCGCCCCGCTCTCGGCGGCGACCCGGACGACGCCGTCGGCGCGGACGTCCTCGGCGTGCCCGGCGTTCACGGCGTCCGCGACGGCGCACGTCACCTCGACCCGGTAGGTCCCGGGAGCGAGCGTCGACTTCACACGGGCCTCGGCGACGAGCAAGGTCCCGTCGGCGGCGAGCGCGCTCGCGTCGGAGGCGGGTGCGAGGACGCCGGGCGCGACGAACGCGGTGGAGCGGGCCTGTCCCGTGGTGCCGTCACAGCCGCCGACCCGCAGCTCGACCTCGGACCCCGCCCGTACGGTGGCGGGCACGACGGTGACGAAACCTCTCGGATCACCGGGCCCACCGTGGCCTCCCGGCCCACCGGGCCCGCCAGAGCCACCGGCCTGCGCGATGGTGACCGGCGCGGCCCCCAGGACGACGGCCGCGGACGCGGCACCCAGAGCAAACAGTCCTGCACGCATCGTGAACCTCCTGACACTCGAAGGTTCACGCGTCCGGCCGCTTTTCGCATCCTGAGAGCCGGGGGCGAAGCCTGGCAGCCCGTGGGGGAACCATGCATACGATGGCCGTCCCGTAGATCGAGTTCGACACCGGCAGGAGCCCGCCCTCATGACTGAGCCCAAGCCCATCGAGTCGTGGCTGACCGACATGGACGGCGTCCTCATGCACGAGGGTGTGCCGATCCCGGGCGCGGACGCGTTCATCAAGAAGCTGCGCGACTCCGGGAAGCCGTTCCTGGTCCTGACCAATAACTCGATGTATACGGCACGCGATTTGCACGCCCGGCTCAACCGCATCGGCCTCGAAGTGCCGATAGCGAACATCTGGACCTCGGCGCTCGCCACCGCCCGCTTCGTCGACAGCCAGCGCCCGAACGGCACCGCGTACGTCATCGGCGAGGCGGGCCTGACCACCGCCCTGCACGAGACCGGGTACATCCTCAGCGACTCCGACCCGGACTTCGTCATCCTGGGCGAGACCCGCACGTACTCCTTCGAGGCGCTCACCAAGGCGATCCGGCTCATCAACGGCGGCGCCCGGTTCATCGCCACCAACCCGGACAACACCGGCCCGTCCACCGAGGGCGTCCTGCCCGCCACCGGTTCCGTCGCCGCGCTCATCACCAAGGCGACCGGCAAGGAGCCCTACTTCGTCGGCAAGCCCAACCCGCTGATGATGCGTACGGGGCTCAACGCCATCGGGGCGCACTCCGAGTCCAGCGCGATGATCGGCGACCGGATGGACACGGACGTCCTCGCCGGACTGGAGGCGGGGATGACGACGTTCCTCGTCCTGACCGGGCTGACCAGCGAGGCGGAGCTGGACCGGTTCCCGTTCCGGCCGACCGAGGTCGTCAACTCGATCGCGGACCTCGTCGAACGGGTCTGAGCACCGGGTCGCCGACGCGCGCCGTCAGCGTCCGGCCCGGCCCCGCCGCCGGGAGCCGAGCATCAGCGCCGCCCCGGCGGTGACCAGGCACGCCGCGAGGGTGCCGAGCCGTCGCAGCAGCGCGTCGCTCGGGCCCGCCGCCGGACCGGCCGGGCCCGTCGCCGCGAGTTCGTCCGTGCGGCGGGAGCCGGGGTCGCGCGGGGCGTCGCGGTGGTGGGTGGCGTCCGGCAAGGACGCTGAAGCCTCACCGTCGCCATTGCCGGGCACGATGGTGAAGCGGTAGTCGCGGGACTGCCCCACCCAGTCGCCGTCGTCGGCGGTACGGCGATGCACGAGCGCGGCGCTCGCCACGACGCGGTCGGGGCGTGTGTCGGCGGTGAACGCGAGCCGGACCCGCACGGTGACCGTCTCACCGGGGCCGAGTGTGAGGCCCGGGCCGTGCTTGTCGAACACGCCGACGTTCTCACGGTGGTCCGTCCGCTCGAACGGGATCGGGACGGAGCGGTGACCGGTGGGGCCGGAGAAGTCGAGCCGGATCTGCTCCGGGCGCAGGGCCCGCTTCCCGGCGACGAGGACCAGGACCGGGTGGAGGGCGCCGCACGTGGCGCGGGTCGCGTTGGTGAGCCCGATCGCCCAGGACTGCCGCTGCCCACCGGGCCGGTAGGTGTCGGGCCCGTCGCGCATCACGGCCCGGACGGGGAACTCGTGACTGCCGGTGGCGGCTTCGCAGGCGGCCTGCCGGGGCGCGGCGACAGCCGGTGCCGGCCCGCTGACCGTGAGCACGACAGCGGCCACGAACAGCGGCAACGGGCCAAGTCCCCGGGCAGCGACAACCATGCCCGGCAATTTGCCACGCGGCCGCGCACCGCCCGCCCGCGCCACACCCCGTACGGCCCAATGGCCGTAGGAGGACCGTTCGATCAGATGATGTGCCCGAGACCACCGCACCCACCCCGGTCCCCCGAACTCAGCGGCGCCGGCCGGCCCCCGCCCCCTCCCCCCGTCCGAACAGTGGCGCCAGGATCAGTTGTGCGGCGCCCTCGACGACGAGGGTCGAGGCGCCGGGGGCCGCCCGTACCGGTATCGCGGGGGCGTGGCCCTCGCGGTGAGCGCGGGTGTCGAGGACGGCGGTGACGCCCCGTACGAACTGGTCCTGCGCGGCGGCGACGACCCGGCCGCCGAGCAGGACGGCGTCGATGTCGAGCAGGCTGACCAGGTTTCCGGCGCCCTCGCCGAGGACGCGCGCCGCTTCGTCGGTCCCCGCCGGGGTGCCGTCCGCGACGGCGGCGAGGCAGAGGGCCTCGATGCAGCCCCGGTTGCCGCAACTGCACAGGGGGCCGTCCAGTTGGATCACCTGGTGGCCGAACTCGCCCGCGCCCGTGCGCGCCCCGCGGTACAGCGCGCCGTCGAGGACGAGCCCGGCGCCGAGCCCCGTCCCGAGGTGGAGGTAGGCGAAGGAGGAGGCGAGGGCGCCGACGGCGGGTTCGGCGGCGAGGGCGAGTCCGAGGGCGGCGGCGTTGGTGTCCTTGTCGACGACGACCGGCAGCCCGAGCCGTTCGGCGAGCGCGTCCCGCAGCGGGAATCCGTCCCACTGCGGAAACCCGGTGACCCGGTGCAGCACCCCGCCCGCATGGTCGAGCGGCCCCGGCACGGCGACCCCGACACCCAGCGCGGCCCTCTCGCCGCCCCCTCCGCCACCCCCGGCGGGACCCGCGTCGAGCAGCGCGTCGACCTCATGGGCGGTGGCGGTGAGCACCGCGTCGGCGCCCGCGCCCAGGTCGAGCGGTGAGCGGCGGCTCGCGACGACGGTGCCGGTGAGGTCGGTCAGGACAGCGCGGAGTTCGTCGCGGTCCAGGTGGAGGCCGACCGCGTGTCCGGCACCGGCGACCAGGCGCAGGACAGTGCGCGGCTTGCCCCCGGTGGAGGCCCGGCGGCCCGCCTCGGCGACGAGCCCGTCACCGCGCAGCCGCGCCGTGATCTTGCTGACGGCCTGCGGGGTGAGCCCGGTGCGCTCCGCGAGCTCCAGGCGGCTGATCCCGCCCTCACCGGCCGTGCGCAGGAGGTCGAGCACGAGAGCCGCGTTGTGCCCGCGCAGGGCGGCCAGGTTGGCGCCCGCGGTACCGCCCACGGTGGGCCTTGCGTCGCTGTTCACCTCTCCATTGTCCCTCGCGGCGATCCTTTGGCAACAGCGTTGCTTAAGTGGCACCATGGAGCGCATGACTGGTAACAGCGCAGGCAGCAGTGCAAGCAACAGCTCCGGCAGCTCCGGTGACAGCTCGGCGGGCAGCCGCTCCCCGCTCAGGGTGGGCCTCGTCGGCTACGGCCTCGCGGGCTCCGTCTTCCACGCCCCGCTGATCGCCGCGACCGAGGGCCTGGCCCTCGACACGGTCGTCACCTCCAACCCGGAGCGCCAGGCCCAGGCCCGCGCCGAGCACGGCGACGCGCTGCGCTTCGCGGCCTCCCCCGACGAGCTGTGGGAGCGCGCCGGCGACCTCGACCTCGTCGTCATCGCCTCCCCCAACAAGACGCACGTGCCCATCGCGACGGCCGCCCTCCAGGCGGGTCTGCCGGTCGTCGTGGACAAGCCGGTGGCGGGCACGGCGGCCGAGGCCCGCGACCTCGCGGCGCTCGCCGACGAGCGCGGCCTGCTGCTCTCCGTCTTCCAGAACCGCCGCTGGGACAACGACTTCCGCACCCTCCAGGCCCTGCTGCGGGACGGCGAACTCGGTGACGTGTACCGCTTCGAGTCCCGCTTCGAGCGCTGGCGCCCGCAGCCCAAGGGCGGCTGGCGCGAGTCCGGCGACCCGCAGGAGATCGGCGGTCTCCTCTACGACCTCGGCAGCCACGTCGTGGACCAGGCGCTGGTCCTGTTCGGCCCGGTCGTCTCCGTCTACGCGGAGTCCGATGTGCGCCGCGCGGGCGCCGAGGCCGACGACGACACGTTCCTCGCGCTCACCCACGCGAACGGCGTCCGCTCCCACCTCTACGTCTCCGCGACGACGGCCCAGCTCGGCCCCCGCTTCCGCGTCCTCGGCTCGAAGGCGGGCTACGTGAAGTACGGCCTCGACCCGCAGGAGGCGGCCCTGCGCGACGGCGAGCGCCCGGTCGCCGGGAAGCCGTGGGGTGTGGAGCCCGAGTCGATGTGGGGCCACGTCGGCGCGGGCGAGTCCCCGCTGACCGGCGGCGGCCGTCCCCAGCCGACGCTCGACGGCGACTACCCCGCGTTCTACGCCGCCGTGGCCGCCGCCCTCCACGACGGCGCCCCGAACCCGGTCCCCGCCACCCAGGCCGCCGACGCGCTCGACGTCCTGGAGGCGGCGCGCCGCTCGGCCCGCGACGGTGTGACGGTGACGCTGTGAGCGCCGCCCCGGACAGGAAGACGGACACGAAGACGGACAGGAAGACGGGCATGGAGTCGAACATGGAAACGCCGGACATCCCGACGCTGGAGGAGCAGGAGCGCCGCCTGATCCTCGACTCGTTCACGTACGACGACGCCTGGGCCCTCGGCACCCTCCTGGTCGAACTGGCCCGCGAGCGCCAGGCACCCGTCGCCATCGACATCACACGCGGCGGCCAGCAGCTCTTCCACGCGGCGCTGCCCGGCTCCACACCCGACAACGACGCCTGGATCGCCCGCAAGCGCCGCGTCGTCGAGCGCTACCACGCCTCGTCCTACCTGGTCGGCAGCCGCTTCCGCGCCAAGGGCACGACGTTCGAGGACTCCTCCCGCCTGGACCTGGACACGTACGCGGCCCACGGCGGCGCCTTCCCGATCCGGGTCCGGGGCGCGGGCGTGATCGGCGCGATCGTGGTCTCCGGCCTCCCCCAGGTGGCGGACCACGCCCTGGTGGTGGAGGCGCTGGAGCGCTTTGTGGGAACGCCCTGACGGGCACGCCCCTGAGGGATGCCGCACGAAGTGCGCATCCCTCAGGGGCGCGGGGAACTGCGCGACCAGCCACGACGGCGCGCACCTCGCCACGAGGCAGCGACCGGCAACGGCGCGAAGGCGCGACAGGCCCCCGGGCGGAGCCCTACGCCGACTTCAACACCTGCCGCTGCCGCCCCAGCCCCTCAACCTCCAGCTCCACCACATCCCCGGCCCGCAAATACGGCTTGGGATCGGGCCGCCCCATGGCAACCCCCGCCGGCGTCCCCGTATTGATGACGTCCCCGGGGTACAAGGTCATGAACTGACTGACGTACCGCACCACTTCGGCCACGGAAAAGATCTGCTCAGCCGTGGTGCCGTCCTGCTTCAGCTCCCCGTTGACCCACAGCTTGAGCCGGAGCGCCTGCGGGTCGGGGATCTCGTCGGCGGTGACGAGCCACGGCCCGAGCGGGTTGAACGTCTCGCAGTTCTTCCCCTTGTCCCAGGTGCCGCCGCGCTCGATCTGGAACTCCCGCTCGGACACGTCGTGGGCGACGGCGTACCCGGCGACGCAGGCGAGCGCGGCCTCGTGGGACTCGATGTAGCGGGCCGTACGTCCGATGACCACGGCCAGTTCGACCTCCCAGTCCGTCTTGGCGGAGCCGCGCGGCACGAGCACCGTGTCGTTCGGCCCGACGACGGTGTCGGCGGCCTTGAAGAAGATGACGGGTTCGGCGGGCGGCTCCGCGCCGGTCTCGGCGGCGTGGTCGTGGTAGTTCAGGCCGATGCACACGATCTTGCCGATGCGGGCCAGCGGCGGGCCGACGCGCAGCCCCGTGTCGTCGAGGACGGGCAGGTCGCCGGAGGCGGCGGCGGAGCGGATCCGGTCGAGCGCGGCGTCGTCGGCGAGCAGCGCTCCGTCGACGTCCGCGACCAGTGCGGACAGGTCACGCAGGGTGCCGCCGGCGTCCAGGAGCGCGGGGCGCTCGGCTCCGGCCGGTCCGACTCGCAGCAGCTTCATGCGGTAACTCCCTCTGATCGGAGGAGCCTCCCATGGCGCGGTGCGGCCAGCAGCCATCGGAGGACTGGTCGATCCTCCAAGAGCGGGGTCCAGTCCGCAATACCCCGTTCACGGACTGGACCCGCGCCGGTCGGCGCCGCATATGCGTCGGCGCCGCCTGATCTTCGGTGCCGCCCGATCAGAGGGCAGGCATGGAGGCCGCGGCCCCGTACGGCATGTCCCGGTACAGGACGGCCCGCTCGACCGCGCTCCACGTCGTGGACGTGATGATGTACAGCGCGGCGGCCAGCGGCACGAACGCCACCGAGAACAGCGTCATGAACGACATCAGCGGCATGTACTTCGTCATCGCCGCCATGCCCGGCACCTGCGGCTGGTCACCGCTGGGCGCGGCCGCCGCCGAGGCCGCCATCTGCCGCTTGGTGCGCCGGTAGTTGAACGTCGCGACCGTCGCGACGAGGGCGAACAGCGCCACGTAGACCAAACCCTGCGCGCCGAACAGCCCGCCGTGCGCGAGCGCGTCCCGGAAGTTCCCGCTCAGCGGGGCCGAGGCCAGGGTGTGGCCGAGCAGGGCGTTGGGCTCGCCGCCGATGCTGCCGCTGGAGAACAGGTGGTACAGGAGGAAGAACGCCGGCATCTGGGCCAGCATCGGCAGGCAGCCGGAGAGCGGGGACACCTTCTCCGCCCGGTGCAGTTCGAGGATCGCCTTCTGCAGCGCCTCCGGGTTCTTCTTGTGCTTCTTGCGCAGCTCGGCGATGCGCGGCTGCAGTTCGAGCCGCGCGCGCTGGCCCCGGGCGCCGGCCCGCGACAGGGGGTGGACGAGGAGTCGTACGAGCGCGGTGAACAGGATGATCGCGGCGGCCGTCGCCGAGGCGGCGAACAGCGGCTGGAGCAGGGTGGCGAGGTGCTCCACCAGGCTCGCGAAGACGGACATGAACGACGACATGGGTGAGCCCTCCGGGGGGTCTCGTCGTGCCGGAACAGGAGACGGTTCAACGGCGTGACGGACTGAGAACCCGGCGCGCGGGTGTCGCGGGAGGGGCTGGGTTCAGCAGGCCGTCGGGGCGAGACGGCCCGGTGCCCGGGGCCTGGTGCGCCCCGAGGCGTCGGGGTCGCGTTGTGGCAGGAAGGCGGTGCGCTGCTCGCGGTCGCGCATCGCCGTACGCACCCGGTGGCGCGGCACGGCGGGCGCGCTGCGCGCGGCGAGCAGGGCGCAGGCGGCGAGCGCGGAGCCCGCGGCGGCGGTCGCGGCGAGCGCGACGGCTCCGGCGAGGGTGCCGGTGTCGACCAGGAGGGTCTGCACGACGGTCTGGACGAGGAGGAACAGCAGGAGCACGGCGTGCCTGCGGTGGTCGCGGTTCATGGCGCGCGCTCCTCCTTCCTTCGCCCCGTACTCGTACGTACGTTTCCCTCCCCTTTATACAGGGTCGGCTTGAACGGGATCGGCGCGTACGGTCCCGGTGTCGATCGGGTCCCGCGCCAGGATCTCGTCGTCGGCGCGCTCGTCCCGGTCGGCGGCGCACACGTACGTGACCACGAGCGTCACGGCGAGGTTGGCGGCGAGGGCGACGATCCCCGCGTTCATCCCGAGAACCGGATCGTGCTCGCTGAACACGAGCCCGCACACGACCCCCACCCCGACGACGAGCCCGCTCAGCGCCCCGACCAGACTCAGCCGCCGCCACACCAGCCCCACGAGCAGCATCGGCACGAGCTGCGCCATGCCCTCGTAGGAGATGAGGGAGAGCCGGACGAGAGTGTTCGGTGCCGCGTACGTCAGGACGAGCGCGACGCCGCCCGCGACCACGACAACCACCTGTGACCAGGTCTTCTGCGCCTGCGACGACTCCCGCCAGCGCGGTACGAGCGAGAAGACGCTGCTCCCCCACATCGTGCCGATGACCAGCATGAACACCGCCATCGGCACGATCGACGACAGCGCGGCGGCGACCCCGACGAGCCCGACCGCCCACGCCGGCAGCGAGTCGACGACGAGTTTGAGCAGCGCGAGGTTCGACCCGGCCCCCGTCAGCCCCGGCACGACGAACAGCGCGGCCATGCCGAGCAGCATCGGCACGAACAGGAGGACGTTGTAGGCGGGCAGCCACATCGCGTTGCGCCGCAGCGCGTCCGCGCTCCGCGCGCCGAGGTACCCGGCGACGGTGGTCGGGAAGATCACGACGGTGAGCGCGTTGAGGAAGGTCGTCGTGGCGAACCACCCCGTCCCGTACGGGCTGCCGCCGCTCCCCGGCAGCGTCAGCCACGCGCTCTTCTCGTCGACGAGCCGCCCGAGGAAGTCCCCGTAGCCGTCGAAGTAGTGCAGCGGCACGTAGACGGCGAGGAAGGCGAGCGTGACGATGACCAGCCCGTCCTTCAGGACCGACACCCACGCGCTGCCGCGCAGTCCGCTCACCACGACGAAGACGGTGGTGACGGCGAAGCCGATGAAGTACGCCCAGTTCAGGCTGATGGCGCCGTAGGAGATGGTCGACACGACGACGCCCATCCCCGTGATCTGCAACTGGATGTACGGCAGCAGGAAGACGGTGACGAGGACCG
The DNA here is from genome assembly GCF_040644575.1 of Streptomyces sp. NPDC046939. NCBI lineage: Bacteria > Bacillati > Actinomycetota > Actinomycetes > Kitasatosporales > Streptomycetaceae > Streptomyces > Streptomyces sp. NPDC046939. The sequence continues at coordinate 37,366 of NZ_JBEYWV010000012.1, forward strand.
CGACCGCCGCGCCCAGCCACGGCCGCCCGAACCGGTGCGCGACCATGTCCGTGATGCTGACCAGGCCGTGCCGCCGCGCGTACGCCCAGAGCATCGGCCCGACCACGTAGCCCACGGCGTATCCGCACGACATGTACGCGACGACGTAGAGGACCGGGGCGCCGAAGTTGTACCCCCACCCGGCAGCGCCCAGATAACTGAAGCTGGTGTACCCCTCTCCCGCCATCAGCACCCAGATGAACACCGCCCCGAGCGACCGCCCGCCCACCGACCACTCGGCGAGCCCGCCGCCGCGCCCCTTCCCCCGCACGGCGAGCAGCCCGAGGACGAGCGTCACGACCATGAACACGCCGAACAGGCCGCTGGCGACCGCCCCGTCACTCATGGCCCCGGCCCCCCTTGCGGTCTCCGCGCCAGGTCAGCCATACGGCGACGGGCGTGAGCAGCGTCGCGGCGAGCAGCCACACGAAGAGGAACGGCAACCCGAGCAGCACGGGTTCGACCCGGTTCACGAACGGCAGCGCGCCGATGTACAGCACGAAGGGCACGAGGAGATAGAGGAGGTGCGGTCGTCGAGCCCAGGGGGGCGGTGGCTTGATCACGGCCGATGAGCCTATCGGGGCGCCGGGAACGGGCCCGGGACCGACCGGGCCCGCGCCCGCCCGGGTCACCGGTGGCCGCCCTGCGACCGCGCGCCACGGGGCGTCCGCCGGCGCTTTGCGGGTGTCCTGGGGACGCCGTGGGGACGGACGGTATGGGGGCGGTCCCACCGGGCCGATCCGGCAGTACGGTGTGACTCATGCGCCCCGACACGCCTGCCACGCCCGCCGAGAACGAGAACGCCGACCACGTAGCGGAAGCCGAGCGCCTGGAACGCACGGCGGCCATGTACCCCGAGGACGCGGAAGCGCTGCTCCTCCAGGCGGCCGCCCACTACGAACTGGCCGACGCCCGCGAGCGCGCCACGGCCCACTACGACGCCCTGCTGGCCTCGGCCGACGTGCGCGACCCGGCCCTGATCCGCGCCCTCAAGGCCGCGAACCTCTGGGAGTACGGTCACGAGGCCGAGGCCCGGGCGATCATCGCGGGCCTGCGCGCCACGGCCCCGCGCGAGCCCGCGCCCTGGGTGATCGTCGCCGAGTCCCTCGAGGCGCACGACGAGCTGGAACCGGCGCACGAGACGTTCACCGAGGCCCTCGAACTCCTCATCGCGCCGTCGGAGCGCGACTCGGGCGACCTCCCGTACGCCGCGCATCCCCTCGTCCTCGGCCGCCACCGCGTCCGCCGCCTCCTCGGCGCCGAGCACGACGCGTGGGACGCCTTGGCCGACCGCGTCAACCGCACCTCGGTCTCCCTCGACGAGCTCCACGACCCCAAACGCCTCTGGTCTCTGGGCTCCAACAATCCGGCGGAACTCCGTGCGGAGATCGGCCGCCTCCAGGCCGAACTCGGCTCCTACCGAGAGGCCCTCTCCCGCCCGTTCCCGGTGGCGGTTCTGCACTGGCCGTCGGACGAATACGCGGAGCTGCTGTCGGCGTACCCGAGCCTCGCCTCCGAATACCCGTCGTACGAGGCCCACTTGGCGTCGATAGAGGCGTCGCTCCGTGAACTGGCCTCGTCCGGAACGGGCAACCTCGGCATCGTCACAGGCACGGTCCCGTCCTACGAGGCGTTCGCGGCCTCGGAGGCTTCATCACCGGCCGAGGCGTCGCTGCTACCGCAGTACGCGACGACGCTGGCGGCGCGGGGGCGGGCCGTGGCTTGGCCGCCGGAGGCGGGGGCGGGGTGCTGGTGCGGGTCGGGGAGCGCTTACTCGGGGTGCCATGGGGACGCCTGACTACAGGCCGGGCTGCCTCTAAACGAGGACACGACCTGCCGCTACCCCTGACGACCGGGGCGGCGGTGGGTCGCTCCTTTAAGCACCGCACCGCCCCGAGGCTATCCAAAGTCGGCTTACGCAACGCTAAGCCACAGAGGGCCCGGCCATGGAGAGCCTCACGATGCATTTCCGCTTGACTTCACCAACTAACAGGAGCACCTAGTTGTTAGCCTTTGAAAGCAATGAGACTTCCGCCTCTTGGTTCGCAAGCCAAAGCGACGCCCAACAAGACTCCCCTCTCGTCTCGGTAGCCAAGCACATATGGTCACTTGATCCTTCAGGGGAACGGTTCGCCCGGGTTCTCCGTGACACTATAGATCAGCTACTTAATGGAGAAGTGACCGGCCGATTCGCCTGGCAATCCCTGTACAAGACAGAGAAAACGCACGCCGGAACACTCGTAGAAATTAACCTACAGCGAGAATTCAAGTTCGAAGACGGACGGGATCTTGCGGGTGGCCACCCAATGGACTATCGGATTCTCGGCTTCGATGTCGATTGCAAGTTTTCTCAAGACTTCGGAGGTTGGATGATCCCTCCGGAAGCCGTCGGGCATCTATGTCTACTGGTATGGGCCGATGACTACCAGAGCAAATGGAGCGCCGGCATCATGCGGGCGCGACAAGAATGGCTGAACTCCGGAGGGAACCGTGACAGGAAGATCACGGTGAAGGCCGAACACCGGAGGGACAAAATTCTGTGGTTGTGGAAAGATGCACCACTACCGGAGAATGTACTGCTACACCTTCCCGAAGAGACAAGAAAGCAAATCCTGCTCGATGGCCCCCGCAAAGGACAACGCCGCGTCATTGAGCTGTTTCGCCGCGTGCAAAACCGGCCGATCGGCCGTGGAGCCGTGCGCACTGCGGCCCAGCAACTCGACTATTTGGCACGACTGCGTGAGGGCGCCGGCAGGGCGAGAACTGTACTTCGCGAAGAAGGCATACTAATTGTCGGCCCATACCAGAAGCACCGGGCGATCGCCCGTGAGATCGGTGCGGCAGTGCCGGGCCGGGGTGAGTTCGTAAGCTTCCGAGTTGCCGTAGCCAAGCCACATCATGAAGGCCGTCCCCGGGTTGAGTTGGACGGCCAACAATGGGTATTGGCTAGGCCCGAAGATCCCATTGAGACAGCCCCGCTCCTCCCCAAAGTTACTGGAGAGGAAGACGCCTGACCCTAGGCCGAGGACGGACATGCACGAGAGGCCCGCTACGGATGAATGAGCGCTTCGACTCCTGGACCCCGCCCGCAGGTTCCTGGGCATCTTCCGCAGCCCGTCGTCGGAATATGCAGGCCATTCGCAGCCGCGATACCAAGCCCGAACAGCTGATCCGTCGGCTCGTGCATGCCCAGGGCCTCCGGTATCGCGTTGCTGCGAGACCTCTTACACATCTGCGCAGGACCGCTGATCTCGTGTTCCGCCCGACCAAGGTTGCCGTATTCATTGACGGCTGCTACTGGCACGGCTGCCCCGAGCATTATGTAGCGCCTCGAACCAACTCCGGTTACTGGTCGGACAAAGTCGCCCGCAACATGGCACGCGACCGCGACACGGACGAGCAGCTACAGGAAGCCGGATGGCTCGTGCTCCGGTTCTGGGAACACGAGCCATCCGAGGAGTGCGCTGAGCGGATCGCAGCGGAGGTCAGGAAGAGGCGTGCGGCACTGACACCGGTTGCGGATATCAGCGACGATTCCCCTTGCGCTCACGGTCAGCCGCAAGAACCCCAATAATCGTCTCGCCGATTGCCTGTGCGACAGGCGGCGGGAACGCGTTTCCGACCTGCCGGTACTGAGCTGTCTTACGTCCACTGAACTCCCAGTTCACTGGGAAGCCTTGGATGATGGCCGCCTGCCGCACGGTGAGCATTGGCCCATCCGGCCCGAACAAATCCCTGTTTTCGGTGCCGGTCGGCTCGCCCTTGGTCGTGGGCTCGTTCGCCACTCCCAGACCAGATACCCCTAGTTCCCGCCACGCCTTCTTTGCCCGGCTCGGTCCGAGGTCGGCACCCCCGTGCTTCTTGGAGCCGCCTACGAGGGTCGGCGCAATGTCCTTCTTCGCGGCGTTCGCCCACGAGTCGAACACCCGCTTCGCCTCGGCGGCACGAGCCCCGGCCTCGAACGGCTCGAAGCGCTCCCTCATGGTCTTCTCCAACGCGTCGAAAACTGTGACGCGCTGCGCACTGGGGGCGGGAGCCTCGTATTTGAGGTCTTTGAGGACGTCCTTACGGAACGCGACCAGGATGGAGCGCGGCCTGAGCTGCGGAACACCGAACTTCTCTGCGTGGTACACGTCCCACCCAACGACTTCGTAGCCGGGCAGCCCCTCGCCGTCGGGCTCCATGCCCTCAAGCTGCGCCCGGATACGCTTCCGGTAGTCATCGAACTTGGCGTCCATGAGGCCACGCACGTTCTCGATCATGACGGCGCGCGGCCGGATGAGTTCCGTCAGCTCAAGGATGCGCGGGAAGAGGTCTCGCTCATCGTGCTCGCCTAGCTGCTTCCCCGCATGTGAAAAGGGAGGACAAGGCACTCCGCCGGCGAGCAGGTCTAGCTCACCCTTGCGGTACAGGTCCTTGCTCTTCTGCAAGTCCGTCGCCGGGTCAAACTCCAGGACGTCTTTGCACAGCACATCGCAGTTGTCGCGCTCCCAATCCCACTTCGGGTGCACGTCGATGTTGGTACGCAACGTCGCCGCGGCGTAGGCGTCAATTTCGACAAGCGCGAGGTGCCTGAAACCCGCATGGTGCAGGCCGATGGCCTGTCCACCTGCTCCTGCACAGATCTCGATGGACGTGTAGTCCTTGTCAGTGACCGTCATGGTCCCTCCTCTTACACAAGCCTCGCTGACGCCCCGTACCGCCAGCCATTACAGAGGGTGACAGACGCCACTGACATCGCGGCTGATATCGCAGCCTCCACCAGTCTGCGCCATCACGCGCCCGTCTCCAGCCACTCCCGACACGCCATCGAATGCTCGTACGATATCCCGCGTGAAGAGGATCCCGTGGACCCGCGATGAACTCCTTCTGGCCTGTGCACTTGTCGCGCGGAACAACTGGCACGAGCTTCGCCAAGGCGATCCAGACGTGATCGAACTCTCTGAGCTGCTCAGGTCTCTTCCGATCAACCGGGATGCGGCTTCGGCCACGCCCCGCTTCCGGTCGCCCGACAGCGTCAGCCGCAAGACGACAGACATCGCCACCGTCCACCCGGACTACACCGGCAGGGCAACGCGTGGCGGTCAGCCGACGCGGGACGTCGTTGCCGAGTTCCTCGCGCGTCCGGACGAAATGAAGGCTGCGGCCCAGGGCATCCGGGACGGCATCGCTTCGGGCGAACTGCACCGCATACCGCCCCAACCCGGCGAGGCGGGAGACGACGGGAAGACGCCTGCTTCCGAGGGACAACTGCTGGCAAGGTGGGCAATCTACCGTGAGCGTGATCGCGGACTGCGGCAACGGAAGATCCAACAGGTCCGGCAAGAGGGGCGGGCGCTCCGGTGCGAGGTCTGCGGCTTCGACTTCGCGCGGGTTTACGGCGAGCTCGGGACCGGCTACATCGAAGTCCACCACAAGCTTCCACTCCACATATCTGGGCCGACGGACACTAGGCTCCGGGACCTCGCCATCTTGTGCGCCAACTGCCACCGCATGTGCCACAAGAGCCATCAAGGGGAATCGTGGCGCACACCAGACGCCGTACGGGCAGTGATGCGATCCGCTCCAGGTGACGGTTTCGGTCACGTCACATCCGGCACAGATTCGTAGCGCGCACGCGCCCATCCCATGAGGTCAGTGATCAATCCCATGGGAGCTTCTGCTGCCGCCGGAGTCCGTTCTGGGGAACTGTTGCCTCCACCGCCAACGGGTCCGGGTGCATCTTTGCCGTTACCCGGAGCCTTGGCGTGGGTGTGCGCTGAGGCATGTGGCTCACGCATTGCAGTCACCGCCAGCTCGCACCAGACCGCCTTGCCGGAAGCGGTGACGACCGTCCCCCAGTCCGCCGCCATGTTTGCCACGAGATGCAGCCCGCGTCCGCACTCGCTGTCGCATGCCAGCCCGGCCGGGGCCGGTGTCACGTAGCTCCGGTCATGGATCTCCATACGGAGCACTTCGCGGCGCGCCTCAAGGATCAGCACGCCGGCGGCTCCGGCACCTACGTGTTTCAACACGTTCGTTGCTAGCTCCGTGACGATCAGCTCAGCTTCGTCAGTGATGCTTGGCCTCGCCCAGCGTTCGAGCTGCGCTGCCACCGTTCCGCGCAGCCGTCGAATCTCTTGTGCTTCCGCCCTGAAGGGGGTCACGCATCGCAGTTGAGGCTCAGAGAATCCACAGTCGGCCACAGCCGTCCTCCCTCCCGGCCACGCAGCACTGCACACGTCGTGTCCGCACGACTGCACTACGTAGCGATCTGTAACCGAGCATGGCACAGAGAACTCTCACTGTGTAACTTCTCACGGATATCCATCGAGTGAATCCGGTAGTAGCCGAACTGCCGCGCTGCCTAGCCTGGTTGAGCTCACCAGGCCGGCTCCTCCCGGCACTCGCACGGAAGGACCCCATGTCCGTACAGACCACGACCCGCCGACGGCAACTCGGCGCCATGCTGCGCAAGCTGCGGGCCCGTAAGGGCCTGACGCTTGAGGAAGCGGGGCAGTTCGTCGGCGTTTCCAAGGCCACCGTCAGCCGGTACGAGACTCAGGCCGGGCCGGTCAAGTGGTTGGTGGTGGAGGGGCTTTGCAGGGCCTACGGGGCAACGGAAGCCGAGCAGAAGGCCATGGTCAGCCTCGCCAAAGACGCTAAGCAGCAGGGTTGGTGGAGTTCCTTCGCCGATTCGATCCCCGAGACCATGAACCTTCTGCTCACGCTCGAAGACGACGCGACCCGCGAGGATCACTTCGCCTGCGTGTACGTTCCGGGGCTGCTCCAGACGCGTGATTACAGCACCGCTCTGCAACGGGCCAACGAGGTTCGCCTCGCACCTGCGGAAATCGAACGGCTCGTGGACATCCGGATGAAGCGGCAGGAAATCTTGGACCGCCCCGAGCCGCCCCGGTTGTGGGCAATCCTGGACGAGTCCGTCATCCGAAGGGTCGTCGGGTCCCCCGCGGTCATGAAGGAACAGCTCGGTCGGCTCCTCGAAGCCAATGAAGCGCCCAACATCACCCTTCAGGTACTGCCCTTCTCCAAGGGCGCCCATGGGGCCGCTCTTGGCAGCTTCGTCATCATCGGCGGCACCGAGGCCGCGCTCGATGTCGTGTACGTCGACTTCCATACCGGCTCGCTGTTCCTGGAGAAGGACCAGGAGCTGGAGCGCTACCGGCTTGCCTTCGAGTACCTCCGCGCACAAGCGTTGGACGTGGAATCCTCGTCCTCCATGATCCATCGCGTGCGCAAGGAGCTGTGATGTCTGTTGAAGGCCGACGGTCCCCGTCTGTTGAAGCCACCGGACTTGCCTGGTTCAAGTCGTCGTACAGCGGTGCCAACACCACCGAGTGTGTGGAAGCCGCGTTCGTTGCCCAGGCCATACTCATCCGGGACTCCAAGAACCCTGACGGCCCGTATCTCAGAGTCGCGGGCCAGGCATGGACCGACTTTCTGCTGAGTCCGCGCCACATAGGCCCTGCGTGAGTCACGCCGCTCTACCGTGCGTGCGAGGCCGCGCCTAGGGTTCCGCGCATGACCACCTACCTGCAAGTTGCCACCGCCACCGCCACTCGGGATGAAGCGGTCCAGCTCGTTGAGGCTGTCGTGAGAGGGCGCTTGGCCGCTGGCGCCCAGGTCATCGGCCCAGTCGTCTCCGCCTTCTGGCACGACGGAGAGTTCGGCACGGGCGAGGAGTACCGCATTCTGCTCAAGACCCGCGCGGACAAGTACCCAGCGCTGGAAGCGTTCGTTCTGGAACATCACCCTTGGCAGCGGCCAGAGTTGAACGCCGTTGAGTTCGTCGAGACTTCTCCTTCGTTCCGAGAGTGGACCGACAAGACACTCGGCTAGACCTCCATCCGCTCCACAAGCTCATCTACCTCTGGCACACCTCGGTGGTCTAGGAGGGACGAAACGGTGGACTGCAGGCGCTGCCGGGGGCGCACCGACGCGACCCCGGCAGACAGATCCCATACCTGGCATGCCGTCGCGGCAGCCGCCTCGACCTCACCCGCCGCGAGGTAGGACTCCGCGAGCCACGACATGTACAGGGCTTTGTCTCGTGCGCGCGTGTCGTCAAAACGTGCCAATACGGATTCCAGTACAGGCACAGAGCGCAGGGGCCGCCGCAGCTCGGTCCAGCACCGGCCCTTCATGACTTCCAGCTCATCGCGGTCCACCCATGCCGCCCAGTCTGGTGCGGGGGCGCCACCCGTTTCCAGCAGAGCTTGCTCGGCCAGCTCTAGCGCGGTCTCGGTCTCCCGCGCTTGCCCGGCAACGGCACACGCCCACGCCCTGCGTTCCTGGAGCAGCGCCCGGACCCCGGCCGGTGCATGCGGTCCAGCGGTCCGGCATGACTCGGCGGCCATCGCCGCTGCCTTGGACCGGTCCGTTATGGCGTGCTGGTACGCCAGGAAGGCAAGAGCGTTGCCCGCCAGAGCATCATCCCCGGCAGCCTGAGCCGCCTTCTTGCTCGCTTCGTACAGGCCCTGGGCTTCGGCTTGCCGCCCGGAGTCGAACGCCGCCCAACCTGCCTGTTGTGCTTGTTCGGCGAGGACTCCGTTGAGGGCACGTCCGGTGGCTTCCGTATAGGCGTGGCCGCGTAGCAGGCCCCGCGTCATCTGGAACTCGCTGAGGTACATCTTGAAGGTGTCGCCTCCGCCGAGTACCTCATCGAGCTTCCGGAGCCGGACGGTGCGTTTGCGCAGCTGGTCAGGCAGCTTGGACGAGAGGTGACGTCCTGCTTCAAGCGGGGCGATGGCCGTCAGACCGCCCGTGGTCGCCCGGACGAAGTCCCTGCGTCTCACTGACGTTGCCCCATCCTGCCGTGTCCTGTCCGTCTCCCACTGACGGTCGGCGAGTCCCAGCAGACGCCCGGGGATGCGCAAGGCGTCCGCGATGATTGCGATCTTCTCGAAGCTAGTGACGCTTCCGATTCCCCTGGCCAAAGAGCCGACGCGTTCCGGCTTGATATCGCACTCCGACGCAAGCTTGGAATAGCTGATGCCCGCCCGGGAGCGGGCAAGACGGAACACCGTGCCGAAGTCATGGGAGCGGATCGCCGCCCGCATCTCCGGCAACTCCAGGACCACACCTGGCAAAGCAGTTGGTGGTCGGTACTCAGTCATCCGGTGCCCCGTCGCGCCTGCTAGTGCTGCTCAGTGTTCCTGTGAAGTGGTCGCGCAGCCTACCCATGAGGGGGATACCTCCGCCGGGGAAGCGCCTCAGCCTGTTGTAGCGCCAGAGTGACGGCACCAGCCAGACGACGAAAAGGAAGCGTCATGAGCACCCCTCCTGCTCCCGGTCCGGACCGTCCCGGCAGCCCACTCCCCCCGAAGAACGACAAGGAGCGCTAAATGAAACTCAGCAACGTCGCCATCAGCATGTCCGGCAAGCACGGCGGTGCGCCGGACGACAAGCCGTGGACACCGCCGCCGCAGCCGCCCAGCCCCGACGGGAGCCGACCGAAGTAGCGGGGCAATGGACGACTACCAAGAGATCAGTCGCAAGGAGCTCGAAGTCATGGGGGCCTTCCGGGCCCCCTGGCTTCGGCCGGCCTTCGATGCGGTCGACAGAGAAGCCTTCGCTCCTGTTCGGTTCTGGGGGTACGACACCGATGCCGAGGGGCTGCATCTTGTCATCGACAGGGACGTTGATGAAGAAGCCTGGCGGCGTGCCGTCTGGGATACGCATCGGTCGCTCATCATGCAGATGGATGACTCAGTGCTGCCGGAGCACGGGCCCGCGAAGGGCGTCTTCACGTCCTCCATCTCCGCCCTCGACATCGTCTTCGAGAAGCTGAACCAGCTTGATGTGCAACCTGGACAGCGGGTCCTTCACATCGGGACCGCGTCGGGGTACGACTCGGCCCTGTTGTGCGAGGGCGTCGGCAGCGAGAACGTCACGACGATCGAGTACGACGGCACCATGGCCGCACGCGGCGCCGCCAATCTGGAGGCGGCCGGGTATGCGCCCACCGTCCGCTGGGGTGACGGTCTGGGAGGTTGGGTGCACAACGCGCCCTACGACCGGATCATCGCGACGGCAGCGGTGCGCGGCATCCCCAAGGCGTGGCGGGACCAGGCCGCCGAGCAAGCGGTCATCCTGGCCCCGTACAACACCCTTTTCTGCACCGGTGGTCTCTTGAAGCTCACCGTGCGAGGCGGCGCGGCAACCGGTCGGTTCGTCGGTGGCGCCTGCTACATGTGGGTGCGTAGCCATCGGCCCGTCAATCAGCTCAGCCCGCCGGACGACAGTCGCAAGGACGCCTCGGTCATCGACCCCGACGAGGTCTTCGCGGGCGGGTGGGATCAGCAGTACGCCCTTGGGCTTCACCTGCCCGATGTCGCCTTCTCGCACAGGGGAAGCGGCGAGGAGCGGCAGGTTCAACTCTGGGACGCGGCCGGGACATCTGTCGCCGTGGTGAACTACAGCCAGTGGTGGCGACCCGGTGCGGTGACGCTCTACGGCCGCAGGAATCTGTGGGCCGAGCTGGTCGGTGTGTACGGGGCCTGGCGCCACTCCGGGCAACCGCACTACACGCGGTTCGGCCTGACCTTCGATGACTGCGGCGATCACCTGTGGCTTGACGAACCCTCCAACGTGCTCCGCTCCCATCGGAAGTAGCGCGGCTACGCGGGTGCCCCCGGTGCGAGTTCGTTGCCGGTCGTGGGGCCGGTGGGGCTTTGGGTCCGGCGCCTGCGCCGGTGGGGTGGTTGTGGAGGTTCGAGTCGGGTGCGGGCCGGTGGGTTTTTCTTGGGATGCGTGGCTGAGGGCGGTGGGAGCTGCTGTGCCCTGCCGCCCTTTCGGTGTTGGGTGACTGGCCGGTGGGGGCTGGCTTTCGTGGGTTGAGGTTTCGTTGGGGAAGGGGCGCGTGTCAGTTGTGCTGGGAACGTCCTTCGGTGTGCGGCGCCGCTTCCTGTGGTGGGGCGTGTGCGGGCTTCGTGGGGGTGGCGCGCGCAACTCTGGTTACGTGAAGTGTCGTTGGGGGCGTTGGCCAGAGTTTGCTTGGTTCGGTATGCGTGTGTCACTGTCCGCATACAGAGCTTTACTCACAGGTGACCCCCGCGAGGCTGCAACCTCCGGGGGCCCGGCACAAGGAGCAGGAACTCCCGATGCAGATTCATCGTATGCCTCGACATGAGCGGGGCTTCACCGTCATCGACAACAAGGCCCTTCGCGACCCACGTTTGTCCCATACTGCGCGCGGCATCCTCGTCTATGTCCTGTCGCTGCCCAGTGGTGCGAAGGTCAATGTCCGGACCCTCAGCGACATGTTTCCGCAAGGGCGGCTTGCTGTGTCCAAAGCCGTCAAGGAGCTGCGGGAGTTCGGGTATTGGGTGACTCGGACTGAGCGGGAGCCCCTTACCCGGCGGATCTTGTCGAGTGTCGATGTCTACGAGGTGCCCGGCACTAGCCCCAAGCCGGCTGCCCGTCAGCCGGTTGCCGGTGAGCCGGTTCCCGGGCGGGTGGGAACCGGGGACTCGGGCGCGTTTTCCCCTGGCGGGGACAACAACCCCTATGACCACGGGGAGAAGAACCCTCCCCTCCCTCCCGCGCAGGTCCCGCAGGCCCCGGCCGTCGGCGTGGAGGCGTACGACGATGAAAGCGCCCGTATTCTGCGGCGGCTCGGCGTCGTTGACTCGCGGCTTACGTTGAGCGAGCGCGGGGTGCGGGAGCTCGTGCCCGAGGTCAGGGTGTGGCTGGAGCGGGGGGCGTCCGCCGCCGAGGTGATCGATGCCGTCTCCGCCGGGCTGCCCGGAAAGGTGTACTCAGTCGTGCGGCTCGTCCGGGATCGGCTCACGCGCAAGCGGCCCGCGCGGAAGCGGGCCTGGCGGCGGGTCTTCGAGTGTCCGGTGTGCCGTGATCCGTTGCCTTGGGGGCAGGAGACGGGGGTGTGTCGATCTCAGGAGTGCAGTGATCCAGCCGGACCGCAGTGGGTCGGCGGGCCTTCAGCGAGGCTCCAGCCCGCGTGACTCAGGTCACGTACGCAGTCTCGTCACACTTTCCCGAGCCGCTCCGTCAGAGGGGTGTAACCACAAAGGAACGGCTCAGGGAGAGATCACCATGGAAGCTCGTCTCAACCTCTTCGGGAACGCGGTCGCGGGTAAGTTCATGCGGCACATCAACTCCGCCGGGAAGGTCCTCACCGACTCCGGGCTGCCGCACGCCACGCAGGAGCTCGTGAAGATCCGGGCCAGCCAGATCAACGGGTGCGGGTTCTGCACCGACATGCACACCAAGGACGCCGCTCACGCCGGGGAGACCGCGCAGCGCCTGAACCTCGTCGCCGCCTGGCGCGAGGCCACCGTCTTCACCGACGCCGAGCGTGCCGCCCTGGAGCTTGCCGAGGAGGGGACCCGGCTGGCCGACGCGGCCGGTGGTGTGAGCGAGGAGGTCTGGGCGAACGCCGCCAAGTACTACGACGAGGACCAGCTCGCCGCGCTCGTCTCGCTGATCGCGCTCATCAACGCGTACAACCGGCTCAACGTCATCGTTCAGCAGCCCGCCGGGGACTACCAGCCCGGCATGTTCGGCTGAGCCCCGATCAAGTACGGGCAGGTGAGGGTCAGGCTCGCCTCCCAGAGGCGGGCCGCCGTGCCCGGGTCCGTCATGTGCGGCCTGGGCTGTTCGAGGACCGGTGCCCCGCGCAGGCCGAACATGCGCGGGCCCCACATCTGGCCGCCCTCCGCCGCCGGGTCCAGGGCCGCGCGGACGATCGGCCATGCCCCGTGGTCCTTGCCCTGCACCATCGCCGCGGCCGGCAGGGCTCGTACGCGGGCGGCCGTCGAGCCGGTGTGGACGGGCGGGCGCGGCGGGGTCAGGGCGTCCAGTGCGCCGCCCGGGTGCGCGACCAGGCTGCGTACGGGGCTGGACGCCGCGCGCAGGCGGCGGTCGAGTTCGAAGGCGAACGACATCTGGGCCAATTTTGAGCGGCCGTACGTGCGCTTCGGCCGGTAGTCGCGCGTCGACTGGAGGTCGCTCAGGTCGAGCCGTTCCGAGCGGGCGGCGAAGCTGCCGACCGTCACCACGCGCGCGGCCGGGGCCGCCGTCAGGAGCGGGGCCAGCCAGTGGGTGAGGGCGAAGTGGCCCAGGTGGTTGGTGGCGAGCATGAGTTCGTGGCCGTCGTTCGTCTCGCGGCGGGGCGGGGCGTCCAGGGCGACGCCGGCGTTCGCGATCAGCGCGTCCAGGTGGTTCAGGCCGAGGTCCGCCAGGTGCCGGGGCGCCGATTCCAGTGATGCCAGGTCGGCCAGGTCCAGGGGTATGTGGCGCAGCCTGGCCTGCGGTACGCGGGCCCGTATCGCGGTCGTCGCCGCCTCCGCCTTGCGGGCGGTTCTGCTGCCCAGGATGACGAGTGCGCCGGTCGCGGCCAGTTGCTCCGCCACGAAGTAGCCGATCCCCGCGTTGCCGCCGGTGATGAGGAAGGAACGGTTCGGCGCGGGGGGCAGGGCGTTGACGTTCCAGTGGGGCTCGGCGGGGGTGGGCTTCGGCACGGCAACTCCTTGACCAACGGATCAGTGATGCCTCATCCTCAGCGCGTTCGCCGACATATCGGCGACAGTTCGGTCAGCGGTGCCTATAGAACGCCGACAGCCAACGCGCGCCGGGCGGGCGGAACCCACCGAACCCCCACATCTCCCCCGCCCGGGCCTCGGCGTAGCCTCACGAACAACAGACCGACCGAGGAGAATCCATGGCCCGCTCCCTTCCCACCGCCCCCATCGCCGCCGCCGGTCTCGTCGGTGGGTATGCCACCGCCCGTTTCACCAAGAAGCGGCCGCTGGGCGGCGTCGTGCTCGCCGCCGCCGGGGCCGCCGCCGCGACGCGGTGGAAGCGGGCCGCGGGCGGGCCGGTCGCGGGGGCGCTGACCGGGGCGTACGTCGCCGCGTTCGCCGGGTCGCACCCGCTGGCCAAGAAGGTCGGGGCCTGGCCGGCCGTCCTCGGGGTGGCCGGGGTCGTGGCCGCCGCGTCGTACGTGCTCGTGGACCGGCGGGGCGCCTGAGCGGCGGCGCCCTTCAGCAGCCCGGACCCGCGGGCGTACGGCTCACCCGCCCACAGGCGTGTGCGCCACCACGTTCACCACCTTCCCCTGCGGGTCCCGTACGAAGAAGCGGCGGACGCCCCACGTCTCGTCCTGGAGTTCGCGGACGATGTCGGCGCCCGCCGCGACCATCGCCGCGTACGCCGCGTCGACGTCGCTGACCTCGACGCTCATGTCGGGGACGACGAGCGCGGGGCCGCCCTGCTCGACGAAGTTGATCTGGGCCGTCGGCTGGGCGGGGGACGCCATCGTCATGACCCAGCCGAGGTCCATGACCTCCTCGAAGCCGAGCGCGCCGTAGAAGGCGCGGTTGGCCGCGAGGGACTCCTCGCCGTCCACGGCCACGTTGGGTACGGCCCTGCGCGCCTCGTTCATGGGGGCTTCGCCCACCGGCTCCATCGGCGCCTCGTTCATATCGGTCATGCGGTTCATCGTCCCCGTAACGTCGCCCGGTACGCCCCCGGCGACACACCCAGCGCCCCCAGGAAATGGTGGGCGGGGCCAGGGGACGCGCCCCGGCCCCCGCCTCGCGTCACACCGCCGACAGCGGACGCGCCACGTCCTCCAGGGAGCGGTTCTCCGCCCGCACGGCGAAGAAGACCGCCACCAGGCCCGCCAGGCACATCAGGGACGCGCCGATCTGGAAGGCGAGGACGGTGTCGCCGACCTTTCCGCTCTCGGTGAGGTCGGCGAAGATCAGCGGGCCGCTGATGCCGCCGGCCGCGGTGCCGACCGCGTAGAAGAAGGCGATGGCCATGGCGCGGGTCTCCATGGGGAAGATCTCGGAGACCGTCAGATACGCGCTGGAGGCGCCCGCCGAGGCGAAGAAGAGGACCACCGACCAGCAGGCGGTGAGCGTCGTCGCGCTCAGCGAGCCGCGGTCGAACAGCCAGGCCGTGCCGAACAGCAGCACGCCGGAGAGCAGATACGTCGACGAGATCATGATGCGGCGGCCGACCGTGTCGAAGAGCTTGCCGAGGAGCAGCGGGCCCATGAAGTTACCGGCGGCGATGACCGCGAAGTAGTAGCCGGTCGAACCGGTCGGCACGTCGAAGAACGTGGTGAGGATGGCACCGAAGCCGAAGGTCACCGCGTTGTAGAGGAACGCCTGTCCGATGAAGAGGGCGAGGCCGAGCGTGGCGCGGCGCGGGTACTTGGTGAAGACCGTACGGGCGATCTCGCCGAAGCCGATGCTCTTGCGCTGGCGGATGGTGATCTCGCCCTCGGGCTCCGGGAGCGCGTCCCCGC
Organism: Streptomyces sp. NPDC046939; assembly: GCF_040644575.1. Lineage (NCBI taxonomy): Bacteria > Bacillati > Actinomycetota > Actinomycetes > Kitasatosporales > Streptomycetaceae > Streptomyces > Streptomyces sp. NPDC046939. Next base: position 52,682 of record NZ_JBEYWV010000012.1, read on the forward strand.
CGTGTTGTGCGCGCACCTTCTCCTCGACGTCCGAGACGAGCGCTTCGGCCTCCTCTCCCCTGCCGTGGATGAACAGCCAGCGGGGGGATTCGGGGACGTTGCGCCGGACGAGGAGGATGACCAGGCCGAGGACGACGCCGAGGCCGAAGGTGAGGCGCCAGCCGACGTTCGCGGGGAACAGGTCCGTGTCGAGCGCGACGATCGACAGGAGGGAGCCGCCGATCGCGCCGAGCCAGAAGCTGCCGTTGATCATCAGGTCGACGCGGCCGCGGAAGCGGGAGGGGATGAGTTCGTCGATCGCGGAGTTGATGGCCGCGTACTCGCCGCCGATGCCGAAGCCCGTGAGGAAGCGGAAGACGAAGAACCACCAGGTGGAGAAGGAGAGGGCGGTGAGGGCCGTCGCCAGGAGGTAGACCGCGAGGGTGAGCAGGAACAGCTTCTTGCGGCCGAAGCGGTCGGTGAGCCAGCCGAAGAAGAGGGCGCCGGAACAGGCGCCCGCGACGTAGAGGGCGGCGGCGACGCCGGTGACCTGCGCCGACGAGATCGGCAGGCCGCTGCCGGACTCGGAGAGGCGGCCCGCGATGTTGCCGACGACGGTGACTTCGAGGCCGTCCAGGATCCAGACGGTGCCGAGGCCGATGACGATCGTCCAGTGCCAGCGGGACCAGGGCAGGCGGTCGAGGCGGGCGGGGACGGCTGTGCTGACGGTGCCGGTGCCGGTCGCCGGTGGGCCGGGTTCTTGGTGCTTCAGGGACATGTACGCCCTCCTCGTTGAGGGGATTGACCTCGTACATGTGCCCCGTCAGGCGCCCGGCATCACGGTCACCGCCGCGGGGCTCCGCCCCGGACCCCGCTCCTCAAACGCCGGAGGGGCTGATGCAAAGCGGGGCTTGATCCGGTTACGCCCCAAAAGCTCGCGAGACCGTGTAGATCAGAAGCCCCGCCAGTGATCCCACCACCGTGCCGTTGATCCGGATGAACTGGAGGTCGCGGCCGATGTGGGCCTCGATCTTGCGGGAGGTGTGCTCGGCGTCCCAGCCGGCGACGGTGTCGGTGATCAGGGAGGTGATCTCGGCGCGGTACGTCGTCACGACGTAGACGGCGGCACCCTCCACCCAGCCGTCGACCTTCGCCTGCACCTTCGGGTCGGTCGCCATGCGCTGTCCGAGGGAGAGCAGCGAGGCCCGCACGCGCAGCCGCAGTTCGCTGCGCTCGTCCTCGGCGGCGGCCACGATCATCGAGCGGACCGCCGACCAGGTGGAGGCGATGAGGTCCTGCACCTCGGGGCGGGCGATGACCTCGGACTTCAGGCGTTCGATCCGGGTCCGGGTGTCGGTGTCGGACTGGAGGTCGCCCGCGAAGTCCTTCAGGAAGCGGTCGACGGCGCCGCGCGCCGGGTGCTCGGGCATGTCCCGCATCTCGGTGACGAAGCGGAGCAGCTCCTTGTAGACGCGTTCGCCGACGCGCTTGTCGACGAAGCGGGGGGTCCAGCCGGGGGCGCCGCCCTGCACCGCGTCCATGACGGAGTCGGAGTGCAGGACCAGCCAGTCGTGGGCGCGGGCGCACACGAGGTCGACGACGCGCTTGTGGCCGCCGTCGGCGACGACCTTCTCCAGCATCTTGCCGATGCCGGGCGCGATCTCGGCGTTGTCGGCGCGGCGCGTGATGGCCTCACCGACGACGGCCTGGACGTCGGAGTCGCGCAGGACGGTGAGGGCGCCGCGCAGCGCCGTCGCCAGTTCGGCCGTCACCCGGTCGGCGTGGGCGGGCTCCGCCAGCCAGGCGCCGAGCCGGGAGCCGATGCCGACGGCGCGCAGCCGGTCGCGGACGACGTCGCCGGAGAGGAAGTTCTCGCCGACGAACTCGCCGAGGGAGACGCCGAGCTGGTCCTTCTTGGTGGGGATGATCGCGGTGTGCGGGATGGGCAGGCCGAGGGGGTGGCGGAAGAGGGCGGTGACGGCGAACCAGTCGGCGAGGGCGCCGACCATGCCGGCCTCGGCGGCGGCCGCGACGTAACCGGCCCAGGCGCCCGCCCCGGAGTGCTCCGCCCACGTCGCCAGTACGTAGACGAGCGCGACCAGGGCGAGGAGGCCGGTCGCCGTCAGCTTCATGCGGCGCACGCCGCGCTGCTTCTCCTCGTCGGCGGCGCTGAACTCGCCGGTGAAGCGGCGGGGGGCGCGCGGCCGGGCGGTGGACGGCGGGGCCGGGTCGGGTTGGCCCGGGGCTGGTCGGGCATACTGCCCGGTGACCGTTTGACCCGACTTACCCGTTTTCTCCACAGTGGCTCCGCCCTGCTCGTCCGCGTCCTCGCCCGCGCCCGTCCCGCTCATCGTCGACTCCACATCGTCTGTCATTCCCCTCACACATTGTCCCTTTCCGACCTACTACTGGAACAAAGCGAGAGTTCCCGGCGTCTGAGGGAACGGCGGGGGGCAGTGTCGGCCTCAGCCCGCCCCATGACGCATCATGGGTTCATCACACCGGAGCCCGGCGGCTCCCCCTGCTCGAGGAGACACACACCGCATGACCAGGCGTCACGGTTATGCCTTGTTGGCCGCGCTCATCGCGGTCGTCATCGTGATCTCGTCCGCCATATACGTCGGTTTCTCCGGCGTCCCGCGCGGCGACGAAAGCTCCGTGCAGGCGGGTGGCGCCCGTCCGCACGGCTCCGCCGCACCCGCCTCGACCGGCACGTGGGTCGGCACCTGGTCCGCGTCCCCGGCGGGGGCCGAGCCGGGCACGGAAGAGGCCGGGTACTTCGGCCGTTCCCTGCGCAACATCGTGCACACCAGCGTCGGCGGCACCGGCGCCCGCATCACCCTCTCCAACCTGTACGGGCAGCAGCCCCTCAGCATCACCCACGCCTCCCTCGCGGTCGCCTCCGCGCCGGGCAGCCCGACGGCGCTGGACGGGACGGTGCGACGGCTCACGTTCGCCGGAAGCACCTCCGTCGTCATCCCGGCCGGCCGACAGGTCATCAGCGACCCCGCCCGCCTGCCCGTGCCGCGCGACGCCGACATGCTCGTCACCACCTACTCGCCGACGCCGTCCGGCCCCGTCACCTACCACCCGCAGGCCCGGCAGATCTCGTACGTGGCCCAGGGCGACCGCACCGAGGACCCGAGCGGCGCGCGGTACACCGAGCAGAGCCCGTACTGGCGGTACCTGACCGCGCTCGACGTGCTCAGCAATGACGCCGAGGGCACCGTCGTCGTCCTCGGCGACTCGCTCACCGACGGCATCACCTCCACGATGGGCGCGAACGTGCGGTGGCCGGACGTCCTCGCCGACCGGCTGCGCACCGAACCGGGTGCCCCGCGCTACGGCGTCGTGAACCAGGGCATCAGCGGCAACCGCGTCCTGTCCGACGGGCTCGGCCGCCCCGCCAACAACCCGAGCGGCCTGTCCCGCTTCGGCCGTGACGTGCTCGGCCGCGCCGGGGCCCGCGCCGTCGTCATCGACCTCGGCATCAACGACATCCTGCGCAACCCGCACGTCACCGACCCCGACGAGATCCTCGGCGGCCTGCGCGAGCTGACCCGCCAGGCCCACACGCGGGGCCTGCGCGTCATCGGCGCGACCCTCATGCCGTTCCAGGGCCACCGCGGCTACGAGCCCCACCTCGAAGCCGTCCGCCAGGGCGTGAACGCGGCGATCCGCTCCGGCGAGGTCTTCGACGCCCACGTCGACTTCGACAAGGCCCTGCGCGACCCGTACAACCCGCGCAAGCTCCTGCCCCGCTACGACTCGGGCGACCATCTGCACCCGAGCGACGCCGGGTACGCCCGGATGGCGGAGGCGCTGGACCTGTCGGCCCTCAAGGGGTCCACGGGCGCCGAGCTCTAACCCGCCGCGCCGGGGCCCGGTGCAGGCCGGGCCCCGTCAGTCCCGGCCCCGGTGACGGTCCCGCCGCTCCCGCCGCTCCTCCAGGCGGTCCAGGTGGTCCTCGGCGCGGCGGCGGTGGCGGTCCATGCGGTCGGCGTGCGGGCCGTAGTGGCGGTCGCGGCGGGACTCCAGCTCCTCGCGGCGCTCCGCCTTGCGCTCCAGCTTCTCGCGGCGGCGCTCCTCCTTGCGGCGCTGCTGCTCCGCGCGCGTGAGCTTGCGGTCGACGCCGACGCCGCCCCAGAACGCGAACCCGGTCAGCACCACGCGCGGCGCTCCGGGATCGCCGGGCACGCCCTCCTGGCCGTGGTCGAAGCCGCCCATGATGCCGATGCCGCGGACGACGACCTCGACGCCGGGCGGCACCACCACGTTGACCCCGCCCATGATCGCGACGCAGTTGACGACGACCTCGCCCGCCTCGAAGTTCGCCTCGCGCAGGTCGATCTCGCCGCCGCCCCAGAAGGCGAAGCAGGTGAAGCGGCGCGGCGCCGTCCAGCGCCCCTTGCGCTGAAACCCGGAGAGGATGCCGACGCCCCACGTGGAGGTCGCCTCGCCGCCGATCCGCGCGGGCCAGTCCACGGCGCCCTCGGGCAGCGGCTCCTTGACCAGGTTCACCGGGGCGGCGACCCCGGCCCCGGGCAGGTCGTGGGTGATCGGCTCCAGCTCCCCGTACGTACGCGCCTTGTACGTCGCCTCCAGCCGCTCCCCGAACTCCTCCATGTCGAGCCGCCCCTCGGCGAGCGCGTCCCGCAGCCGCTCGGCGACCTGCTCGCGGTCGGCGTCGGAGGCCCGCAGATCGGGCGCGGCGGGCGGCTTCGCACGCTCGGGCAGCGATTCGTCGGTCATACGTCTCAGCCTACGGGCGCGGGCCCGTCACGGAAGCGTCCCTGGCGTACATCCGTGCGATCACGGCCTCGATGTCGGGCTCCCGCACCGAGAGGTCGACGAGCGGGCAGCGCTGGGCGATCGCGGCGACGAGCGGCGCCGCCGACCGGTCCGCCGGGAACGCCAGCCACTGCCGGGCCCCCTCCACCTTCACGACCCGCGCGAACTCGACCTCCAGGGGCGGCAGTTCGCGCTCCAGGTCGACGATGAGGGTCCGCTCGACCGCGCCGCCGCCGGCCGCCTGGTGCAGCCCCTCCAGCTCACCGTCGTACATGAGCCGCCCGTGGTCGATGACCATGACGCGGCGGCACAACTGCTCGATGTCGGTGAGGTCATGGGTGGTCAGGAGGACGGTGGTGCCCTTCTCGGCGTTCAGGTCCCGCAGGAAGGCGCGCACTTTGACCTTAGAGACGACGTCGAGGCCGATGGTCGGCTCGTCCAGGTACAGCACCTCGGGGTCGTGGAGCAGCGCCGCCGCGATGTCGCCGCGCATCCGCTGACCCAGCGACAACTGCCGTACGGGGACCTCCAACAGGTCGGCCAGTTCGAGCAGTTCGACGCAGCGGGCCAGGTTCTCCTCGTACCGCGCGTCCGGGATCCGGTACATGCGGCGCATCAGCCGGTAGGAGTCGATCAGCGGCAGGTCCCACCACAGCGTCGTCCGCTGCCCGAACACGACCCCTATGCGGTGCGCGAGGCGCTGGCGTTCGCGCGACGGGTCGATACCGGCCACCCGCAGCCGCCCCGCGCTCGGCGTCAGGATGCCGGTCAGCATCTTGATCGTGGTCGACTTCCCGGCCCCGTTCGGCCCGATGTAGCCGACCATCTCGCCGCGCGGCACCGTGAAGCTCAGCGAGTCGACGGCCCGCACGGTGCGCCGCTCGCGCCGCATGAAGCCCGCCTTGCGGCGTACGTCGAAGACCTTCTCCACGCCGTCCACCTCGATGAACGCCTCGTCGTCCGTCACCCTGCCACCCTTCGACTTCAGCTTCCGGTACTGCGGTACGCGCGCAGCGCCCCGCGCCACGCGAACCCGGCCGCCCCCAGGCAGAGGGCGGCGACGAGCGGCGGCGCGAACGCGCACCACCGCGGCAGGTCGAGCGGGTAGGGGCGGCCGAGGATGTAGAGCGCGGGCACCCAGTTCACGAAGGCCAGCGGCAGGACGAAGGTGACGCCGCGCAGCAGGTTGTCGCCGAAGACGGTCGGTGGGTAGGACAGCATGGCGTTGCCGCCGAACGTCGCCGCGTTCTGCACCTCCGCCGCGTCCTGCGCCACGATCTGGAAGGCCGCGCCCGCCATGAACACGGCGGAGAAGATCCCGGCGCCGCTGACCACGAGGACGGGGACGAGGAGCGCCTTCAGCGGGGTCCAGGCCACGTCCAGGGCGAGCAGCGCCCACACCGTCACGAGGACGCCCTGCGTGACCCGGCCGAGGCGGCGCAGCGCGAACCGGTCCGCGCCGAGCTGGGCGAGGACGGGCGCGGGCCGGACCAGGAACGCGTCGAGGGTGCCGTCGCGGACCCGGTCGCCGAGCCGGCCGAGGGACCCGGCGAGCAGGTCCGCGAGCCCGAAGGCGGCGCCCGCGGTCCCGTACAGGAAGGCGATCTCGGGCAGGGTGTAGCCGCCGAGCCGGTCCACCTGCGAGAACATCAGCAGGATGCCGACGAACTCCAGGCCGGTCAGGGCGAAGTTGCCGAAGGCCGTCATGAGGAAGGAGGCGCGGTAGGCCATCGTGGAGCGGATCCACATGGCGGCGATCAGACGGAAGGCGCGCACACCGTCCCGCACCCGGCCGCTCTGCGCGATGCGCGTGTCAGCCACCTTGCACCACCACCCGTCGTGTCGCCGTCGCCTGGAGGAGGCGTCCCACGGCGAGCAGCGCGGCGGCCCACACCGCCTGGAACAGCCAGCTGCCGAGCACCCCGCGCCCGCCGTGCGTGCCCATCAGGACGTCGGCGGGCACCTGGAGCAGCGCCGACCAGGGCAGGAGGCGGGCGATGTCGCCGATGGCGCCGGGGAAGACGTTGAGCGGGAGCAGCATCCCGCAGAAGAACGTGGCGGTGATGCCGTACATCTGGGCGACACCGCTGACGTCCATGAGCCAGAACGCGGACATCGCCACGAGGTAGCGCAGGGCGAAGCTGACGAGGATGCCGAGGACGACCGAGACGAGGAAGGCGAGCCAGGTCCCCGCGTCGGCGGGCAGCGCCAGGTCGAAGACGAGGGCGCCGATCGCCATGGGGACGACACCGCGCCCGAGCAACTGGAACGCGGCGCGTCCGAGGTCCTGCGCCAGCCACCAGCACTGCAGATCGGCCGGGCGGTAGAGGTCGACGGCGATGTCACCGGTGCGGATCCGCGCCGCCAGCTCGGCCTCGAACCCGGAGGGCACGCCGAGCATCATCACGGAGAACATGGCCTGCCCGACCCAGACGAAGGTGAGCGCCTGCGCCTGGTCGTAGCCGCCGAGGTGCGGTCGCTCGTCCCACAGGGCGATGTAGGTGCAGGCGATGATCAGCCCGAAGACGGTGTTGGTGAAGACCCCGGCGAAGGTCGCCCCGCGATAGGTGGCGTAGCGCCGGAACGCCCCGGCGGCGACGGCGGCGTACAGCCGTACTGCGTGCACCTCGCCCCCTCGGATTCGGCCGAAGCGCAGGAGCTTAGTCCAGCGCGGGCTCCGCCTGCCATGCATTTTCCGTGGGATGTAGGAGGCTTATGTGTCATACGTGGCGAACGTGACGTACGACGCGAATCAGGAGTTCCCCAGGGCATGAGCAGCGACGCGTCCCCGCCGGAGGACACAGCGGAGAAGGAGAACCCGGAGAGCCCGGAGAGCGGGAAGGTCAGAGGCAAGCGGCGGCCCAGGCGCACCGGCTGGCGCCGCCTCGTCCCGACCTGGCGGACGCTGCTCGGCACACTCATCGTGGCCGTCCTGCTGTGCGTCGGCCTCTTCGCGCTCGGCTACCACCTCGTGCACATCCCGCCCGCCAACACGGCCGCGACCGCCCAGTCGAACGTGTACCTGTACGCCGACGGCACCCAGATCGCCCGCGACGGCGAGGTCAACCGGGAGAACGTCCAGCTCGCGCAGGTCCCCAAGCGGACCCAGCGCGCGGTGCTCGCCGCCGAGGACCGCGACTTCTACAGCGAGTCCGCCGTCGACCCGCAGGCGATGCTGCGCGCGGCCTGGAACACGGCCACCGGCAAGGGCAAGCAGTCCGGCTCGACCATCACCCAGCAGTACGTCAAGAACTACTACCTGGCGCAGGAGCAGACGGTCACCCGCAAGGTGAAGGAGTTCTTCATCGCCATCAAGCTCGACCGGGAGCAGTCCAAGGACGACATCCTGGAGGGCTACCTCAACACGAGCTACTTCGGCCGCAACGCGTACGGGATCCAGGCCGCGGCCCAGGCGTACTACGGCGTCGACGTGGAGAAGCTGACGGCCGCCCAGAGCGCCTACCTCGCCGCCCTGCTGAACGCCCCCAGCTCGTACGACGTGGTCGCGCACCCCGAGAACAAGGCGCGCGCCGTCGCCCGCTGGAACTACGTCCTGGACGGCATGGTGAAGGAGCGGTGGCTGACGACCACCGAGCGCGCCGCGATGGAGTTCCCGACACCGGACGAGGAGAAGGGGGCGGCGGGCCTGTCCGGGCAACGGGGTTACGTCGTCCAGGCCGTGAAGGACGCCATCACCAGCCAACGCATCCTCGACGAGGACACGCTCGCGCTCGGCGGCTACCGCATCACGACGACCCTGGAGCGCAAGAAGCAGGACGCGTTCGTGGCCGCCGTCGACGACCGGCTGATGTCGAAGCTCGACAAGAAGTCCCGCAAGGCCGACCGGAACGTGCGCGCGGGCGGCGCCGCCATCGACCCCGCCACCGGCAAGGTCGTCGCACTCTACGGCGGCATCGACTACACGAAGCAGTACGTCAACAACGCGACACGCCGCGACTACCAGGTCGGATCCGCCTTCAAGCCGTTCGTGTTCACCTCCGCCACGCAGAACGGCGCGACCACCCAGGACGGCCGCGCCATCACCCCGGACACCGAGTACGACGGCACGAACAAGCGGCCCGTGCAGGGCTGGAAGGGCGGCCCGTACGCGCCCGAGAACGAGGACGGCCGCAGCTACGGCCAGATCACCGTCGGCACCGCCACCGACAAGTCCGTGAACGCGGTGTACGCGCAGATGGCCGTCGACGTCGGCCCAGCGGCCGTCAAGCGGACGGCGATCTCGCTCGGCCTGCCCCGCGACACGCCCGACCTGAACCCGTACCCCTCCATCGCGCTCGGCACGGCGACCGCCAGCGTCCTCGACATGACCAAGGCGTACGCCACGCTCGCCAACCACGGCAGGGCGACCACGTACACGCTGCTCCACTCCATCACCAAGAACGGCACCGCCGTCGAACTGCCGAAGCCGGCCACCCGGCAGGCCGTCGACCGGGAGGCCGCCGACACCACCACCTCCGTCCTGCGCTCCGTCGTCGAGGGCGGCACCGGCACCGCCGCGCGCGCCGCCGGACGGCCCGCCGCCGGAAAGACCGGCACCGCGGAGGAGGACCAGGCCGCCTGGTTCGCCGGATACACCCCGGACCTGGCGACCGTCGTCTCCGTCATGGGCCAGGACCCCAGGACCGGCGCGCACACCTCGCTCTACGGGGTCGGGGGCCAGCCCCGCGTCAACGGCGGCGGCTACCCCGCTGAGATCTGGGCCCAGTTCACCAAGAAGGCCCTGGCGGGCAGCGCACCGGCCGACTTCGACCTGGCCGGCGTGGACGAGGACCCGGACCAGACCACGTCCCCGTCCGAGACCGCGCCCTCGGCCACCGACTCCGCGCCCGCCTCCTCCCCCGACGAGACCGACACCGGCACCTCGAGCCCCAGCAGCACGGACAGCGCGGACGAGGGCCGGGACCAAGGCGCGACACAGGGCAAGACCGGCAGCCCCACACAGGACCGGACGGAGGACACCACGGACGGCGGAAGCCCCGACGGCGGGGCGACGGACGGCGGCGGCGACACCTTCGACGGCGGGCCCGACGCCGACGGCGCCGACCTCGGCGGCGTCACCGGCGAGGGCGGCGCCCCCGACGGCAGCGCGGGACCGTTCAGTGACCTGACGTCGCCTTCAGGCCGACGATGGCCACAATGAGCAGCGCGATGAAGAAGACGCGGGCGGCCGTCGCCGGTTCACCGAGCACCAGCATCCCGACGACAGCCGCACCCGCGGCGCCGATGCCGACCCAGACGCCGTACGCGGTACCGATGGGCAGGGTCCTCGCCGCGTAGGACAGCAGCAACATGCTGGCGACGATCCCGGCGCCGGTGAACAGACTCGGCCACAGCCGTGTGAAGCCGTCCGTGTACTTCATACCGATCGACCAGGCGACCTCGAGGAGTCCGGCGATCACGATCAGGATCCAGGCCATGACTGGCACCTCCGTCAGTGGTTCTCAACAGGGGTGCGTCGTCTTTGCGTAGCCCGGTACGGCGCGTCTCGTCGGGTCCGTTCCACGATAGCAAAGCACAGGCAGGAACGGACAAAGCACACAAAAAGGCGGCTCGGGACAACCCGCGCGGCTACAGATGCGGCTACAGATACAGCCCCGTCGAGTCCTCCGAGCCCTCGAAACGGTCGGCAGCCACCGCGTGCAGGTCACGCTCGCGCATCAGCACGTACGCGGTCCCGCGCACCTCGACCTCCGCCCGGTCCTCCGGATCGAACAGGACCCGGTCACCGGGCTCCACCGTCCGCACGTTCTGACCGACGGCGACCACCTCCGCCCAGGCGAGGCGCCGGCCGACCGCCGCCGTCGCGGGGATCAGGATGCCGCCGCCGCTGCGCCGCTCGCCCTCCGAGGTGTCCTGGCGGACGAGCACGCGGTCGTGCAGCATGCGGATCGGCAGCTTGTCGTCGTGATGGGGCTTGGGCAAATCCTTCTGGGGGCTCACGGCGATGAACCTACCTGCCTCACGGCTCCGCGTACGCCTCCGGGTCAGTCCTTGCGGCGCTTGGAGTTCACCGTGAGGAGGCCGACGACCCCCACCACGACGAGCGCGGCCGGCACGATCCGGCCCAGACGCGGCGCGCCGTCCTCGGCCACGAACTGGCTCTTCAGGTCGGAGACGAGCCGGTTCGCGCCGACGTACGCCCGTCCGAGGGTGTGATCGACGTTCGACGCCAGCTTGGCCTTCGCGTCGCCGACGATCGTCTTCGGGTGCACCCGCACCCCGATCTCGTCGAGCGTCTCGGCCAGGGTCTCGCGGCGGCGCTTGATGTCCGCCTCGATCTGCGCCGACGTCCGCGTGTCCGGCGTATCCGACGTCCTTGACGTGTCCGACACCGCGCTGCCTCCGTGGTCGCTGTGCATCCGTTTGCTGTCCTGAGTTACGGCTGAGGGACAGTCTGTCAGCTAAGCGCCGACACCACCCCACGGCACCCCTATTACCCTCGTGCGAAACCCCATCCGTGAGGAGATCACGAGCGACATGAGCGAGCGACTGCAGCCGGGCGACACCGCGCCCGCCTTCACCCTGCCCGACGCCGACGGCAACGAGGTCTCCCTCGCCGACCACAAGGGCCGCAAGACGATCGTCTACTTCTACCCGGCCGCGCTCACCCCCGGCTGCACCAAGCAGGCCTGCGACTTCACCGACAACCTCGACCTCCTCGCCGAGGCGGGCTACGACGTCATCGGCGTCTCCCCCGACAAGCCGGAGAAGCTCGCCAAGTTCCGCGAGAAGGAGAACCTCAAGGTCACGCTGGTCGGCGACCCGGAGAAGAGGGTCCTGGAGGCGTACGGGGCCTTCGGCGAGAAGAAGCTGTACGGGAAGGTCGTCACCGGAGTCATCCGCTCCACGGTCGTCGTGGACGAGGACGGCAAGGTCGAGCACGCCTTCTACAACGTGAAGGCGACCGGCCACGTGGCGAAGATCATCAAGGATCTGGGCATCTGACACGCGGCCGGCTGATTCCGGGCGGCCCGCCCGGGGTACCCGGCCCGCACCCGCGCTGTGACGAAAGTCCCCTCACCGGGGACTTCCGTTTGCGATCGTCACCATCGAGCAAGTGATCCCTTCGGAAATGTGTGAAGTCCACAGAAGGGAACAACCGCCATGTCCACCGACGCCGAGGAAGGGCAGACACTGCCCGACCCGGAGGCGGTCAAGCGTCACAGGGCGCTGTTCCGCGCCGTCAGACGGCGCAAGAACCCGCCCCTGCGCCGCACCGACATCACCGTCACCGACGACGCGGCGGTGAAGCGGGCGGTCAAGGCGGCCTCGCTCGGCAATGCCATGGAGTGGTTCGACTTCGGCATCTACTCCTACCTCGCGGTCACCATCGGCCACGTCTTCTTCCCTTCCGGGAACGACACGGTCCAGCTCATCTCGTCGTTCGCGACCTTCGCCGTCTCCTTCCTCGTCCGCCCGATCGGCGGCATGGTGTTCGGCCCGATGGGTGACAAGATCGGCCGCAAGAAGGTCCTGGCCATGACGATGATCCTGATGGCGATCGGCACCTTCGCCATCGGCCTCATCCCGTCCTACGCCACCATCGGCTTCTGGGCCCCGGTCCTCCTCATCCTCTTCCGCCTCGTCCAGGGCTTCTCCACCGGCGGCGAGTACGGCGGCGCGTCCACCTTCATCGCCGAGTACGCGCCCGACAAGCGGCGCGGCTACTTCGGCAGCTTCCTGGAGTTCGGCACGCTCGCCGGCTACGTCGGCGCGGCGGGCCTGGTCACCCTCCTGACCTCCCTCCTCGGCAGCGACGGCATGGAGTCCTGGGGCTGGCGCGTCCCGTTCCTCGTCGCGGGCCCGATCGGCCTCGTCGGCCTCTACCTGCGACTGAAGCTGGACGAGACCCCCGCCTTCCAGAAGCTGGAGGACAACTCCGCGCACAAGGCGACGGAGGCGGCGACCACGGTGGAGACCACCGCCAAGGGCGACCTCGCCAAGATCTTCCGCGACTACTGGCCGACGCTCATCCTCTGCATCTGCCTCGTCGGCGCGTACAACATCACCGACTACATGCTCCTCTCCTACATGCCGACCTACCTGTCGGACGAGTTGGGCTACTCCGAGGCGCACGGCCTCCTCATCCTCATCGCGACGATGATCGTCCTGATGTGCGTCATCAGCCAGGTCGGCAAGCTCTCCGACCGCTACGGCCGCAAGCCGCTCCTCATGACCGGCATGCTCGGCTTCCTCATCACCTCGATCCCGGCGTTCCTCCTCGTCAAGAACGGCGCCCTGTGGGCCGTCGCGGTCGGCATGCTGCTCCTCGGCCTCTCCCTGGTCTGCATGCTCGGCACCATGTCCGCGGCGCTCCCCGCGCTCTTCCCGACCCAGGTCCGCTACGGCTCCCTCTCGGTCGGCTACAACCTCTCCGCCTCGATCTTCGGCGGCACGACCCCGCTGGTGATCACGGCCCTCATCTCCTGGGCCGGCACCGACATGATGCCCGCGTACTACGCGATGGCCGCGGCCCTCGTCGGCGTCATCGCGGTCGCCTGCATGAAGGAGACGGCCCAGAAGCCCCTGGAAGGCTCCCCACCCTCGGTGGAGACCCACGAAGAGGCAGCGAAAATGGTCGAATCCCAGGCCCAGGCACCGAGGTTCTGACCTCGCCCCCCTCTCCCCTCCTCCCCCCATCCCTTCCGGATCGGACCGTTCCGCATGTCATGCGTGACGGTCCGAGGAGGCGGCCCGGGAGACGGCTTCCTGGGACGAGGCGGTGCGGTGGTGCGGGGGCGAGCCGAACCGGCACAGCAAGCGGTACCTGCACCAGAAGATGACCGAGGCCGGGATCGACGTCTCGCACTTCCGGCACGGGTCGGTGCGCCACACGGACGATGCGCTGCGCGCGGCCGTCGCGGAGTCGCACAGCATCCGGGAGGTGGTGCGGCGCCTGGGCATCCACAACGTCGGTGGCAACCAGGCGCACATCGGCCGTCGGATCGCGGCGCTCGGCGTCGACACCTCACACTTCACACCTCGGGAACGGCCGAAGTCGAAGACGAAACCGGGCGAGGACCGGGCGAACATTCTGATCCTCCGCTCCCCCGACGAGGGACGTGTCCACGGAGTCCGCATCCGTCGGGAACTGGTCCGCCTCGGTGTCGCCGATCGGTGCGCGTCCTGCGGCCGCTCGGAGTGGCGCGGGCGGCCCATCGCTTTGGAGGTCGATCACCTCAGCGGGGAATGGTGGGACAACCGCGTGGAGAACCTGCGCCTGCTGTGCCCCAACTGTCACGCGGTCACGGACACCTACCGGGGTCGCAAGCGGAGGACGGCATGAGCGGCAAGTACCCCCGCGAGATGCTGACCTCGGCCGCCGCGGAGTCGAGCAGCCTGGTCGACCTGATGCGCCGGGTCGGCGCCCCCATGGGCGGCGGTCCCGCCGGCTATCTCCGCAAACGCCTCGCCCATTACGGAATCGACACCTCCCACTTCACGGATGAGCCACTGCCGGAACGTCCGAGACGGTCGTACTCCGCAGAGGTACTGGCGGACGCCGCGGCCAGGTCCTCGAGCATCCGGGAGATGTTCCTCCACATGGGCGTCCCACCGGAGGACGGTCCGTACGCGCTCATCAAGCAGAAGCTGGTCAGGTTCGGCATCGACACGCGTCATTTCGGTCCCGCCCGTGGGAGCACCGCCTCGACTCTCTTCCCGGAGGAGGAGTTCACCCTGGCCGTCGCCGCCTCGCGCAGCCTCGCCGGGCTGCTGCGCGAACTGGGCGAGCCCCCGTACGACAGCAGCGCGCGAGCAAAGGCCAAGCGGAGCATCGACGTCTACGGGCTCTCGACGGAGCACTTCGCCGGACAGGCGCATCGGGCGGGGACCACGTCGCCCAAGCGGAGGGGCGCCGCGGACATCCTGGTCCGCAGGCCGCCGGGTTCGCACCGCACGCGTACGCATCTCCTGCGCCGGGCGCTCGATGACCTCGGTGTGCCGCGTGTGTGCGCCGAGTGCGGGCAGGGCGAGGTGTGGCGAAGGAGACGGCTGGTTCTGGAGATCGACCACATCAACGGTGATCCGCTCGACGACCGGCGGGAGAACCTGCGGCACCTGTGCCCCAACTGCCATGCGTTCACCCGAACCTGGTGTCGTGGCGGGAGCCGGGCCCGGTAGCATGTCCGCCGAGCGGCGGTGGCGCAACGGCGACGCAGCAGACTTAGGATCTGTGGCCCTTGATCGGGCTTGAGGGTTCGAATCCCTTCCGCCGCACCCCTGACGGCCTGCGTTTCGAAGGTTCGAGACGCAGGCCGTTTCGCTGTCTCAGCCCACCAGCTCACGCACCGCCGGTACCAGCGCCCTGAACGCCTTGCCGCGGTGGGAGATCGCGTTCTTTTCCGATGGGGTCAGTTCCGCGCAGGTTCGGGTGTCGCCCTCTACCTGGAGGATCGGGTCGTAGCCGAAGCCGTTCGTGCCGGAGGGGGCGTGGCGGAGGGTGCCGCGGAGTTGGCCCTCGACCACGCGTTCGGTGCCGTCGGGGAGGGCGAGGGCGGCCGCGCAGGCGAAGTGGGCCGTGCGGTGGTGGTCGTCGTCGATGTCGCCGAGCTGGGCGAGGAGGAGGTCGAGGTTGGCCTGGTCGTCGCCGTGGCGGCCGGCCCAGCGGGCGGAGAAGATGCCGGGGGCGCCGCCGAGGACGTCGACGCAGAGGCCGGAGTCGTCGGCGACGGCGGGCAGGCCGGTGGCCTTGGCGAGGGCGTGCGCCTTGAGGAGGGCGTTCTCGGCGAAGGTGACACCGGTCTCGCGGACGTCGGGGATGTCGGGGTAGGCGTCCGCGCCGACGAGGTCGTGGGAGAGGCCGGCGTCGGCGAGGATGGAGCGGAGTTCGACGATCTTGCCGTTGTTGCGGGTGGCGAGGATGAGGCGGGTCATGCCGTCCAGTATCGCCGTCGCCGCCGGCGGGCTACGGCGTGCAGACCTTCGTCAGTTCGCCCGCCGCGTCGGTGACCGGGGTGACGTCGGGGGTGGCGTCGCCGTTGTCGATGGCCGTACGGACGTTGTTCACGGCCTTGTTGAGGTGGTCGACGGCCTTGGAGACGTCGGCGTTGTCGGTCTTGTCGCCGATTCTGTCGAGGTTCTTGTCGATGGAGGCGAGGGCCTCGTCCGCCTGGCCGGGGTCGTTGGCCGCGTTCTCGACGGCCTGCTGGAGGTCGGTGACGCTGTCGGCGATGGCGTCGGCGGTCTGGACGCAGTCCAGGGCCTTGTCGACGGCGGAGCAGCCGACGGCGGCCGGGACCGCGATCAGCGCCGCGGCGGCGACGGTTACGGCGATTCGGCGGTGGCGGCGCGCGGCCATGGAACGGTCCTCCCCTGGTGTACGGACGGATGGACGGCGGTCGGCGTGTGCCGTCCATCCATCCGTAGTGACGCAGGCGGTGGCGGGCTGGTTGCCACCCCGTTTGGGGCGTTCTTTACCTGTGGGTCTTCACCTGAGCGGCCGTCTCAGCGGTGCGTCACTGCTCCAGCGCCTTGCGCTGCGCCGCCGCCAGTTCGTCGCAGCCCGCGGCGGCCAGGTCGAGGAGGGAGTTGAGTTCGGCGCGGTCGAACGGTTCGGCCTCGGCGGTGCCCTGGACCTCGACGAAGCGGCCGTCGCCGGTGCAGACGACGTTCATGTCGGTGTCGGCCCGCACGTCTTCCTCGTAGCGGAGGTCGAGGAGCGGGACGCCGCCGACGATGCCGACGGAGACGGCGGCCACGGTGCCGGTGAGCGGCTTGCGCCCGGCCTTGATCAGCTTCTTGGACTGGGCCCAGGAGACGGCGTCGGCGAGGGCGACGTAGGCGCCGGTGATGGCGGCGGTGCGGGTGCCGCCGTCGGCCTGGAGGACGTCGCAGTCGAGGACGACGGTGTTCTCGCCGAGCGCCTTGTAGTCGATGACGGCGCGCAGGGAGCGGCCGATGAGACGGCTGATCTCGTGGGTGCGCCCGCCGATCTTGCCGCGGACGGATTCGCGGTCGCCGCGGGTGTTGGTGGCGCGGGGCAGCATCGCGTACTCGGCGGTGACCCAGCCTTCGCCGCTGCCCTTGCGCCAGCGGGGGACGCCCTCGGTGAAGGAGGCGGTGCAGAGCACCTTGGTGTCGCCGAAGGAGACGAGGACGGAGCCCTCGGCGTGCTTGCTCCAGCCGCGTTCGATGGTGATCGGGCGGAGCTGTTCGGGCGTGCGGCCGTCGATGCGAGACATGGGCCGAGCCTATCGGCCCGCCGGGCGGGGACGTGCGGAAGGCCGCCTGCCCACGCAGCGGCGGGGCGGCGGCCTTCGCGGTGACCCGTGCGCGGGCCCCTCAGTGGTCCTGGAGGGGTCGGGTCACATCATGTCTTCGATGTCGGCGGCGATCGGGTCGGCGTCGGTGCCGATGACGACCTGGATGGCGGTGCCCATCTTCACGACGCCGTGGGCGCCGGCGGCCTTCAGGGCGGCCTCGTCGACGAGGTCCGGGTCCTTGACCTCGGTGCGCAGGCGGGTGATGCAGCCCTCGACCTCTTCGATGTTGTCGATGCCGCCGAGCCCGGCAACGATCTTCTCAGCCTTGGTGGCCATTTCGTTCTCCCTGTTGTTCCTGGCCCGCCGTGTGGGCCGCTTTGTCACGGTAACCCACGGTTGGCCCATCTTCGCGGGCGTTGGTCCCACCCGTGCCGAAAGATGGCGAGCGACGACCACGGACCCGTTCCGCGACTGGTCTACACCAGCTTCCCACGCCCGCCAAGCGTGGTTCGTTCCAGGAGGACGCCCATGAGTGCGAACGCTGCCGCCGCGTCCGGGCCGAGCCCCTGGGGGAGGTTCTTCCAGGGGTTGCAGAAGATGGGGCGCAGCCTCCAGTTGCCGATCGCGGTGCTGCCGGCCGCCGGTATCGTCAACCGGCTCGGCCAGCCGGACGTCTTCGGCGACGACGGGCTCGGCTGGACGGACGTGGCGAAGGTCTTCGCGGGTGCGGGCGGCGCGCTGCTCGACGCCGATCTGGGTCTGCCGCTGCTGTTCTGCATCGGTGTCGCGATCGGCATGGCGAAGAAGGCGGACGGGTCGACGGCGCTCGCGGCGGTGGCGGGGTTCCTGGTGTACCGGGGGGTGCTGCACCAGTTCCCGCAGGACTGTCCGAGCGGGGCGAAGGCGGTGGAGACGGGCTGTCAGGGCGCGGACGGGGTGGTCGCCGCGTTCACGTACCAGAATCCCGGGGTGTTCGGCGGGATCATCATGGGGTTCCTGGCGTCGTTCTTCTGGGTCCGCTACCACCGTACGAAGCTGGTGTCCTGGCTCGGCTTCTTCAACGGGCGCAGGCTCGTCCCGATCATCATGGCGTTCGTCGGCATCGTCTTCGCGGTGCTGTGCCTGTGGGTGTGGCCGCCGATCGGTGACGGCCTGGAGAGCTTCTCGAACTGGCTGCAGGATCTGGGCGCGATCGGCTCCGGCATCTTCGGCGTCGCGAACCGGGCGCTGCTCGTGATCGGTCTGCACCAGTTCCTGAACGTGCCGCTGTGGTTCCAGTTCGGCTCGTACACGAAGCCGGACCACACGGTGGCGCACGGCGACATCAACATGTTCCTGAGCGGTGATCCGTCCGCGGGCATCTACCAGACCGGATTCTTCCCGATCATGATGTTCGCGCTGCCCGCGGCGTGCCTGGCGATGTACCACTGCGCACGGCCGGAGCGGCGCAAGGCGGTGGGCGGCATGATGCTGTCGCTGGCGCTGACCTCGTTCGTCACGGGCATCACCGAGCCGATCGAGTACTCGTTCGTCTTCATCGCGCCGGTGCTCTACGCGATCCACGCGGTGCTCACCGGTGTCTCGATGGCGGTGACGTGGGGGCTCGGGGTGAAGGACGGGTTCAGCTTCTCGGCCGGGCTCATCGACTATGTCATCAACTGGGGCCTGGCGACGAAGCCGTGGATGATCATTCCGATCGGCTTGTGCTTCGCCGTCGTGTACTACGCGGTCTTCCGGTTCGCGATCAAGAAGTTCGATCTGAAGACGCCGGGGCGCGAGCCCGAGGAAGAGGTCGAGGACGTGACGAAGTAGCCGCCTCGCAAGGCCCCCAGATCATCGGTCCGGGGGCCTTTGCCATGCCCTCGTACACGTCTGAGCCGAAGCGGACCCATATGTTCCACACCACAGAAAGCGCGGGTTCCTTATCTCGCCTTCACCGTGTTACAACAGGTCTACACCACTGGGGTGGTGTAGACCACGCGTGCCTGAGCGCCGCGTTCCCGAGACGCCGCCGTCCCCCCTTTCCCCCAGGCGGCGCCTGCCTACTGGAGGAAGTTGTGTCCACGGCTAGTGCCGCGCCCGCGGCGGACAAGAAGAAGAAGGGCGCAGGCGCGATGGCTGTCATGCAGCGCATCGGCCGCAGCCTCATGCTGCCGGTCGCCGTGCTGCCCGCCGGCGCGCTGCTCGTTCGCCTCGGCAACGACGACATGCTGGGCCGCGAGTCGTTCCCCGCGTTCCTGACGAAGATCGCCAGCTTCATGGCGGCGGGCGGCAACGCCATCCTCGACAACATGGCGCTGCTGTTCGCCGTGGGCATCGCGATCGGCTTCGCCAAGAAGTCGGACGGCTCCACCGCCCTCGCGGCCGTGACCGGCTACCTGGTCTTCAAGAACGTGCTCGCCACGTTCACCGACAAGAACCTGCCGAAGGTGGCCACGGCCGTCGACGGCAAGGTCGTCATGGTCGACGCCCCCGTGGACGCCAAGGTCCTCGGCGGTGTCGTGATGGGCATCGTCGTCGCCCTGCTCTACCAGCGCTTCTACCGGACGAAGCTGCCCGACTGGGCGGGCTTCTTCGGCGGCCGCCGCCTCGTGCCGATCCTCTCCGCCTTCGCGGGCCTGCTGCTCGGCATCGTCTTCGGCTACATCTGGCCGGTCCTCGGCACGGGTCTGCACAACTTCGGTGAGTGGCTGGTCGGTTCGGGCGCCGTGGGCGCGGGCATCTTCGGTGTCGCCAACCGTGCGCTGATCCCGATCGGCATGCACCACCTGCTGAACTCCTTCCCCTGGTTCCAGGCCGGTTCGTACGAGGGCAAGAGCGGCGACATCAATCGCTTCCTCGCCGGTGACCCGACCGCCGGACAGTTCATGACCGGCTTCTTCCCGATCATGATGTTCGCGCTGCCCGCGGCCTGCCTCGCGATCGTGCACTGCGCCCGCCCGGAGCGCCGCAAGGTCGTCGGCGGCATGATGTTCTCGCTCGCCCTGACCTCGTTCGTCACGGGTGTCACCGAGCCCATCGAGTTCACCTTCATGTTCATCGCGCCGGTCCTGTACGCGATCCACGCGGTGCTCACCGGTGTCTCCATGGCCCTGACCTGGGCGCTCGGCATGAAGGACGGGTTCGGCTTCTCGGCCGGACTGGTCGACTTCCTGCTGAACCTGGGCATCGCGTCCAAGCCGTGGCTGCTGGTCCTGGTCGGCCTGTGCTTCGCCGCCCTGTACTACGCGATCTTCCGGTTCGCGATTCTCAAGTTCAACCTGCCGACGCCGGGCCGCGAGTCCGACGAGGAGCTGGCCGAGCTGCAGAAGGCCGAGGCCAAGTAGGTTCTGCCGCCCACGCATCACGAAGGCCCCGAACGACCGCACCGGTCGTTCGGGGCCTTCGCCGTGTCCGTGGCGGTCGGCTCAGAGCTCGTACGTGGTCCCCGCCACCGCAAGCTCCACGGGGCCGTCGTACACGCCCCGGGCGTCCGCCAGGTTCACCTGCGGGTCCGTCCACGGCGGGATGTGCGTGAGCACCAGCTTGCGGGCGCCGGAGCGCTGCGCGGACTCCCCCGCCTCCCGCCCGTTGAGGTGCAGCTCGGGGATGTTCTCCTTGCCGTGCGTGAACGCGGCCTCGCACAGGAACAGGTCGCTGTCCGTGGCCAGTTCGTCGAGCGCCGCGCACGGGCCCGTGTCCCCGGAGTACGTCAGGGAGCGCCCGCCGTGCTCGACGCGGATCGCGTACGACTCGACCGGGTGGCAGACCTTCTCCATCCGTACGGAGAAGGGCCCGATCTCGTACGCGCCCGGCTTCACGGTGTGGAAGTCGAAGACCTCGCTGAACGCGGAGGCCGAGGGCGTGTCGGCGTGGGCCGTCGTCAGCCGCTGCTCGGTGCCCTCCGGACCGTAGACCGGGATCGGGTCGCAACGGCCGCCCTCGTGGCGGTAGTAGCGGACGACGAAGTACGCGCACATGTCGATGCAGTGGTCCGCGTGGAGATGACTGAGGAAGATGGCGTCGAGGTCGTAGAGACCACAGTGGCGCTGCAGCTCGCCAAGGGCGCCGTTGCCCATGTCGAGAAGCAGCCGGTAGCCGTCGGCCTCGACGAGGTAGCTCGAGCAGGCCGAATCCGCGGACGGGAACGACCCCGAGCAGCCGACGACGGTGAGCTTCATAAGAGCCGGAACCTCCGCGCTGGCGGTCGGAAAGCGGGTGGGGTGCGGGACTGAGGGTCCGTCGAGCGTAAGGCGCGAAACGGCGGGTCGCTCCTCCGTCGCGGGCCGTTGTGGGCGAACTCACCTGCGCTGTCACCGGTTCGGGCGGCGCGGCGCCCGGTGCGCGGCCCCGCGCGCCCCACCGGTACCGTCATGGCCATGGACACGTCCTGGTGGCTCGCGCTCGCGGCCGTCGTGCTGCTCGCGCTGATCGCGACGCTGATCGACGGATGGGGCCGGGGTTCGCGACGGCGACGACTTCGTTCCCCGTCGGCGGGGGTGCCCGGCGGGCCCCGGCCGGGCGAGATCTGGTGGGCGTTCGTGCCGTACGAGGACGGGCCCGGCGGCAAGGACCGCCCCTGTCTCGTCCTCTCCCTGCGCGGCGACACGGCCCTGGTCGCGAAGATCACCAGCCGGCATCACGAGGAGCGGCCCGGGGTGATCGCGCTGCCGCCCGGCGCGGTGGACGACGTACGGGGGCGGCGCAGCTATCTGGAGACGGATGAGCTGCGGGACGTGTTCGTGGGGGACTTCCGGCGGCGGGCCGGGGTGGTGGACTCGGCGCTGTGGCGCCGGGTGCGGCGTCTCGGGTAGCGGCTCGGCCCTGGCGGCTGGGGGCGAGGTCACGGGGCTCTGCCCCGGACCCCGCTCCTCAAGCGCCGGAGGGGCTCGTTACGCCCACAACTGCCCGTGCAGCACCTCGATGGCCTCTTCCGTGGACGCGGCTGTGTAGACGCCCGTCGAGAGGTACTTCCAGCCGCCGTCCGCGACCACGAAGACGATGTCGGCGGACTCCCCCGCCTTGATCGCCTTCTTGCCGACCCCGATCGCGGCATGCAGCGCCGCGCCCGTGGAGACGCCCGCGAAAATGCCCTCCAGCTGGAGGAGTTCCCGGGTGCGGGTGACCGCGTCGGCGGAGCCGACCGAGAAGCGGGTGGTGAGGACGGAGGCGTCGTACAGCTCGGGGACGAAGCCCTCGTCGAGGTTGCGCAGGCCGTAGACCAGGTCGTCGTAGCGCGGCTCGGCCGCGACGATCTTGATGTCGGGCTTCTGTTCGCGCAGGTAGCGGCCGACGCCCATGAGGGTGCCGGTGGTGCCGAGGCCCGCCACGAAGTGGGTGACCGAGGGCAGATCCGCGAAGATCTCGGGGCCGGTCGTGGCGTAGTGCGCGCCCGCGTTGTCCGGGTTGCCGTACTGGTAGAGCATCACCCAGTCGGGGTGCGTCGCGGCCAGTTCCTTGGCGATGCGGACGGCGGTGTTGGAGCCGCCCGCGGCGGGCGAGGGGATGATCTCGGCGCCCCACATGGCGAGGAGGTCGCGCCGCTCCTGGGAGGTGTTCTCCGGCATGACGCAGACGATGCGGTAGCCCTTGAGGCGGGCGGCCATCGCGAGGGAGATGCCGGTGTTGCCGGAGGTGGGTTCGAGGATGGTGCAGCCGGGGGTGAGGCGCCCGTCCTTCTCGGCCTGCTCGATCATGTGGAGCGCGGGCCGGTCCTTGACGGAGCCGGTCGGGTTGCGGTCCTCCAGCTTCGCCCAGATCCGTACGTCCTCGGACGGCGAGAGCCGCGGCAGGCGCACCAGGGGGGTGTTGCCCACCGCGGCCAGCGGACTGTCGTAGCGCATGGGTCGTCGCGTCCGGCTCAGCGCGAGCCGCCGGCGACGGCCGGCAGGATCGTGACGTTGTCGCCGTCGGTGAGCTTGGTGTCGATGCCGTCGAGGAAGCGCACGTCCTCGTCGTTGAGGTAGACGTTCACGAAGCGGCGCAGCTGGCCACCGTCCACGATGCGGGCGGCGATCCCGGCGTGCCGGGTGTCCAGGTCGGCGAACAGCTCGGCGAGGTTGTCCCCGCTGCCCTCGACGGCCTTGGCGCCGTCGGTGTAGGTGCGGAGGATGGTCGGGATGCGGACCTCGATGGCCATGCTGGTGCTCCTGTCAGGAGTCGGAAAGTCGTGTGGGCGGGCGCGCCGGGGCGCCCAGTACCGGCGGGCCGGCCGTGCGGAAGGGTGCGCGGTTCAGCGCGGACAGATGGCGCTGGCGAGGCGGCACAGGTCGACGTGCAGCCGCGCCACGAGCAGCATGCCCGGCGTCTTTTCGCTCACGTCGTGGGAAACCATGCGTTCATCGTAACGATTCCCGGTCCGGATCCCCGAGTGCGGTCTCACCATGCGGCCGGAATCCGTCCGGAAGTCGAGACGGCCGCCGGTTCAGGCCGTGACCTCGACCTCTTCCTCCCTGACCTCGCCCTCGACGATGCGGAAGGAGCGGAACTGGAAGGGGCCCGCGCCGTCGGTGTCGGCGGTGGAGACGAGGACGTAGTGCGCGCCGGGTTCGTTGGCGTAGGTGATGTCGGTGCGGGACGGGTACGCCTCGGTCGCCGTGTGGGAGTGGTAGATGATCACCGGCTCCTCGTCGCGGTCGTCCATCTCGCGGTAGAGCTTGAGCAGGTCGCCGGAGTCGAACTCGTAGAACGTGGGCGAGCGGGCCGCGTTCAGCATGGGGATGAAGCGCTCGGGGCGGCCTTCGCCGACCGGTCCCGCGACGACGCCGCACGCCTCGTCGGGGTGGTCGGCGCGGGCGTGTTCCACGATCCGGTCGTAGAGGTCCTTGGAAATCGTCAGCATGCGGCCAGGATAAGCAGGTGGGCCGTCGCGTACCGGAGTCCGGTACGCGACGGCCCACCTGGTGAGATGCGGGTGCGGCAGGAGCTACGCGCGCTTGGCGAACGCGGCGCCCTGCGGGTTGCGCTTGCGCAGGAAGAAGTAGGAGACGCCGAGCAGGACGCCCCAGACCGGGGCCGCGTAGAGGGAGACCCGGGCGTCCTTGTCGATGCCCATCATGACGATGACCATCGCGATGAACGCGAGCGAGAAGGCGCTGGCCCAGATGCCGCCCGGGGCGCGGAACTCGGACTTCGGCAGCTCGCCGCGGTCGGACTTCAGGCGGTAGCGGATCTGGCAGATGAGGATGACGATCCAGGCCCACATGCCGGAGATGGTGGCGAAGGAGACGACGTAGTTGAACGCCTCGCCGGGCCACTGGTAGTTGATCCAGACGCCGACCAGCATCATCGCGGCGGAGACGGACGTGCCGATGAGCGGCAGGCCGTTCTTGGTGAGCTTGGTGAAGAACGCCGGGCCCTGGCCGTTGAGCGCGAGGTCGCGCAGCATGCGGCCGGTGGAGTACATGCCCGAGTTGCAGGAGGACAGGGCGGCGGTCAGCACGACGAAGTTGACGATGCCCGCGCCCGCGGCCAGGCCCATCTTCTCGAAGGCGGCGACGAAGGGGCTGACGCCGGGCTGGAAGTTGGTCCACGGCACGACCGAGAGGATCATGATCAGGGCGCCGACGTAGAAGACGGCGATGCGCCACGGCACGGTGTTGATGGCCTTGGGCAGGACCTTCTTCGGGTCCTTGGACTCTCCGGCGGTGACGCCGACCAGCTCGACGGCGAGGAAGGCGAACATGACCATCTGGAGGGTCATGAGGGTGTTGCCGATGCCGTGCGGGAAGAAGCCGCCCTCGTCCCACAGGTGGGTGACGGAGGCGGTGTCACCGGCGTCGGAGAAGCCGAGGGTGAGGATGCCGGCGCAGATCAGGATCATGCCGACGATGGCGGTGACCTTGACCATGGAGAACCAGAACTCCAGCTCGCCGAAGAGCTTCACGGAGATCAGGTTGGCGCCGTAGAGGATGACGGTGAAGACGAGGGCGGACACCCATTGGGGGATGTCCCACCAGTACGTCATGTAGGTGGCGGCGGCGGTCACCTCGGTCATGCCGGTGATGACCCAGAACAGCCAGTAGGTCCAGCCGGTGACGAAGCCCGCGAAGGGGCCGATGAACTCGCGCGCGTACTCCGAGAAGGAGCCGGAGACGGGCCGGTACATGAGGAGCTCGCCGAGCGCCCGCATGATGAAGAAGATGACGAGGCCCGCGATGGCGTACGCGAGGATGAGGCTGGGGCCCGCCTTGGAGATGCCCTTGCCCGCGCCGAGGAAGAGGCCGGTCCCGATGGCGCCGCCGATGGCGATCATCTGGATCTGCCGGGAGCCGAGACCCCGCTGGTAGCCCTCGCCCTCACCGGTCTCGCTCACGGCCTCATTGCCGGCGTTGTGCTTGTCGACCTGCACTGAGGTCATGATGGTGCGCCTTTCTCCATGCCGATCCGTGCCGTGCGCGGCTCGGATCGACTGTGACGATCCTTGGGGCCAGGGGCCCTGGATGGATGGAGCTGTGCCTACCGGCGGTCGGCCGGTAAGGGCGCCCCCGGCGGACAGGGGTGGCGTCCGTCGGGCGGTCGTGAAGATTTATCACGCCGTTCACGGTGCATCACCGGGGCGCGTGTGACAGGGACCACCAGAAAAACGGGACAAAAGGAGCCAACGACCGCAATGGGGGTCACCTCGGTGACGCGATCGTTATGCGGATTTGAGACACCGCTGAGCGAACGCCTGGAGTTTCACGGCAGCAGCGTGTCGACCAGGGTCTCCTGGAGCCCGCCGAGCCACAGGTACGCCATCACCATCGGCTTGCGCGCGTCCTCGTCGGGGAGCCGGTAGAGGATGTCGGTGTCCTCCTCGTCGGTGATGTCGAGGCGGGTTCCGATGGCCAGGCGCAGGTCGTTCAGGGCGCGCATCCACTGGATGGACTCGTCCGGGGAGAGCTTGAGGACCGCGCCACCGTCGCCCGCGGCGGAGGCGAGCGAGTCGAGGGAGCGGACCACCGCGAGGGCGTCCTCGCGCTTGCCGGCCCGCAGGTCGTTCTCGGTGAAGCGGCGGAACTCCGACGAATAGGCGCGCAGCTCGTCCGCGTCGGCGGCGCTCGCGGTCTCCTCGGCGGCCGGGCCGCCGTAGGCGTCCGGGAAGAGACGGCGCAGGACCGCGTCGGTGGGCGGCTCGGTGGGGCCGTCGGCGAAGAGTTCGGCGAGCGGGTCGTCGGAGACCTCACCGCCGGGCCCGGGGCCGATCAGCTCCAGGAGCTGGACGGCGAGCGAGCGGATGATGGAGATCTCGACGTCGTCGAGGGCGACGGCCGCGCCGCCGCCCGGGATCGGCTCGAAGTGCCCGGGCATCTACTTCCGATCCTGTTGCAGCGTGGCCCACAGGCCGTATCCGTGCATGGCCTGGACGTCCCGCTCCATCTCCTCGCGGCTGCCGGTGGAGACCACCGCGCGCCCCTTGTGATGGACGTCCATCATCAGCTTCGTGGCCTTCTCCTTGGAGTAGCCGAAGTAGCTCTGGAAGACGTACGTCACATAGCTCATGAGGTTGACCGGGTCGTTGTGGACCAGCGTGATCCAGGGGACGTCCGGCTCGGGGACCACGGAGGAATCCTCCGTGGTCTCGGGGCTTTCGATCTCAAGGGGTGCTGGAGCCGTCACACGGCCCATGCTGCCACCACCGGGCGTCAACCGCACAAACGGGCCGCTCGGGCGTTCGCACAAACGGACCCCAGAAATCGTCACCTTGACGCTAATAGGGGGTAGCATCCAGCCTATGAACACAGCGGACCTTGGCCTGCCGGTGGACGTTCCGTCGACAGCCCTCTTCACCGATCACTACGAGCTGACGATGCTCCAGGCCGCCCTGCGCGGGGGCACGGCCGACCGCCGCTCGGTCTTCGAGGTCTTCACCCGCCGGCTCCCCGAGGGCCGCCGCTACGGCGTCGTCGCGGGCACCGGGCGCGTCCTGGACGCCGTGGAGAACTTCCGCTTCGACGCGGGCGTCCTCGGCTTCCTGCGCGAGCGGGGCGTCGTAGACGAGCCGACGCTGGAATGGCTCGCGCAGTACCGTTTCTCCGGCGACATCTGGGGCTACCCCGAGGGCGAGGTCTACTTCCCCGGCTCGCCCATCCTGCGCGTCGAGGGCTCGTTCGCCGAGTGCGTGCTCCTGGAGACGGTGATCCTCTCCATCCTCAACCACGACTCCGCCATCGCCGCCGCGGCCTCCCGCATGTCCTCGGCCGCCGGGGACCGGCCGCTCATCGAGATGGGCGCCCGGCGCACGCACGAGCTGGCCGCCGTCGCCGCCGCCCGCGCCGCGTACGTCGGCGGGTTCGCCACCACCTCCGACCTCGCGGCCGGGTTCCGGTACGGCATCCCCACCGTCGGCACCTCCGCGCACGCCTTCACCCTGGTCCACGACTCCGAGCGGGACGCCTTCCGCGCCCAGGTCGACTCGCTCGGCGAGGGAACGACCCTGCTCGTCGACACCTACGACGTGGCCGAGGCGGTCCGCACGGCCGTCGAGATCGCGGGCCCGAAGCTCGGCGCCGTCCGCATCGACTCCGGCGACCTGCTGCTCGTCGCGCACCGGGTGCGGCAGCAGCTCGACGAGCTCGGGGCCAAGGACACCAAGATCGTCGTCACCTCAGACCTCGACGAGTACGCCATCGCCTCGCTGCGGGCCGCGCCCGTGGACGCGTACGGCGTCGGCACACAGCTCGTGACCGGCTCCGGGCACCCGACCGCCTCGATGGTCTACAAGCTGGTGGCCCGCGCCGAGACCGCCGACCCGAAGGCGCCGCTGCGGCCCGTCGCGAAGAAGTCCGCGGGCGGCAAGACCTCCGTCGGCGGCCGCAAGTGGGCGGCGCGCCGCCTCGACGCGGACGGCATCGCGGAGGCGGAGGTCGTCGGCACGGGCGAGGTGCCGCAGGAGCTCGCCGACCGCCAGCTCCTCGTACAGCTGGTCAAGGACGGCGAGGTGCTCTCCCGCGAGCCCCTGGACGCCGTGCGCGAGCGGCACATCGCGGCCCGCGACGGCCTCCCGCTGTCGGCGACGCAGCTCTCCCGCGGCGAGGCCGTCATCCCCACCGAGTACGTGTGAGCCGGGCGAGCGGCGGAGCGCCCCTGGTGCCCCCTTCCCGCTCCGTACCGGAAACTCCTACGCTCGTAGTCTCCAAGCAGAAGGACACCGACCATGCGCCGCGCCCTGATCGTCGTTGACGTGCAGAACGATTTCTGCGAGGGCGGCAGCCTCGCGGTGGCGGGGGGTGCCGATGTCGCTGCCGCGGTCACCGATCTCATCGGACAGTCGGGCGGTGGCGTCGGGTACCAGCACGTCGTCGCCACCCGGGACCACCACGTCGACCCCGGGGACCACTTCTCCGAGACGCCCGACTACCGGCACTCGTGGCCCGCGCACTGCGTCGCCGGGACCGAGGGCGTCGGCTTCCACCCGAACTTCGCGCCCGCCGTCGCCTCGGGGGCCGTCGACGCGGTCTTCGACAAGGGGGCGCACGCGGCGGCGTACAGCGGCTTCGAGGGCGCCGACGAGAACGGGGTCTCCCTCGCGGTGTGGCTGCGCGCCCGGGGGGTCACGGAGGTGGACGTCGTCGGGATCGCCACGGATCACTGTGTGCGGGCCACTGCGCTCGACGCGGTTCAGGAGGGGTTCCGTACGCAGGTGCTGCTCGACCTGACCGCCGGGGTGGCCGCCGAATCGACCGAGGCGGCGATCGAGGAGATGCGGCTGAACGGGATCGAGCTCACCGGGAAGCCCGCTGTCGCCTAGGTCACGGGGCTCTGCCCCGGACCCCGCTCCTCAAGCGCCGGAGGGGCTTATTTTGGCGGGGCTAACCGGTCTCAGCAGCGTGCGGATCGGGTGCCACAGCTCTCCCGCCGTCGCGTTCGGGGCCTCGCGCCAGACCAGGCCGTCCGGGTGGTGCAGGACCGCGGTGATCTCGTCCGGGGTCGGCGGGTGGGCGTTGCCGCGGAGGTAGACCGCGCGCAGGCCGAGGTTGCGCAGGCGGGTCAGGGCCCGGGGGCGGTTCGCGGCGTGCACGAGGACGCGGACGGCGCGCTCGCGGGGGCCCGGCGCGGGTAGGGTCAGCGCGACCACGACGCTGCCTCCGGGCAGCTTGCAGAACCCTCCTGCGGACACGGCGGTCACACCCCTCTGAGACATGGTGTCAATAAGGAACCCACAGGACGCACTCAAACACGATCGGCCGCGACCCGCCAGGGGGTCGCGGCCGATACGTTTCTGACCTGCGGTTTTCCTCGTTACTTCGTCGAGGGGCCGACCTGGACCGTGATCGACGAGCCGGTGAGCGGCTGGCTCACGATCGCGATCCGGGTGTTGGTGTCAGTTGTCTGCACGCTGCCGGTCGGGTTCTCCTTGTACCAGTAGGTGCCCTTGTGGTCGTCGAAGACCGGGTTGCCGAGCTGCGCCGGGATCTTCGTCTCGACGCCCAGCTTGTGGAGCTTCATGCCCGGCACGGGGTACCAGCCGAAGGCGGCGTCGTACGGCGTGATCTTGTTGGTGATCAGCTTGCCGTCCGCCCACTTCAGCGGCTTCGCGTGCGCGTCGATCGGCAGGATCAGACCCTTGCCGGGGTGCTGGCCGACGTTGTTGTTGCGCTGCGAGGTGTCCCACTGCCAGATCATCAGGCCCGGACGGTAGGAGTAGTGCTCGACCCAGTCGTTCTTCGCGCCGCCGTCGCGCCAGCCGAAGTTGTACGGGCCGACCTTGAGGGTCTTGTCGTAGCTGACGTACTGGCGGTTCTCGGCGATGTAGAACTGCGGGAAGTCGCCACTGATGGAGGCACCAACGCGGGAGAAGCCGCGCGCGGTCCAGCCGTTGTCGTCGCCCTCGGCGTTGTCGGAGAAGAGGGTCGAGCCGTCCGCGACGACCTTGAGGTTGTCGGCGGTGAAGCCCATGCCGCCCGCGCCGCCGTCCGTCTTGTAGCGGAAGCGGACGTCGATCTTCTTGCCCGCGAACTCGTCGAGCGGGAAGACCAGGTGCTGGAACTTGGTGGAGTCACCGGTGAGGGCCGGCTTGTCGCCGCCGTCGCGCGGGATGGTGACGCCGTCGGCGGTGCCGTCGATCGCCTTCCAGCTCGCGCCGCCATCGGTGGAGACCTGCGTGTACAGGTAGTCGTAGTCCTTCTCGATGTTCCACCAGCCGTCGAGCTCCAGGGCGGCCTTCGACTTGCCGCTCAGGTCGACCGTGCGCGACAGGGTGTTGTCGAGGTCGTCGCCGTAGTCCGACCACCACTGCTTGGAGCCCTCTGCGGGCTTCACGATCTCCGTGGTGACGTGCTTCTTCGGCAGCTCGACGACGAGCGCCTGCTTCAGCTTGGTGTTGTACTCCGCGACACCCAGCTTGTGCGTCGACCGCGTCGCCGCCTTCGCCTTGTCGTAGTTGAGCCAGCCGAGCTGGAGCTTGTCCCAGGCCGTCATGTCGCCCGGCATGTCACCGATGGCGTCCTTGCCGGTGCCGAGCCAGGAACCCGCCGACATCAGCGACCAGAAGCCGACCGAGTTCTCGCCCGCGTACGAGGTGTCGTACAGGTCGGGCAGGCCCAGGTCGTGGGCGTACTCGTGGGCGAAGACGCCGAGGCCGCCGTTCTCCGGCTGCATCGTGTAGTCGCCGACCCAGATGCCGGTGTCACCGATCGGGGTGCCGCCCGCCTTGAAGCCCGAGGGGCCGGTGTCGCCGTCGTCACGGCTGTAGACGTAACCGCGGTGCGCCCACAGGGAGTCGCCGCCCTGCGCGCCGCCGCCCGCCGACCCGTCCTCGCCCGCGTGGACGATCTGGAAGTGGTCGATGTAGCCGTCGGGCTCGTTGAAGTTGCCGTCGTTGTCGTGGTCCGTACGGTCCCACTGGTCGTACTGGGCCAGGTCGGCCTTGATGTCGGCGTCGGACTTGCCGGCCGCCTTCTGCTGCTCGACCCAGGCGGTCACGCCGTCGCGGACCAGGTCCTCGACGTTCGGGCAGTTGTCGGCGCCGCAGTAGTTGGAGCCGTAACGGGCCTCGTTCCACGGCACCTTGACCCAGTCCGAGACCTCGCCGTCGACCGAGTAACGGCCCGAGGACGTCTTCTCGTAGTAGGTCTTGAGGGAGTCGACACCCTTGCCGGAGCCGAAGTACAGGTCCTGGTAGTGCTTGGCGTTGTAGTCCGCCTGCCACTCCGTGCTGTTGTTCTTCGAGCGGTCCGGCTCGGCTATCTGATTGTGCAGCGGGCCCGGCGTGCCGCCGTACTTCGGCTTCAGCTCCGGGGTGTCGTCGTCCGCGCGGTCCACCAGAGTGGTGTTGTCGACCTTGTCGCCGAACTCGGTCAGGATCGTGAAGATCTTGTCCGTGCGCTCACGGCCCAGCTCGACGTACTTGCCCTTGCCGAGGTCGACGACCTTGGAGCCGTGCCGCTCCTGGACCTTCGACTTGCCCTGCAGCACGTTCTGCAGAGCCGTCTGGCGCTGCTGCTCCTGCTGCTTGGTGAACGGGCCGTCCATGACATGGCCCTTGCCCCCGTACGTCTTGCCGGAGGTCGTGCTCGTCGCGGCCGGCGTGTCGGCCTGGGCCGCCGTCGCAGCGAGCGACCCGGTGGCGGCGGTGGCGGCCAGGGTCACGAGCACCGCGGCGGCTCTCAACGCCCGTCTCTTGGTGGTCACTTGAGTGATCTCCTCCTCCGTGGCGCGCTGGCCACGTGTCACAAGTGACGCCATTTGACCGGAGGTAGAGGAGAAATAACAGTCCTTGACGATGACGTTTGCGTTGCACTATGCAGGGGGGCGGATCCGTTATCCGGACAAGCCCGTCGATACTCGCGGTGCGCCGGACGGCTCGGGTGACGGACCGGATGATTCCGTGCGCCCCCCATGCATCGGCACTGTGGGTTAGGTCATGCTTACTGGCGGTTCCACTCGGGCACACGTCGGATTAGAGTCGGGGCCTGACGGTGGGACCCACCGGTCGGTCTCGCTCGCGCTCCCCCGATGTCACGAGGACGGATACCGCCATGCCTCGCCCGACTGTCCCGCAGTACCTCTACGGTTCGGCCACCGTCATCTGCTCCACCCTCGCCATGCTGCTGCTGTCCCGCACGAGTTCGGGCCCCGGCGTCGCGGTCATCGCCGTGTCGGCGCTCGCCCTCGGACTCCTGGTGGCCCTCTCCGTGCCCGCGCGCAAGCCGTCCGCCGCCGCCGAGCCCGCCGAGGCGGAGGGCCGGGCCCCCGAGCGGGTGCCCGCGCAGCGCGCCGCCGGGAGCGACCGCGCGTACGCCCCGTCCCGCTCGGCGCGGTCCGTACGCTCCGCCCGGTCCGTACGGGAACGGGAACCGGCGGGCCCGTGAGCGACGGACCCGCCTGACCGACGGACGCACGGGTCAGGCCGTGCTGACCACCACCGTCTTCGCGGCCTTGTCGTGCAGACCCTGTTTGTAGGGCTTGTCGAAGAAGCTCCAGCCGCCGCAGATCGCCGTCCAGATGCAGGCGCAGCAGAAGACGGCCGGAATCCAGAGCACGACGGCGCGGACCAGATTCGTCTGCACGCTCGGCGTCGCCCCGTTGTCGAGGTTGGCCACGCGCAGCTTCATCAGCTTCTTGCCCAGCGTCTGGCCGGTCCGCGCCATCATGAACGTGTCGTAGCCGATGTACAGCACGGCCGCGAGCAACGACTGCCCGAACTGCCGGCCGTACTGGATCTTGTCCGGGTCGGTCTCGTACTCGGACGTGCCGAACGCCCACGACAGCAGGCCCACGACGATCCCGACCAGGATCAGGTCGATGATGCGGGCCAGGACGCGTTTGCCGCCGTCGGCGAGCGGGGGCATCCCGGCGAGGGGGTCCTGGGCGCCGTACCCGCCCCCTCCTCCGTACGGGTCACCGCCGTACGGAGGAGGCGTGCCGCCGCCGTACGGGGGCGGGGTGCCGCCGCCCGGCGGGGGCGCCGAACCGTAGGGGTTCTGCGGGGAGTCGTACGGG
Organism: Streptomyces sp. NPDC046939; assembly: GCF_040644575.1. NCBI lineage: Bacteria > Bacillati > Actinomycetota > Actinomycetes > Kitasatosporales > Streptomycetaceae > Streptomyces > Streptomyces sp. NPDC046939. The sequence goes on from NZ_JBEYWV010000012.1 coordinate 85,579, forward strand.
GAGCCGCCGCCGGGCGAGGCCGGGGGCGGCTTGCGGAACGGGTCGTCGTCCGGCGGCTGGCCGGATCCGTTGGGCGGCGGTTCGCTACTCATGGCCCGAGTGGACCGCGAACGCCGGACGCACGCACCCGGCGGGCCGCCGTCCGGATGACCCGGACGGCGCCATCCGGCCATGGTCGCGTCCGGCCCGTCCGCTACCGGGCGACGAACGTACGGACCGCCTTGTCGTGCAGGCACTGGCGCCACGGGCGGTCCACCAGGCCCCACAGCACGCCGAGGATCCCGATGCCGAGCAGGCACGGCACCACGTAGACGAGATAGCGCAGCAGGGACTTGCCGAACGACGGGGAGTCGCCGCCCTCGATCTCCCGCACGGTCAGCCCCATCAGCTTCTTGCCGAGGGTGCGGCCCCACTTGGCGGTCGGCAGCGCCTCGTACAGGACGCCGACGACGAGGAGTACGGCGAGGACGATGCCCAGGTAAGTCGCCGTCGTGCCGTCGAGCAGCCAGACCGTGACCTGGCGACCCGAGGCCTTCGCCGCGTCGATCTTGCCGTTGATGTGGTCGGCGGCGCGGACGCCGAGCGGGACGGCTGCCGCCGCGGTGACCGTGCCCAGGACCAGGGTGTCGATCAGCCGCGCCGCGAACCGCTTGCCGAGGCCCGCCGGGCGCGCCGACGCCTGCGCCTGCGCTGCCGCGAGGAACGGGTCGTTGTTCACCGGCTTGAACGGTGTCACCGGCGCGTCCGGGTCCGCCAACTGGTGCACCTGCTGCGCCCACGACGCGGCGCCACCGCCCGGGCCCTGGGTCACGGGGGAGTTCTGTGCGGGCGGATAGCCGTAACCGGGGCGGGCGCTCTGCGCGGGGGCGGACTGGTTCGGCTGGGGGTAGCCGTAGCCGGGGGCGTTCTGCGCGGGGGCCGGGGCGGGCGCGGGCTGGGCCTGCTGCGGGTAGCCGTAGCCAGGGCTGGGGCTGCTCGGGGCGGGGGCCGGGGCCGGGGCGGCGGCGCGGGGGTCGGCCGCCGGGGTGGTGCCGGCGGGCCGGGCGGCCTGGGCCGGGGCCTGCACGGGCCCCTGCTGGGGCACCGGCCGGATCGTCATGGTGCCTTCACTGCGCGGAGCCGCCGCTGCGGCCTTCCCGGGTCGTACGGCACGGATGGTGACGGTGCCTTCGGAGGGGGGAGGTTGGGCGCCGGGGGTGGCTGAACCGGCCGGGGTGCCGGGGGTGGGGTGCCCGGCTGGGGTGCCGGGCCCGCCCGGACCGGCCGGGGCGCCGGAAGCGGCCGGGGTACCCGGAGCTGACGAACCGGCGGGCGCACCCGGAGCGCCGGGCCCAGCCGAAACACCGGCACCGCTCAGACCCGCCGGGGCGCCGAAAGCGGCCGAGGTACCCGGAGCTGACGAACCGGCGGACGCACCCGAACCACCCGGCCTAGCTGAAACACCGGAACCGCCCGGGCCAGCCGGGGCGCCGGGAGCAGCAGAGGCACCCGGGGCACCCGAAGCAGACGTACCCCCTGACGCACCCGGGCCCCCGGAGCCATCCGGACCCGCCGAGGCCCCCTGGTCGGTCGCAGAGGCCGCCGGGCCGCGCCCAGAATCCGGGTTGCCCGGGGCACCGGCACCCCGCGGAGCCTCCGCGTCGAACGCCCCCGGTGACGCGCCGAAGCCCGCCGGGGCGGTGGGACCGGCGCCGGGGTCGCTCGGGGTGCCGTCCGTGGCCGGGGTGTCGATGCGCTGGGCCGCTCGGGGGTCCGGGTCCGCGCCCCAGGAGATGCGGCGGTCCTGGTCGCCGCCGAAGCCGGACTGGTGGGTCGTGGCGGCAGCCCACGCGGAGGCCGGTTCGGCGGGGCCCGTCTCCGTGTGGACGGAGGGCTCCTCGTCAAGGAAGACGGGACCGGTCTCCTCCACGGAGGCGGCGGGGGGCGCGGCGCCCGCCGGGGTCGGCAGGGTCTCCCCCTCGGACGGGGCGGGGCGGCTGGTGCCGGGGACCCAGGCGGCTCCGTTCCAGTACCGGACATATCCGGGAATGGACGGGTCGGGGTAGTAGCCTTCGCGGGGCCTGTCGTCGCCGGGGGCCGGGGTTGGGGCGCTCATGTCCGTCGTCCCGTATCTGCTCGGGGGTTTTGTTGTGGCGTCCACATCTATCAGACGGCCGCCCCCGCCCGCGCCGGTCCGCCGTTACGCCCCACTTTCCGGGCAAGGAGAGGCACAGAGGACCGAAAAACTTTCCCGAACCCGCGTAATGGCGGCGCCCTTGCGCGCTCTCTCCTCGCGCGGGCCCGCCCTGGGCCTCGTACAGGAGGAAAGGAAGCGCACGACATGCACACCGTGGTGGAACGCGAACTGGAGCTGAAGCTGGTGCTGTCGCCCGAGCGGAGCATCCCCGTACCGGCCCGGCTGACGTACCGGACCGACGACCCGTACGCCGTGCACGTCACGTTCCACCTGGGCTCGGAGCACCCGGTGAACTGGACGTTCGCCCGTGATCTGCTGGTGGAGGGGGTGTTCAGGCCGTGCGGCCACGGGGACGTGCGGATCTGGCCGACGAAGGTGGAGGGGCGCAGCGTCGTCCTGATGGCGCTGAGCTCCCCGGAGGGCGACGCGCTCCTCGAGGCGCCGACCGTGCCGGTGTCGGCGTGGCTGGAGCGGACGTTGCGGGTGGTCCCTCCGGGCTCGGAGGCGGGGCGGCTGGGGATCGACGACGGTCTCGCCGAGCTGCTGGCCACGACGTTGGCGGAGGATCTGTTTCCGTGCGACCCGTGGCCGTCGGACGAGTCGTCGTCCCCGTCCGACGAGCGGTGAGCCGGGTCGCCGCCGGTGTCAGAAGAGCTTGCCCGGGTTGAGCAGGCCGAGGGGGTCGAAGGTCGCCTTGACGGCGCGTTGTACGTCGACGCCGACGGGGCCGAGTTCGCGCGCGAGCCACTCCTTCTTGAGGACGCCGACGCCGTGTTCGCCGGTGATGGTGCCGCCGAGGTCGAGGCCGAGGGCCATGATCTCGTCGAAGGACTCGCGGGCGCGCCGCCCCTCGTCGGGGTCCTGGGCGTCGAAGCAGACGGTGGGGTGGGTGTTGCCGTCGCCGGCGTGGGCGCAGACGCCGATGGTGAGGGCGTACTTGTCGGCGATGCGCTCGACGCCTTCGAGGAGTTCGCCGAGCTTGGAGCGCGGCACGCACACGTCGTCGATCATCGTGGTGCCCTTGACCGCTTCGAGGGCGGTGAGGGACAACCGGCGCGCCTGGAGCAGCAGTTCGGACTCGGCGGCGTCCTCGGCGGGCACGACCTGGGTGGCGCCCGCGGCTTCGCAGAGCGCGCCGACGGCGGCGAGGTCGGACGCCGGGTCCGGGGTGTCGAAGGCGGCGAGGAGGAGCGCCTCGGTGGTCTCGGGGAGCCCCATGTGGGCCAGGTCGTTGACGGCCTTGACGGTCGTACGGTCCATGAGTTCGAGGAGTGACGGGACGTGTCCGCCCTCCATGATCCGGCACACGGCGTCGCACGCGGCGGTCGCCGACGCGAACTCGGCGGCGAGGACGAGCTGTTGCGGCGGCTGCGGTCTGAGCGCGAGGGTCGCCCGGACGACGATGCCGAGGCTGCCCTCGGAGCCGACGAAGAGGCGGGTCAGGTCGTAGCCCGCGACGCCCTTGGCGGTGCGCCGCCCGGTGGAGAGGAGGCGGCCGTCGGCGAGGACGACGTCGAGCCCGAGCACGTACTCGGCGGTGACCCCGTACTTCACGCAGCACAGGCCGCCGGAGGCGGTGCCGATGTTGCCGCCGATGGTGCACATCTCCCAGCTCGACGGGTCCGGCGGGTAGGAGAGGCCCTTGGCGGCCACCTCGCGGGAGAGGTGCGCGTTGATGACGCCCGGTTCGACGACGGCGATCCGGTCGACCGGGTTGATCTCCAGGATGCGGTCCATCTTGACGAGCGAGAGGACGATGCAGCCGTCGGAGGCGTTGGCCGCGCCCGACAGGCCGGTGCGGGCGCCCTGGGGGACGACGGGGACGCGCAGCTCGGTGGCGGTGCGCATGACGTGCTGCACCTGTTCGACGGTGCGTGGCAGGACGACGACGGCGGGGGTGCCCGCGGCGCAGAAGCTCGCCATGTCGTGGGCGTACGTGGCGGTGACGTCGGGGTCGGTGACGAGCGCTTCGGCGGGCAGCCCGTCGCCGAGCAGTTCGATGAGGGTGCGGCTCATGATCACAGCCTGGCACTCGGGGCCATCGGTGTGAACCCGTCTGCGGGGTGGGTCGTGTGCCGGGATGGCGGCCGGGTGTGCTCGTCGTATTGACGCACAGTGTGCGCCATGGAGAACTCCATGGCTGTGGCCGAGGCGGACGCGGCTTCCGCGGACGCGGGGGCCGGGAGCTCGTGGTCCGGCCGGCGGCGCTCGCTGCGCGCGTACGCCGTCGCCGGGTGCGTCGTCGTCGGCGGCGTGCTCCTCCTGACGCAGCACCCCAAGAGCGCGCCACGTCCGGCCGCCTCGCCGGGACCGGCCGGGCGGGCGGTGATCGCCGCCTCGGCGGGGGCGCCCGCGTCCCTGTCCGACCTCACCGCGCTGATCCGCGAACGCGAGGCGCAGGTCCAGGAGAACCCGGGGAACGACCGGACGTGGGCGGCGCTCGGGGCCGCCTACGTCGAGCGCGGCACGCGCACGGCCGACTCGGCGTTCTACCCGAAGGCCGAACGGGCGCTGCGCGGTTCGCTCGCCGCCCGGCCGCACGGGAACGTGGACGCCCTCGACGGCCTCGCCGCGCTCGCCGCCGCGCGCGGCGACTGGAGCACCGCCCGCAAATGGGGCGCGGCCTCGGTGGGCCTGGCGCCGAACCGCTGGCGGGCGTACGCCGTCCTGGTCGACGCCTACCGAGGGCTCGGCGACTACGCGGCCGCCGGGAAGAGCCTCGACAAACTGTCCGGGCTCACCACCGGCACGGCGGTGACGCTGCGCACCGCCGCCGTCTACCGCGACCGGGGCTGGCGCGAGGACGCCGCCGCCGTCCTCAGCGACGCGGCGGCCCGCGCCGCGACCCCGACCGAACGGGCCGCGCTGCTCAGCAGCGGCGGCGACCTCGCCTGGGAACGCGGCGAACCGCAGGACGCCCTGCGCCGCTTCCGCGCCGCGAGCACGGCGGACCCCCACTACCCCGCCGCGCTCGCCGGACAGGCCCGTGCGCTGGCGTCCCTCGGCCGTACGGACGAGGCGGTGCGGGCGTACCGGCGGGCGCTCGCGGAGCATCCCTCGCCCGAGTACGCGCTCGAACTCGGCGAGCTGTACGAGGCCCAGGGCCTGGCCGGACCCGCAGGCACCCAGTACGACGCGCTGCGCACGTGGGCGGCGGCGCGGGGCGCCAACGGGGTGGACGACGCGCTGATCCTCGGCCGCTTCGAGGCGGACCACGGCGACGCGCGGGCCGCGGTCGTCCGGCTGCGGGCGGAGTGGGACCGGGCCCCGAACCTGCGTACCGCCGACGCGCTCGGGTGGGCGCTGCACCGGGACGGGCGGGACGGCGAGGCGATCGAGCTGCTCCGCCGGACCACGGACCGGCAGAAGGACGGAACGGTGCGGGACGCCTTGTTCTCGTACCACCGCGGCTCTGTCGAGCGGGCCCTCGGCCTGCCCGCCCCGGCCCGCCGCCACCTGGACGAGGCGCTCCGGATCAACCCGGAATTCTCCCCACTGTTCGCCCCACGGGCTCGACAGGAACTGGCGACGGTGACGCGCCGCTGAGGCCGTGATGCCGCACGAAGTGCGCATCACAGGGGCGCGGGGAACTGCGCGACCAGCCACATAGCAAGCCGCACCCGCCCTCCCCCCGCCACAAGGCAGACGAAAGGGCGCACCCCATCACACCAACCCCATCACACCAACCCCGTCACACCAACCCCGTCCCGATCAACCCGTTCCGCGACACGACCCCCACCAACTCCCCCTCCCCCATCCCCCCGGTCCCCGCGGGACGCCTGGGCAGCACCATGTACCGAGTCTCCGCACTGGAGTCCCACACAGTGACCCGCACCCCGTCGTCCAACGTCACCCCGAACTCGGCGAGCACCCCCCGAGGATCCCGGACGACGCGCGAGCGATACGCCTCGCTCTTGTACCAGCCCGGCGAGGGCCCGAGCAGCCGGAGCGGATAGCACGAGCACAGGGTGCACACGATGACGTTGTGGACGGACTCGGTGTTCTCCACGACCCGGAGCCGCTGCGGCTGCACCCCGCCCGCGTCGAAGCCGAGTTCGGCGACGGCGGCGGCGCCGTTCTCCAGGAGCCGCGCCTTGTAGGCGGGGTCGGTCCAGGCGCGGGCGACGACCTTGGCGCCGTTGACCGGGGAGGCCCCGGCGAGGAACCCGTCGATGACCTCGTCAACAGTGTCCCGGCCGACGAGCCCCTTCTCCTCCAACAGCGTTTCGAGCCGCCGGACCTGCCGCGAGAGGAGCGCGTCGTCGTGGTGGTCACCGGACATCGCTCTCGCCCGCCTTCCGCAGATAGCTCTCCGACAGGTCGAGGACGACGTCGTGGTCGCCCTCGCCCCACAACTCCCGCGCCGCGAACCGCACCGCGTAGATCATGGTGACGGGCGCGTCGTCCACGCCGCTCGCGCGCACATCGGCGAGGGGCGCGCTACCCTCCGCCTCGACGACGACGCCGAGCTTGCCGCGGGCGTAGCGCGGCAGGCGCGTGTGGTGGGGCGGGTCGTGGAGGTACGTACGGACCAGGTCACCGGGCACGTACACGAGTTCACGCGTCATCGAGCGCCCCTTCCGCGAGGACGCCCTTGCGTTCGAGGAGCGTACGGATCGCGTGGAACCAGCGCTCGTAGTACGAGGCGGCGAGGTACTCGCGCGGCGGCATCGTCTCGACGGCGTCGCGGAACTCATCGAGGTTGAAGACCTTTTTGACGATCAGGGCGCGCTGGAGCGCGAAGACGCGGGCCTCCCAGTCCGCGTGGAAGGGTTCGGCGTCATCGGTGGTGTCGATGGCGCCGAACCCTGTCATGCCGCCCACGTCGTTCATCCTGGCCATGGGGTCACAGTAGGCGGCCCCCGGCGGGCGGCCTAGAGGTTGCCGCGCTTCTCCTGCTCGCGCTCGATGGCCTCGAAGAGGGCCTTGAAGTTGCCCTTGCCGAAGCCCATGGAGCCATGACGCTCGATCATCTCGAAGAAGACGGTCGGCTTGTCCTGGACCGGCTTGGTGAAGATCTGCAACAGATATCCGTCCTCGTCGCGGTCGACGAGGATCTTCAGCTCACGCAGGATCTCGACGGGGACACGGGTCTCGCCCGCCCATTCGCCGAGCGTGTCGTAGTAGGAGTCCGGGGTGTCGAGGAACTGGACGCCGGCCGCGCGCATGGCCCGTACGGAGGCGACGATGTCGTTCGTGGCGAGCGCGATGTGCTGGACGCCGGCCTCGCCGTAGAACTCCAGGTACTCGTCGATCTGGGACTTCTTCTTGGCGATCGCGGGCTCGTTGATCGGGAACTTGACCTTGAGCGTGCCGTCCGCGACGACCTTCGACATCAGGGCGCTGTACTCGGTCGCGATGTCGTCGCCCACGAACTCCTTCATGTTCGTGAAGCCCATGACCTTGTTGTAGAACTCCACCCATTCGTTCATGCGGCCGAGCTCGACATTGCCCACGCAGTGGTCGATGGCCTGGAAGTAGCGGTGGGCGGGCGGCTCGACGATCGGCTCGGCGGAGACGAAACCGGGCAGGTAGGGGCCGCTGTAACCGGAGCGGTCGACGAGCGTGTGGCGGGTCTTGCCGTACGTGGCGATGGCCGCGAGCACGACGGTGCCGTGCTCGTCCTTCAGCTCGTACGGCTCCTGGATGCCGCGCGCGCCGTGCTCGACGGCGTAGGCGTACGCGGCGCGCGCGTCCGGCACCTCGATGGCGAGGTCGACGACGCCGTCGCCATGGGCGGCGACGTGCTCGTCCAGGAAGTGGCCCCAGTCGGTGGAGGCCTTGATGACGGAGGTGAACACGAAACGGGCGGAGCCGTTCTTCAGGACGTACGAGGCGGTCTCCCGGCTGCCGTTCTCCGGTCCGGAGTAGGCGACGAGCTGCATGCCGAACGCGGTGGAGTAGTAGTGCGCGGCCTGCTTGGCGTTGCCCACGGCGAAGACGACCGCGTCCATGCCCTTCACCGGGAAGGGATCGGCCTTCCGGGCGGTGTCGGGAGCGTCTGCGGAGGACGAGTGTGTGGTCTGCGTCATGTGTGGGAGGCTCCCGCTGTTCCACAGAGTGCGCAATAGTTCGCGCATTCGCTGAACATTCTGACCAGTGGAAGGGCGGGTTCAGCGGTCTTTCTGTACAGGATGACCACCACTGTCGGCCCTTTACACACTTCTCGGAGGCGCGCATGGCGATCGACGAACTGGACGGGCGGCTGATCGTGCTGCTCGCGCGGGAACCGCGGATCGGGGTCCTGGAGATGTCCCGGCGGCTCGGGGTCGCCCGCGGCACCGTGCAGGCCCGGCTCGACCGGCTCACCTCGAACGGGGTGGTCCGCGGATTCGGCCCCCAGGTGGACCCGGCCGCGCTCGGCTATCCCGTCACCGCGTTCGCCACGCTCCAGATCCGGCAGGGCAAGGGGGCCGACGTCCGGGCCCATCTGGCGGACGTGCCCGAAGTCCTCGAACTGCACACGACGACGGGCAGCGGGGACATGCTGTGCCGGCTCGTCGCCCGTTCCAACGCCGATCTGCAACGCGTGATCGACCTGGTCGTCGGGTTCGACGGCATCGTGCGGGCGTCCACGGCGATCGTCATGGAGAATCCGGTGCCGCTGCGGGTGATCCCGCTGGTGGAACAGGCGTCGGGGCTGACATGACGCCCGCCCGGCGGGCCGGGGTCAGCACGAGGGGACGGAACCGGAGCCCTTGCGCAGGTCCGTCAGGGCGGCGACCGTGCCCTTGAGAGTACTCACCGGGATCAGCCGCATCGAGTCCGGCGCCGACGCCTTCGCGTCACCGCACTCCGCCTTCGGTACGAGGAAGACGGTGGCGCCGTCCCGGTCGGCGGCCTGCACCTTGAGGGAGACCCCGCCGACCGCGCCGACCTTGCCGTCGCCGTCGATGGTGCCGGTGCCCGCGATCGACTTGCCGCCGGTCAGATCGGCGCCGCTGCCGTCACCGTCGAGCAGGTCGATGATGCCGAGCGAGAAGAGCAGACCGGCGCTGGGCCCGCCGACATCCCCGAGCTGCAGCCGCACCTTGATGTTCGAGGTGGTCGTGCCCTCGGCCTCCAGGTAGTTGAGGGCGGCCTCGGTGGCGGCGTCCTGCGAGCCCTTCATCTCCCGCTTGTTGTGCTGCTCGATCTCCTTGGTGGAGTCACCCTCCGGGTAGACGGAGTCGCGCGGCATGATCGCCCGGTTGTCGGCGAACCACCCGTCGAGCACGTCACCCAGGCGCACGGTGGCCTCCGGCCCGGTCGCCACGATCGTCACCGCGCGGAGCGCTCCGCTGGGCTTACGGGTCGGAGCGCCGGTGATCTTGATGACGGGCTTGCCGTCGTCCTTGCCGAGCACGTTCGTCGTGGGCCCCGGCTGCGCCACCGAGAACGGCAACGGCGCGAACACGGCCACCGCGAGCAGCGCGATCACCGGGAGCGCGCAGAGGATGAGGGCAGCGGGACGACTGAGGCGGGTGAGCACGGGGCCAATCTAACGCGGCGGGGGTTTGTTGTGCGGGGCTGGGCGTGTGGGGGGTTCCGGTGATGCGCGGGGTGCGGGTCTCGTCGTGGCCGGTCGCGCAGTTCCCCGCGCCCCTGAGATGCGCACTGCGTGCGGCATCTTCTCTGGTGCTGGGAAGGCCCGGCGAAGCCGGCGCCTTCAGGGGCGCGGGGAACTGCGCGAGCAACCACGACGCGACCTGCACCCTAACGACGGGACGGCAGGCCCCCAGGGGCGCGGGGAACTGCGCAATCAGCCAGCACCCCGCACCCCGGCCACCAAAAAAGGCCCAGCCAAGCTCAACCCAGGCCCACCAATATCCGGCCCTCAGCGGAGCGCATCCGCAACCTCCCGAGCCGCATCCATGACCCGAGGCCCCACCCGCTCAGGCACCGCGTCCGCGAGCATGACGACCCCGACGGACCCCTCGATCCCGGTCACCCCGAGCAGAGGCGCCGCCGCCCCACTGGCCCCCGCTTCGAGCTCCCCGTGCGTCAGCGTGTACCCGGGCTCAGGCAGCACCCCGCGCCGCGAGGCGAGAATGGCCCGCCCGGCGGCCCCCCGGTCCAGCGGATGCCGGAACCCGGTCCGGTAGGCGACGTGATAGTCCGTCCAGGTGGGCTCGACGACGGCGACGGCAAGCGCCTCCGACCCGTCGACCAGCGTCAGATGCGCCGTCGCCCCGATGTCCTCGGCCAGTGACCGCAGCGCGGGCAGCGCTGCTTCCCGTACCAGTGGATGGACCTGCCGCCCGAGCCGCAGCACGCCGAGCCCGACCCGGGCGCGGCCGCCGAGGTCGCGGCGGACGAGGGCGTGCTGCTCGAGCGTGGCGAGCAGGCGGTAGACGACGGTGCGGTTGACGCCGAGCTTGTTGGACAGCTCGGTGACGGTCAGCCCGTGGTCGGTGTCGGCGAGCAGTTTGAGGACGCGCAGTCCTCTGTCGAGCGTCTGGGAGGTCTCCGCGGTCACGACGCCCACTCCTTATTGGTGAGGGCCGACGGTCTCCTACGCGGCGGTTGCGCCACCTGTCCCATGGGCGACGCGCGTGAGAGCCGCCGGTCGGTGATCAGGCGCTGGGCTGCATGCTGCATACGGCTCTACGGCTGCAGACGACTGTCTTCGTGCGTACCGGCTGCGCTCCGCGGCGGCGCTGCCACGGGGCGTGTGCGTTGCCGGGAATGTAGCGAGGTCGTCCCGCTGAGCGGAAGACTCCGTCCAGAATCCGGTCAGCGGGAAGCCTGGGTTGGCAGGGATTGCCCGTACTTGGCCCCCGTGTCACTTCATGCGGGTGGCCCACTCCTGCACCTTGGCGATGCGCTGCCGCAACTGCCCCGCGGTGGCCTCGGCGCTCGGCGGCCCGCCGCAGACGCGCCGCAGTTCGGTGTGGAGCACTCCGTGCGGCTTGCCGCTCTGATGCACGTAGGCACCGACCAACGTATTGAGCTGCTTCCGCAACTCCATCATCTCCTTGTGGGAGACGACGGGCCGCCGTTCGGCGGGCAGTTCGAGGAGGTCGGCCTCGGTGTCGGGCTTCTTGCGGCTGTGGGCGATCTGCCGGGCCTGCCGCTTCTGCAGCAGCAACTGCACCTGGTCGGGTTCGAGCAGCCCGGGAATGCCGAGGTAGTCCTGTTCTTCCTCGCTGCCGGGGTGGGCCTGCATGCCGAATTCGGCCCCGTCGTAGAGGACCCGGTCGAAGACGGCCTCGGACTCCAGGGCCTCGAACGAGAACTGTTCCTGCTCCCCGGTGTCCTCGTCCTGCTCCTTGTTGGCCTCCTCCATCTCCTTCTCGGATTCGGCGTACGGGTCCTCTTCCCCGTCCTTCTTCGGCTTGTCGAGTACGTGGTCGCGCTCGACCTCCATCTCGTTGGCGAAGCCGAGCAGATCGGGAACGGTGGGCAGAAATACCGATGCGGTCTCACCGCGCCGCCGCGACCGCACGAAACGCCCGACGGCCTGGGCGAAGAACAAAGGGGTGGAAATAGTGGTGGCATAAACCCCGACAGCGAGCCGCGGAACGTCGACCCCCTCCGACACCATGCGCACCGCGACCATCCACCGATCGTCACTGGCGGAGAATTCGTCGATGCGCTTGGAGGCCCCGGCGTCGTCGGACAGCACGAGGGTGGCCTTGCTGCCGGTGATCTCCCGAATGAGCTTCGCGTACGCGCGCGCCGACTCCTGATCGGAGGCGATGACGAGGGCGCCGGCGTCAGGGATACCCTTCCTGACCTCGGTGAGCCGGGCGTCGGCGGCGCGCAGCACGCTCGGCATCCACTCGCCGCGCGGGTCGAGGGCAGTGCGCCACGCCTGACTGACGGCGTCCTTGGTCATGGGCTCGCCGAGTCGCGCGGCGATCTCGTCCCCGGCCTTGGTCCGCCACCGCATATTGCCGCTGTAGGAAAGAAAAATAACGGGCCGGACGACGCCATCCTGAAGCGCACTCCCATACCCGTACGTGTAATCAGCAGAAGACCGCCGAATCCCATCATTCCCCTCCTCATACTGCACAAAGGGAATGGGATTGGTGTCGGACCGGAAAGGCGTACCAGTGAGCGCGAGCCGCCGCGTCGCCGGTTCGAACGCCTCCAGGCACGCCTCGCCCCACGACTTGCTGTCACCGGCGTGATGGATCTCGTCGAGGATGACGAGCGTCTTGCGCTGCTCACTGCGGTTGCGGTGCAGCATGGGCCGCACGCCGACACCCGCGTACGTCACGGCGACGCCCTGGTACTCCTTGCTGAGCGGCCCCGCGCTGTACTCCGGGTCCAGCTTGATCCCTATGCGCGCGGCCGCCTCCGCCCACTGCTTCTTCAAGTGCTCGGTCGGCGCGACGACGGTCACCTGCTGCACGACATGGTGGTGCAGCAGCCACGACGCGAGCGTCAGCGCGAAGGTCGTCTTGCCGGCCCCCGGCGTCGCGACGGCGAGGAAGTCCCGCGGCTGCTCCTGGATGTACCGGTCCATCGCCGCCTGCTGCCAGGCACGCAGCTTGTTGGCGGTACCCCACGGGGCGCGGCCGGGGAAGGCGGGCGACAGGTGGTGGGACGCGGAGTTGGTGGCGGCGGTGGTAGTCACGGTCTCCGATTACTCAAGTTTCGACGGACGTATGACAACCGGGCCACCCTACCGGTGCGGAAGTCACGGAAGCGGGTTCGCGAGGCCGGGCGGGGGTCGGGTGGGACGCGGGTCACAACGGACCACGGCGCCCCGGCCGAACGGGGGTCATAGCGGGCCAGGCCGCCCCTGACCGGACGCGGGCCACAGCCGACTACGGCCCCCTGGCCGGACGCGGGCCCCAGCGGACCACGACACCCCAGGCCGGACGCGGGTCACAGCCGACCACGACACCCCAGGCCGGACGCAGGCCACAGCCGACTACGGCACACCCGGCCGGATGCGGGTCGCAGCGGGCCACGCCGCCCCTGACCGAAAGCGGGTCACAACCGACCACGGACCCCCTGACCGGACGCCGGTCACAGCGGGCCACGGCACCCCTGGCCGAACGCAGGCCACAGCCGACCACGAACCACCGCCCCCGCCCCGGCCGTAACCAGACCCTCACCGCCCCGCCCGCCACAACCTGCCTGGTCCCGACGCACCACCCCGCCCGGAGCTCACCCCTGTCCGCGCACCATCACCCTCTGCCCTCACTCGCCACAGCGAACTGGCCCCCACAGCGCACTAGGCCCACCCCAGACAGCAACCCCGCACCCAACCCCGCACGCTCACACCCCCACCCATCGCACCGCAGCAGCCCGCGCCGCGCCCCGCCACGCACAGCACACCGCACACCGCACACCGCACACCGCCACTCCAAGAACTCCCGCCTACCCCCTACTCCCCCCGCTCCCGCAACCGCGTCCCCACCCAGGCCCCCACCAACGCCACCCCCGCCATCGGCAGGAAGACGGCGACGAAGGCCCCCGGATGCGATCCGCTCGCGCCCTGCGTCACCCCATGCGCCTGCCCCACCGCTCCCCCGCCCAGCGCGGCGAACGCCGCCCCGCCCGCCGCGAGCAGCACCACATTGGCGAGGCCGTCGGAGATCTGCAGGGCGGCGGAGTTCGCCCCGGCCTCCTCGGGCGCGGAGAGCTGGAGCAGCAGCACGCTGGTGGAGGAGATGACGAGCCCCATCCCGAGGCACCCGAACCCCCAGGCGACGGCCACCACCCACACCGGCACGGCCGCGATCAGCACACTCGGCGCGGCAGCGATCGCGGCGGCGACGAGCACCATGCCCCCGGCGACGAGCCGCTCCCGATACGGCTCGAACCGGGAACGTGCCTGCACCCACGACCCCAGCGCCCACGTCGCCCCGCCCGCGGCGAGCGAGAACCCGGCGAGCGTCGGCGACAGCCCCCGCTGGGTCACGAGCATCAGCGGTACGAACGACTCGGCCGCGATGAACGCCCCCGCCGCGACCCCGCGCAGCAGCACCACCGACGGCAACCCGCGCCGCGCCCGGTACGTACCGCGCGGCAACAGCCCGAGCACGGACGGTACGAGGAACGCGGCACCGACGACACCCGGCACCACGGAGAACGGCCGCAGGTCCTGCGCGGCGTACTGCAGCAGCCCAGCCCCGAGCGAGATCCCGAACGCGAGCCGGATCCGCCGCCGGTCGAAGGCGTCACCCCCGGCCCCGGGAGCCGCCCCGCCGGCCCGCCGCCGGATTTGCGGCAGGGCGAGCCCGAGCGGCAGCAGCACGAGTACGGGGATCCCGAGGAACACCCACCGCCACCCGAGATGCTCGGTCACGGCCCCCGCGGCCAGCGGCCCGACGATCGACGGCACGACCCAACTGGCCGCGAACGCCGCCATGATCGCGGGCCGCAACCGTTCCGGATAGGCCCGGCTGACGACCACATACAGCGCGACGATGACCAGCCCGCCCCCGAGCCCCTGCACGGCCCGCCCGCCGACGAACAACCACATCGTCCCGGCGGTCCCGGCGACCACGAGCCCCGCCGCGAACGCCCCGATCCCGACCGCCAACGGCCCGAGCGGCCCACGCCGGTCGGCCCACTGCCCGGCGAGCACCATCCCGAAAAGACTGGTGGTGAAGTACCCGGAGAACGCGAAGGCGTACAACGAAACGCCGTCCAACTCCCGCGCGGCGACCGGCATGGCGGTCCCGACGGCGGTCGCCTCGAAGGCGATGAGCAGCACGACGGTGACGATCCCGATGCTCAAGGCGCGATAGCTACGCCCGAGCACCCCTTCCCCAGCACCGAGGTCGGCAAGGTCCGGGGCAACAACGGCGACATCGTCTTCAAGGGCGGCCATACGCCTCAGAGTAAGGCCCGTACATCACACTGACCCCTGTCCAGCGACGGCATCGCCCTGGTCCCTTGGTCGTACGACCATGAACGCAATATGGCAGTCCCGTTGCAGCCCACCCCAAACCCTTGAGCACCCGCCCCCGCCGCCCCTACGGTCTTAGCAGTCAGCAACACCGACTCCCGGCCGTGTGCCCGAGTGGTTTAGGGATTCGCCTGCAAAGCGAAGCACACCGGTTCGATTCCGGTCACGGCCTCCGGCAGCCCAACGGCGCTGGGCTGCACGAACAAGAAGGGGCGCCCCGTCACGACGGGGCGCCCCTTCGTCGTCAAACGGTCCGGTGAGACAGGCGTTGCCTTCGAGACCAGTGCCAACACAGGGTCACGCATTTCCCCCCGTATTCGCCCGTCGGGGTACCCACCGGTGAACCCGTCGACGCAAGCGGCCCATCCAGGCCGCGTCAACATACGTCCGACTGCGGCACTCACGACACCCCGCCTCCCCCTCGCCATGAAGTCCGCACGTCATCGGGCATTCACCGCAGTCAACACCTGCGAAGCCGCCACCTCGACCTGTGATTGTCACAATTGCGGATCGCTAACTTGAGCGCAGCTGCCACATCAGACATACGGGGGACGGTGCTCACCCATGGCATGGGACGAGTGGGAACAGCTCAAGACGGACGCCGCGGAGCGGCAGTCGACGCGGATGAGACTGAATCAGGCCGGCGGCGGAGGGGCCGCCCCGCCCCTCCCCGGCAAGACAGGTGACCTCACCGTCAAAGATGCCGATCTGGCCAAGATCGGCAGTCACGCACAGGCCCTCTATGACGGCTTGTGGGACAAGGCCCGAGTCGCCGACGCCAGCAGCGACAAAGCCGCCGGCAACCTCCTGGGCCAGGGCTTCTCGCTGGGGTCCGGCCTGCGGCACGTGGCGAGCCGATGGGAAGCGCAGCTCAAGTCCCTCATGGACGCCTGCGCACACATTTCGAACCACATGCAGGTCACGAAGAAGGTTCACGCCGGGGACGAGCACTACATCCGGCGGAAGATGAGCAGCATCGACACCCTCGACAGGGGTTTCGACGAACGTGTCGGCGAGCCCGGCCGTCCGAATGCCTCCTCCTACGGCAGGCCGGACGAGAAGAAGAGGGCCACCTGATGAACTTCGACGATCTCCTCGGCGCCGACTTCAAGCTGCTCGACGACGCCGTCGAGGACTGGCGCGCTCTCGCCTCCCACTTGGCCGAACTCAAGAAGCAGGCCGACGACGGACTGCACAGGGCCGCGAACAAGGCCGACTGGACCGGCATGAACTCTCAGGTGACCAAGGAATTCATCGGCAAAACCGCTGGAGAGTTCAGCGACGCCCACACCCAGTCCCGGACCATTCACAGCATCCTCGATGACACGCGGGGCGAGCTGAAGGGCTACCAGACGCAGCTCAAAGAGGCTGTTGCCCGCGGTCGCGAGAAGAACATCAAAGTCATCGGTCGCGAAGGTGGCTTCACTGTCACCACGGACATCCCGCCGGAGGCCCGCGCCCACGCGGACAAGAACAACCAGAAAGACATCAACGCGCTGCGCGACGACATCCAACGGATTCTGCGCGATGCGGACGAGAGCGACACCTCCGCGAGCAAGATCCTCAAGGCCCTTGCCGACCAGGCCGAGATGGGCTTCTCGGACGCGACCTACAAGAGCCGGGACGACGCGGCCGCGGCCATGAAGGAAGCCGAGGAACTGGCAGAGATCGCCAAGAAGAACCCTGGGGACCTCACGGTCAGGGACTTCGACCGCATCAATGCCGGGCTGAAGAAGTACAAAGACGACGACTTATTCTCGGAGCGGTTCGCCACCGCGCTCGGTCCGAAGAAGACCATGCAGTTCTGGGCCGGTATCAACGATCCCGGCACGAACTGGGGCATCGGCCACGACCGCCGCGACCAACTCGACGACCTGCAGCGCAACCTCGGCTTGTCCCTCGCCAACGCGTCGCAGAGCGACTCGACGGCCATGGACGACTGGCGGCGCCAGGTCATCGATCTGGGCGACAAGCCTCTCTATGGCAATAAGGGCGGCCCCATGGGCTTCCAGGTCATGAGCAACCTGATGCGAACCGGCGACTACGACGACCAGTTCATGAAGGACTACGGCACGAAGCTCATGGCCACGGAACGCCGACTCACCGGCAACGGTGAACACGCGAACCTGGCCTGGCAGCACATGGGCACTGATCAGATGCTCAATCGCATCGGCGAGGACAGCGGGAGCGACCCCTTCACCGGTTACCTGAAGGGCCTGTCCAACAGCCCCGATGTCGCTACGGAGTTCTTCAACCAGGAATTCATCTCGAAGAACGATCCCGGCAACCCGTTCGAGCACGACACGGACGGCGACGGGAAAATGGGCAGGAGGACGCTGTCCAACTTCGACTACCTCTTCGAAGAGCGGGACTGGCCCGAGGAGACCGACTCCCACGGTGATCAGCTCAACACCGGGAAGAACAACATGGCGTTGGCCCTCGAAGCCGCCACCACCGGGCACCCGGCCGGAGAGTACCCCACCGCAGATACGCCTGCTCACAATTCCGGGCAGACCAAGCTCGTGGAGCGAATCTTCGCTTCCGTCTCGGAGGACCCCGAACGCCTGAGCAAAAACAGCTACATGTCGGACAGCATGGGTCAAGTTGCCGCAGAATACATGCCGGACATTCACCGGGGTCTGCACGCCGGTTCTGCGGGGGAAGAAAAACTGTTCCCCAATGCCGGCAGTACTGCAAGCTTGAGCGAGAAAGACATCACCAGGTTCCTCTACACGGTCGGCCGCAATCCAGAGGGGTACGCCGCAGTGAACCTGGGGCAAGCCAGCTACACCAGCCATCTGATGCAATACCACTTCCAGCACCCGGATGCGTATGCCGCCGACTCACACTTTCCGCCTGAGCAATCCCTGCAACAGGCGGTCGGCCACGTCTCCCGAACGGCAGGCAACATTGAGGGACTGATCGGCGGAGGACGCGCGTTCGAGGGCGAGGTGGAGGGCGGCGCGAAGGACGCCGATTACAACGAGGCCATTGAGTCCGCATCGACCTGGGGCGGAAGCCTGGTCGGGGTAGGTGTCGGCCTGGGGACCGCACCGATCGGCGGCCCCGGCGCAGCCGTGGCAGGAGGGTTGGCCGGAACGGCCGCGAGTGAAATCATCGGCTCGATCACCGATGGATCCATGAAAGACAGTTCCGGTAATGTCGTCTACAGCAACGGTGAGCACATCGAGGGCACCAGGGATTCCGCCTTCACCATGGTCGAAGAAGCGACAAAGAAGGCAGGAGTCAATTCAGGTCACCGGTATCCCCTGATCGAGGCATCGGTTGCCGAACATGCGAAGACGGGCTTCGACGACGCCGGTCAGAACGTGCACGACTATCTTGACGGTGAAGGCAAAGCCAAGGAACTCGACACGGAAGAATGAGCCTTGAAACTGAACCGGCCCATGACCCTGGCCGCTGCCGGAGTGACTGTTCTCATCACCGCATGGGCGCTCACATATGCGCTCAAATGGCCCCCCTTCAGGGAAAAGGGCGAAATCAATACGGCTGATGTATGCGCGTCCCTGGGGCACTCGAAACAAGTGGCCGGCGCTCTGGGTAAACTACTACCGGAAAGATCCTCGTACGCCTTCGATGACACCGGCAGCGGAGGCGTCGACGAGTCGGGGCTCAGTTATAGGTCTTCCTGCCTGATCACAGGACGAAGTAAGGCTGTTCTGCTCAGGACGCGAACGGAGTCGATGCCGTCCGAGCCTGCGGAAGATTGGCTGAAGTGGGTGCGGACGACGGCGCGCGACGAAACTTCCGTGCGAGCCTTCACTCAATTCCCCGCAGGTGACAAGGGCGCCGCCTCCAACAACTTCGCGGCCGTCTTCCTCCCTTGTGTTGCCGGGCAGGACGGACAGCGCCCCCAGTACAACATCAGCCTCACTGTCGAACTCGGGCGTCGGGGCGATTC
Source organism: Streptomyces sp. NPDC046939 (assembly GCF_040644575.1). Lineage (NCBI taxonomy): Bacteria > Bacillati > Actinomycetota > Actinomycetes > Kitasatosporales > Streptomycetaceae > Streptomyces > Streptomyces sp. NPDC046939. The sequence goes on from NZ_JBEYWV010000012.1 coordinate 104,530, forward strand.
CGCAACACGAGCGCAACTCATCGATCTGGCTCGGAGCGCAGCCTCGTACGCTCACGAGAAGGCTGGGTGCGACATCCCTCTCAACCGGGCATCAGCGCCCTCCGTTCGCGGCTGAGCTCAGGGGTTGCGGTACGGGTTGTCAGCTGTGGTGTGGTGGCTTCCGGCATATGGCTGCATCGGCGCACCCGGTGGTGGGAGCTGCCGGTCGTCCCCGCGGCGGCGCCGAGCCAGGCCGAACGCGGTGGCGCCCCCGATCACCGCGGCGGCCGCGACGCCCACGCCGATCCACAACCCCGTGTTGCTGTCGTCGGACTGCGCGGTGTTCTCCGTGTCCTGGGCAGTGGCGGCGGAGGCGCGGTCGCCGGTGCCCGTTGACGCTTCGGGAGACGGTGTCTTCGCCGCCGCCGGATAATCCGCCATCGGAAACTCGTCCGCCGGCCCCGGGTCCCCCGGATCGGTCAGGGCGATGCGGGGGCGGACGGCGCCGTAGCCGATGTAGTCGCTGCGTTTGTTGTTGTCGTCCTTGACGCCGCCGATGGTGTTGAGGATGACGCGGAGGATCTGGTTGTTGGTCCAGTCCGGGTGCTTGGACCAGATCAGGGCCGCGCTCGCCGAGGCGAGGGCGGTGGCGTCGCTGGTGCCGTGGGTTCTGCAGTAGCCGGTCTTGCCGCCGCAGGCGTGGACGATGTCCATACCCGGGGCCGCGATGTCGACCTGCGAGCCGTAGGTGGACTCCTTCGTACGCCGTCCATTCCTGTCGATCGCTGCGACGCCTACGACGCCGGGGGTGGCGGCGGGGTACTGCACCAGGTTGGTGGTGGCCCCGTCGTTGCCCACACCCGCGAAGATCAGTGACCCCTTGCCCAAGGCGTATCTGACCGCTTCGGTCAGTCGCGGGGTCTCTCCCGTGGCCGCCTGCGAAATGTTGATCACCTTCGCGCCGTGGTCCGCCGCGTACCGGATGCCTTTCGCGGCACCTTCGAGGGTCCACTCATCGGATTGCGCGCCGTTGGCGGCCTTCTCGGCTTGCGGCAGACGGATCGGGAGGATCTTGGCGCCCGGCGCGAGCCCGAAGGCACCGTTCCCGCCATTGCCGGCCCCGGTTCCGGCGATCATCCCCGCGATGCCGGTGCCGTGACCGTCGTAGTCCGTGTGCTCGTCACCCGCCGGTCCCTCGGCCAGGTCCTCGCCGGGCAGGACCTGGCCGCGCAGATCCGGGTGGTCGGCATTGACGCCGGTGTCGATGACCGCGACTGTGACGCCCTTGCCGGTACTCGTCCGCCACATCTGGTCCGCCTTCATGGCGTCCAGGTGCCACTGCTGCGAACGGAACGAGGCGGCTTGCGCGGGCGTGGCCGCCAGGGTGCCCACCAGGAGCAGTCCCAAGGCTGCCGACGCCGCCGCGCCGAGACTCCCGCGGTGGATGCCTCCGGTGGGCATCGGGCGCATGGGACTACCTCTCGTCGTTCTTCGTCTGGTCCGCGACAACAGGGGGCACATTACGGCGCCCGTCCGGCTGCCACGTCGTCTGATCCTCGGTCACGTAGTCCGGACGGTCGCTCTGCGCGTCGTCCTGACGTCCGTTGCCTCGCGGCCCCCTGGGTGCGGCACCAGTGCCGCCGCGGCCCGCCGCACCGGTCCGGTCATCGCTCGTCCCGCCGGGCGCGCCCTGGGGGCGGACAAGCCCCGACCCGCCGCGGGTGAAGGCCCGGGAGTTCGGTCGCTGCTCCTTGCTCGGCCGCCCGCCGACGACGCCCTTGTCCCCGGTGGCCCCGGCGGACAGCCGGCCCTGCGTGCCGCGCGTGCCTCCGCTCGTGGCCGTCGGCCTTCCGCTGATGCCTGCCGACGGCTGCCCCGACGGTCCGCGCGCCCCTGTGGCACCGCGTGAGCCGCTCGGGCTCTCAGAGCCCATGACGGTGCCTCGCGGTACGCCGGTTCCTGCCCTGCCCGTCGTCGGCTGCGGGCGCCCGCCGGTGACTCCGCCCTGGGCGGGGGCTCGTCCGGCCGAGGGGCCGGCGGGCCGCCCCGTGGCGGTCCCGCCCTGCGGGGGCAAGGTGCTCTGGGTGGCTCGGCCGAACCCGTTGGAGGCCGGTGGAGTACCCGGCCTGGCCTGCGGGCCTGCGGCAGGGGGACCGCTGACCGGGCGCCCTCCCGGTGGATTGCCCGTACCGCGTGCGGCCGGGGCGGGCGTGCCGGTGATGCCGTACGTCGGGGGAACCGGAACAGGGCTGACCGGGCCGCCGCCCCCGGGGCCGGTCGGGCCCGTGGCGCCTGGCGGGACGGCGGTGCTCGGCGACTGAGGGGCGATGGGCAGCGTGTTGACGGAGTCGATGTCCATCCGTGACGGTGCCTCGGGCACGACAGGGGTGGCCCCCGCAGCGGGGTCGACGACGGTCGGGCGCGTACTTCCGGGGTCGGCGTGCGTCGGGCCGGGTTCGACCGCGACGTGCCGTGCCTCCGCGTGTCCGGTGACCGGGGCTGCCTCAGCGTGTCCCATCGTGGGAGCGCTCGAAGGGCCGGTGACGGTTCCCCGGGCCTGACCCCCAGCCGGTGAGCCGCCGGTCGTCGAACGGCCGGGCTCTGCGGCCAGGTCTTCACCGTCGCCGTAGATCTGCCCCGCCGCCGGGTCCTGAATGACCTTCGGTGGCGGCGGAAATTTCAGCAGATCCGGCTTCCGCGCCGCCGCCATCTGGCTGGTCGACAGTGAGTACGCCTGCCCCAGTTTGTCCAGCTCGTCGGCGGTCTGCTGGCGGATCGCCATGTTCTTGGAGAGGATCGTCTGGGAGTCGGGGTCGTTGTGCGCGGAGCGTGCCGCGTCGATGTTGGCGTCGACGTTCTCGTCGCGCGGGACCGAGGTCTTCGCCTTGCTGATCGCCTGGGCCGCGTGGCCGAGCCACTTCGACGACTCCTGGCTGTAGTCGCCCAGCGCCACGGTCGCGTTGGCCAGTTTGCCCGCCCACTGGCGGAAGGAGTCGGCGCCCTCGCCCTTCCACTTCACCCACTGCGGGCGCACTTTGAGCTCGTCGGCGATGCTGTGGATCTCCTTGGCCGCGGAGGCGAGCTTGTCGGCCGCCGCCTGCACCGTGCCCGCGTCCGCGGCGTCGAGCCACGCCAGCATCTGCTCGTGCGTCATGCCGTCGAAGGAGGTCTTCTTCTGCCCCGCCATCAGAGCCCCGTCTCCTGTCCGCCGCCGTGATTCGCCGTCCCGGGCTCCGCTGTTCCGGGGTCCGCTGTTCCGGGCGCCGCCGCGCCGGGGGTGTCGGACGACTTGGTCCGCGCGGGCTCCGGCACGTACTCCCCGCCATAGTGATGCGTGGTCTCCGCGCTGATCGCCGCCATCCGGCGCCGCACGTCCATGTCGACGTTCTCGTAGCCCTTGTGGGAGGCCATGACGGCGATGCCCATGGCCTCGATGGAGTCGGAGAGAAGTCTGGAGAGGTTCTCCAGGTCGGCGATGACCGTGTCGTACTGGGTGAAGACCTGGTGGGCCTCGTGCCAACTGCTGTGGCCGCCGCCGAACTTGGTGCGTTCCAGCGCCTCCTGGCCGACCTTCTTCGGGCCCGCCGGGGATTCGCTCAGGTCTTTGATCAACTGGTCGACCCGCTGCTGGAACTTGGTGAACGACTCCAGCTCCGTGACGATGTCCCCGACCGCGTCCTTGGCCGCCTCGACCACGCCGAACGGCCAGCCGCCCAGGCCGGTCGAGCCCCCGCCCTTGTCGTGCGTCATCGCGTCCGCACCTCCCCGTTCCCCCATGAGCACATACTGCGCGTCTTTACAACAAGTAGGTCGAGTGACAACTCTAGCCACCCGCACTGACAGTGCGCAGGGGTCACAGGTGACACCACCGTCGCTATCGGGCCGCGGTCAGGGCGTCTCGGGGCCGTTGGGTGTCGGTGGAGTCTGCTGTTCCGTGACCACCGCCGCCTGGGGGCGGATCGGCAGGCGGTTGACCGGGCGGCCCGTCGCCGCGCGGACCGCCGAGGCGATCGCCGCCGGGGAGGCGACGACCGGGACGGTGCCGGCGGCCTTGGCGCCGAAGGGGGCGACCACGTCGCGTTCCTCGACGAGTTTGACGATGCGGATGTCGGGGGTGTCCAGGGAAGTGGGGAGGGCGTAACCGGTGAGGTCGGGGCGGCGGACGATGCCCTTGGGGGTGCGGAGGTTCTCGGTGAGGGCGGCGCCCACGCCCTGGGTGACGCCGGCCTCGATGCGGGCGGCGAGCTGGCGCGGGTTGAGGACGCGGCCGACGTCCTGGGCGACCGCGAGCTCCACGACCCGTACGGAGCCGATCTCGATGTCCACGTCGACGACCGCGCGGATCGCGCAGAACGCCATGCCGACGAAGGCGTCGCCCTGGCCAGACGCGTCCAGCGGCTCGGTCGGGTGCGGGCGGCACTGGGCCGTGGCCCAGAGCTCCTTGCCGTCCATGGCTTCCTCGACCGTGGTCGACAGGACGCCGTCGTACGACGTGATCTTGCCGTCGGCGATCTGGAGCAACTCCGTGGACATACCGAACTTGTGGGCGAGGGGCTGGAGGAGCTGGGTGCGGACCATCTTCGCCGCCCGTTCCACCGCTCCGCCGGAGACCCAGGTGTGGCGGCCCCGGCAGCCCGGGCCCGCCGGTGGCTGGTCCGTGTCGACCGGTGCCACGTGGACCTCGTCGATGCCCAGGGTCTCCTGGACGATCTGACGGGCGAGGGTGGTGAAGCCCTGACCCGTCTCGACCGCCGCGCAGATGACCGTGGCGACGCCGTTGTGGACCTTGACCGTGGCCGTGGAGACCTCGTCCGCGCCCTCGGCGCCGAGGACGTGCACCATGCCGATGCCGTAGCCGACGCCGCGCCGGACCGCGTCGGGCTCGCCCGCGCCCTCGGGGCCGCCGGGCAGCAGCCAGCCGTCCTCCGGGGTGTCCTTGGGCAGCGCGGGGAGGGGGAAGTCCCGTACGGAGGCGAGGAGTTCGGCCACCGGGGCGGGGCAGGTCACCGTCTGGCCGGTGGGGAGTACGTCGCCGGTCGCGAGGACGTTGCGCATGCGCAGCTCGGCCGGGTCGACGCCGAGCTTCTTCGCCAGCTTGTCCATCTGGGCCTCGTAGGCGGCGCAGACCTGGAGTGCGCCTTCGCCGCGTACGTGGCCGGAGGGCGGGTTGTTGGTGCGGACCGCCCAGCCTTCGATGGAGGCGTTCGGGATCACGTACGGGCCGCAGGCGAAGGCGACGGCCGCCGCGAGCGCGTCCGAGGACGTGTCCGCGTAGGCGCCGGAGTCGAGGAGGATCTGGGCCTCGACCTTGACGAGCCTGCCGTCCGCGTCCGCGTGGTGGCGGTAGCGCAGGAGGGTCGGGTGGCGGTGGGGGTGGCCGAGGAAGGACTCCTCACGGCTCGCCGTCAGCTTCACCGGGCAGCCGGTGCGCAGGGCGAGGAGGCCGAGCGGGAGGTGGAAGCTCTGGTCCTCGCGGTCGGCGGTCGCGCCGGGGACGCCGGTGACGACGACCTTCACCTGATCCGGGGTGAGGCCGTAGCGGGCGGCCGCCGCGTCGCGGTCGCCGTGCGGGTCGGTCGAGGCGATGTACAGCTCGACGCCGCCGTCGGGGCGGGGCACGGCGAGGCCCGCCTCCGCGCCGATGGGGGCCGGGTCCTGGCGGCCGATGCGGTACAGGCCCTCGACGACGACCTCGCCGGTCGCGTCGAGGTCGCCGTGGCGCAGCGGGATGTGGCGGACCAGGTTGCCGTCGGGGTGGAGGGGTTCGGCGGCGAACGCCTTCTCCGGGTCGGTGACCGGTTCGAGGACCTCGTACTCGACGATGATCGCGGCGGCCGCCATGCGGGCCGTGTCGGGGTGGTCGGCGGCGACCGCGGCGAGAGCCTCGCCGTGGTGGCGCACGACGTCGGAGGCGAAGACCGGGCGGTCCGCCGTGCGGTGCCCCGCGAGCGGGCCGCCGGGGACGTCCTCGTGGGTGACGACCGCGCGGACGCCGGGCATCTCACGCGCGTGGGTGGTGTCGATGGAGACCACGCGCGCGTGCGCGTGCGGGGAGCGCAGGACCGACGCCCACAGGAGCCCTTCGGCCCACAGGTCGGCGGCGTAGGGGAAGGTGCCCGCCGCCTTGGCGTCGGCCTCCACGGACGGCAGGCTCGCGCCGAGTCCGTGCGGGATCTCCTCCGTCGCGGGGGCCGCGGGGGTCTCCGTCGTCTCGCTGGTCACGCTCGGCCTCCGTCCCAACTGTCCCGGATGTCCTCACTCGACGCCGGGCCGCCCTGGTGCGGGATGAGCGGGGGCCCGTCCGGCGCGGTCCGCTCCGCCGCCTCCCCCGTCCCCGCGCCCTGCGCCGTGTCCACCGTCTCCGCCGTCTCGGCCGCCGCCTGCTGGGCGGCCTGGCGCGCGTCGGCGACCTGGCGCACGGCGTCGAGCACGCCCCGGTAGCCCGAGCAGCGGCACAGGTTGCCGCAGAGCGCCTGGCGGGCCTCCAGGTCGGTGGGGTTCGGGTTGCCTTCGAGCAGGTCGTGGACGGTCATCGCCATGCCGGGCACGCAGAAGCCGCACTGGACGGCACCGCACGCGGTCAGCGCGCGCTGCACGTCCGAGGCGCGGCCGTCCTCGGCGAGGCCCTCGACCGTACGGACCTCGCTGCCCGCGGTCGTCGCGGCGGGCACCAGGCAGGAGGCCACGAGGCGGCCGTCCACCTGCACGTTGCACGCGCCGCACTCGCCCTGCGAGCAGCCGTCCTTGGCGCCTGCCAGGCCGAGGCGTTCGCGCAGCACGTAGAGCAGCGACTCGCCGATCCAGGCGTCCGTCACGGGGCGGTCGGTGCCGTTCACCCGGAGGACGTAGCTGGTCATGGGGTGGTCGTCGTGCAGGGGGGCCGGGGCCGCGTCGGGTTCGGCGGCGGGCTCGGGGTCGACGGGCGTGGGGTCGGCGGGGGTGCCTTCAGCGGTCGCGCTCTCGGCGTTCGCGGCGTCCGCGGCACTCTCGGAGTTCGCGGCCTTGGCGTCGTCGCCGGGGGCGGCTACGGGACTGGGCTCGGCCTCGGAGCTGGGCTCGGCTGCGGGGCCGGGCTCGGCCTCGGAAGCGGGCTCGGCCACGAGACCCGGCTCGGCCACTGGGACGGACTGGGCCACGGGGTCGGCCTCGGCGACCGGGCTAGGCTCAGTCACGCCCCCCGGCTCGACCACTGGGCCGGACTGGAGCATGGGGCCGGCCTCAGCCACCGGGCTGGGCTCGGCCACCGGGCCCGGCTCGGCCCCGTTCGCGGTCTCGGGCACGTCCTGGGCGACCGGCTCGGGCGCCGCCTCGGCCACTGAACGGGGCTCCGGCTCCGGCACGACCGGAGCCTCGGGCTCGGGATCGGGCTCAGCCGCCTCCGGCTCCCCCACCGCCTCCTCCGCGACAGGCTCGGCCGCCCGCGCCCACGGTTCCGCCGCCCAGGGGGCCGGCGCGCCGCCGGGCAGCGTCGCGGGAGGGGTGCGGTCACCCCAGTGGGACGCCAGTGAAGAAGTGGTGTACTCGCCCGATTCGTCCGGCAGTTCGCCCTCGGCGACGGGGATCGACCACTGCCCCGTGTCACCGCCCGGCGCGAACCCGTACGGCTGCTGATGCGGTTCCGGCTCGGGCTGGGGCTCCGGCTCAGGCGCGGGTCCGGCCCCGTACGGCGCCCCCGCCACCCCGGTCAGCTCCGGCGGAAGCACCCACACCCCCGTGGCCGCCGGATCGGTCGCGGCGGCACCCGTGACCGGGCTCACCGTTATCTGCGGGGGCACGTAGCCGTGACCGGGCGCGGCGAGCGGCGCGTCCGGGAAGCCGTCGGGGGGCAGTTGGACGAAGGCCGTGGCGTCGGAGTCGTAGTCGCCCTGGGGCAGCGGCTGCCAGCCGTCCGCGTCCGGTGCGGCGTCCGGATCCGGTCCGTGGTACTCGTTCGTCACGACAGCGCCCTCCCAAGTGCACGTCGGGCCAGCGCGGCGACGGTGCGCCGCAGATGAGTTACGGCGGGCGGCAGCGCCTCCTGGGTGCCGTCCGGGGCCGGGGGCTGGTCGGGGATGCAGGCCGCGGCGACGTACTCGCCGAAGGCGTGCACGGCCTCGGGCACGAGCGCCCCGCGGTCGCCGTCCCAGTCGATGAGCGAGGCCACCCACTGCTCGGCCTCCAGGGGGCGCAGCGGCATCGGCGCGATGGCTCCGACGGCGCAGCGCACACCGCGCCGGGCGGGGTCGAGGACGAGGGCTACGGAGGCGGTGGCGCGTCCCGGGCCGGTGCGTCCCGTGGCCTTGAGGAAGACCTGCGGGGCGTGCAGCAGCGGCACGCGGACGAAGCCGATGAGCTCGCCGGGGCGCAGCATCTCCATCCCTGCGAGCAGGTGCGAGACGGGCACTTCGCGGCGGGCGCCCTGCGGCCCGGCGATGATCAACGTGGCTTCGAGGGCGGCGAGGACGGGCAGCGAGTCGTTGGTCGGGGCGGCGGAGGCGATGTTGCCGCCGAGGGTGCCCGCGTTGCGGATCTGGGGCGGGCCCGCCGCGCGCGCGGAGGCGGCGAGGGCGGGGATGAGGGCGGCGAAGTCGGGGCGGCCGATGCGGGCGTGGGTGAGGCCCGCGCCGAGGAGGGCGTGGCCGTCCTGGTACTGCCAGCCGCGGATCTCGCTGATCCGGTTGAGGCCGACGAGGGCGGCGGGGCGGAGTTGACCCGCGTTGACCTGGGCCATGAGGTCGGTGCCGCCGGCGACGGGCACGGCGGCGGGCATGGCCGCGAGGGCCGCGACCGCCTCGTCGAGCGAGGTCGGAAGTACCGCGGCCTGTGTCGCCTGCGGTGCGTGCGTGGTCAAACCGGCTGCCCCTTCCCGATGCCCGGCCGCGCGCCCGGCGGCCACGGTGGTGCTCACGTGGGCTGACGCCGCTCGCGTGACCGCCGTTCCCGCCGTTACGCCTGTTCCGCCGTACGGTACGTGCTGACAGGCCGGACGTGGCAACTCTGGCACATCTTCGCGGGCACCCGGAGTTGGGGTCCGGTAGGAGGCATTCGCCCCTTCCACCTGGGAGATGACCGTTATGCGGGGTTGATCGCCGGTGGGCTCTGATTGACCCGCTTCGGTGACCTTTGCGGCGTCGTACGGGGCCGGGCGCGGCGTCGTACGGGACGGGCGCGGCGGGCCGCCAAGGGGGCCGGGCCCGCCACGCGCGCGTGCCTCACACGTTCGGCGGCGCCCCCTCGATCGGGCGTCCGAGTACGCCGGGTCGACGCTGCCAGGGCAGGGGGCCGGACGGCGGCCGGTAGCCGACGCCGAGCGCGTCAAGTCGCCGGAAGTGGGAGGCCATCCGGCGCTCGAAGTCGGCGTAGTCGCGTTCGGCGGGCGCGGGCAGCTCGCTCCACGCCACCTCGCAGAACGCGGCCAGGCGCGGGAACGCCTGGTAGTCGACGCGCTGCTGGTTCTCCATCACCTCGGTCCACAGGTTGGCCTGGGTGCCGAGGACGTGGCGCGCCTCGGCCTCGGTCAACTGCGGCGGAACCGGTTCGAAGCGGTAGACGTCCTCCAGGGTGCGCACGAAGCCGATGGGGACCGGCTCGTCGTCGCCGGGTGCCTGCCGGTGGTCGAGGTAGACCTGCTGCTCGGGGCACATGACGACGTCGTGGCCCGCCTTGGCGGCGGTGATGCCGCCCCCGTAGCCGCGCCAGGAGGAGACGGCGGCGCCGGGCGCGAGGCCGCCCTCCAGGATCTCGTCCCAGCCGATGAGCCGACGGCCGCGCTCGCTCAGCCAGGTGTCGAAGTGGCGGATGAACCAGGACTGGAGTTCGTCCTCGTCCTTGAGGCCCAGCTCCTTGATGCGGGCCTGCGCGGTCGGTGACTGCCTCCACTGGTCCTTGGGGCACTCGTCGCCGCCTACGTGGATGAAGGTCGACGGGAAGAGGTCGAGCAGCTCCTCGAAGACGCCCTCGTAGAAGCGGAGTGTGGTGTCGGTGGGGGCGAGTACGTTCGGGTTGATGCCCCAGGTGTCCCAGACGGGGAGGGAGGACGTGTCGATGACGTCGGTGTTGCCGAGTTCCGGATACGCGTGGATGGCGGCCTGCGAGTGGCCCGGCAGGTCGATCTCGGGGACGACCGCGATATGGCGGGCGTGCGCGTAGGCGACGATCTCGCGGATGTCGTCCTGGGTGTAGAAGCCGCCGTGGGGCTTGTCGTCCCAGAGTTCGGAGGCGCGGTGGCCCCACTTGGTGCGCGTGCGCCAAGACGCGTCCTGCGTCAGCTTCGGGTACCGCTTGATCTCGACGCGCCAGCCCTGGTCGTCGCTGAGGTGGAAGTGGAAGACGTTCAGCTTGTGGGCGGCGAGCAGGTCGATGAAGCGTAGGACGCCGTCCTTGGGCATGAAGTGCCGGGCGACGTCGAGCATGGCGCCGCGCCAGCCGAAGCGGGGGCTGTCCTCGACGGTGACGTACGGGACGGCCCACTGCCGGCCGGCGGTGAGCGGTGCGCGGCGGAAGGCGTCCGGGCCGAGGAGTTGACGCAGCGTCTGGGCGCCCCAGAAGACGCCGGCCGCTCCGCCGCCGGCGAGGTCGACGCCGGTCTCCGTGACGCGCAGGCGGTAGCTCTCCGCGCCCAGGGACGGGTCGATCGCGAGCCGGATGGCGGCGGCGCCCTCGGTCTGCGGGGGCAGCGGGAGTTCGGTGACGGCGCCGAGGGTGCCGCGCAGCCAGCGGGCGGTGGGTTCGGTGCCCGCCCCCGCGCTGATGCCCGTACCGCTGTCGAGGACGTAGGAGCCGTCTCCGTCCGACGAGACGTGACGGGGTGCCGGAATCAGATCCAACAGATCCATGGAGGGAGACCTCTCAGTCCTTGACCGCGCCGCCGAGCCCGGACACCAGGCGCCGCTGTACGAGTACGAAGAAAACCAGTACCGGAATGGTCATCACGGTCGAGGCTGCCATGATTCCGCCCCAGTCGTTCTCGTCGGGTTTGAAGAAGACGAGCAGGGCCATCGGCAGCGTCGACTGGGACGTGTCGCTGATGATGAAGGACTTCGCGAAGAGGAAGTCGTTCCAGGTGGAGATGAAGGAGAAGACGCTCGTCGCCACAAGTCCCGGGAAGACGAGCGGGAAGAGGATCTGCCACAGGAACCTGGCGCGGCTCGCGCCGTCCAGATAGGCGGCTTCCTCAAGCGCTTCCGGCACCGCTTTCACGAAGCCCCTCAGCATCCAGATCGCGAAGGGCAGGGAGAAGGCGAGGTGCGGCAGGATCAGCGAGCCGAGCGTGTTGAGCTGCCCGAAGTCCCGCATCAGGAAGAAGAGTGGAATGGTCAGGGCCTCGACCGGCACCATCTGCGCGACGAGGAACATGATGAGCAGCGTCGTACGGAACCGGAAACGGAAGCGGGTCACCGCGGTCGCGGCGAGGAATGCGACGAGCGCGGAGACGATGACGACCGTGCCCGCCACGATGAGGCTGTTGACGAAATACCGCCCGAATTCCTCTTGTTGGAAGACGCGCCGGAAGGAGTCGAGGGACGGGGAGAACGTCCAGGGGCGTGGCTCGGTCGATTCGATCTCGCCCGCCGGTTTGAAGGCGCTGAGCACCATCCAATAGAGCGGGAAAGCGACGGCGATCGCGACAAGCAGCGCGGTGGCCTCGGCGGCGAGCCGCCAGGGGCGCCGGATGCGGAGTGCACGTACCGCCCTGACACCGGAAAGGCTCACAGTTCCCGCCCCTCTCTGCGCATGATCCGGAGATAGACGAGCGTGACGGCGAGCAGGATGACGAGCATCACGACGCCGATCGCGGAGCCGAGGCTGTATTCGCTGCCCGAGAAGGCTTTTTGGTAGGCGTAGACGTTCAGGACGAGGTTCTGGCCCGCGATGCCGCCGCCGTTCGTCATGACGTAGATCTGCGTGAAGACCTTGAAGTCCCAGATGATCGACTGGATGGTGACGACGACGAGGATCGGGCGGAGCATCGGCGCCATGACCGAGCGCCAGGTCCGCCACTGCGAGGCGCCGTCGAGGGAGGCCGCTTCGAGCACTTCGGCGGGGATCGCGCGGATGCCCGCGTACACGGTGACCATGACGAACGGGAAGCTGCACCACACCACTTCGAGCAGGACGAGCGCGAAGGCGCTGTACCGGCCGTACGTCCATGAGTGGTCGCCGAGTCCGAGGACCTTGTTGACGGGGCCAAAGTCCGGGTCGAAGAGGAAGACCCAGACGGTGGACCCGGTGATCGCCGGGGTGGCCCAGGCGCCGAGCGCGGCCAGCATCAGGGCGAGGCGGGGCACGGCCCGGACCCGGGTCAGGAGGACGGCGAGCGCGCAGCCGACGAGCAGGGTCGACAGGACGCAGGCCGCCGCGAAGAGCACGGTGGCGAGCAGGACCTGCCAGAACTGGCTGTCGGAGAAGAGGTGCTGGTAGTTGCCGAGCCCCTGGAAGGTAGCCGGTTCGCCGCCGCTGACCTGGGCCTGCGTGTACTCCAGGAAGGAGATCAGGCCGAGCTGGTAGATCGGGTAGACGAGAAGTCCACCGAGGAGGACCAGGGCGGGGGCGAGATAAAGCCAGGGGGTCCATCCAGCGCCCCGGGTTCCGCCCGGGAACCCGGCCTTGCCTCCGCCCCGGATTCCGCCAGGGGGCCCGGCCTTGATCCCGTCCCGGAGCCCGCCCAGGGTCCCGGCCTTGGTCCCGCCCGGGGATCCAGCCTTGCCTCCGCTCGGGGTCCCGGTCTTGCCTCCGCCCCGAATTCCGTCAGGCGACCCGGCCTTGCCCCCGTCCCGAATTCCGCCTGGGGATCCGGCCTCACCCCTGCCCCGGGCCTCACCCGGGACCCAGCCTCGGGCCTCGCCCCGGACCCCACCCCCGGGCCCGCCCCGGATCTCACCAGCGGGCCCGCCCTGGTTCTCACCGGAGGGCCTGGCGCCGTCCCCGGTTTGCGCGGAGCTCACCCGGTCGCTCCGAACGCCTCGTTCATTTTCTTTGTGGCGTCGGCGGAGGCGGTCTCCACGGTCTTACGGCCGCTGATGATCTCCTGGAACATGGTCGGCAGGACGAGTGAGGCGTCGATCTTCGCCCAGGCGGGCGAGGTGGGGACGAACTTGGTTCCGGCGCCGAGCGTCTTCACGAAGGGCTCGACGAACGGCTCCCGCTTGGCGACCTCCTCGCGGACGTCGGTGAAGGTCGGCAGGAAGCCCATGCCGTCGAAGAGGGCGCGCTGGGCGTCCTTCCCGGCGAGGCGCTTCATGAGGTCGACGGCGAGCGTGCGGTGCGAGGTGCTCTTCAGGACGCCGATGTTGTTGCCGCCTGCGAACGCGGGCGCGATCTCCCCGGCCTTGACGCCGGGCAGCGGCACGACCGCGTACGCGCCCGTGACCTTGCCGTCCTCCATGGCCTGGTGGCTGAAGTCGCCGCCGATCGCCATGGCGGCCTTGCCGGAGGCGAAGGCGGTGACGGTGTCGTTGCCGCCCATGCCCGCGCACTTGGCGGCGGGACAGTTGGCGTCGCCGAAGAGGGAGGTGTACGCCTTGATGCCCTTCTGGGCGGCGGGCGAGTCCAGGGTGCTGGTGTAGGTGTCGCCCTTCTTCTCGGCGAGGTCGCCGCCGTTGGCCCAGATGAAGGGCATCGCGCCGTACGTGTACGCGCCGCCGACCGCGAGACCGTACAGCTCGGGCCGCTCCTTGTGGATCTTCTTGGCGGTGGCGGCCAGCTCGTCCTGGGTCTTGGGGACGGATATGCCGAGGTCCTTGAAGACGTCGGTGCGGTAGTAGAGGGCGCGGGCGCCGACGAAGTACGGGGCGCCGTAGACCTTTCCGTCGACCGTCACGGATTCCTTGGCGGTCGGGTCGGTGTCCTTCGCCTCGGACCAGGAGCCGAACTCGGCGCTGACGTCGGCGAGTCCGCCGTCGCGCACGTACCCGGCGGTGTCGGTGTTGCCGTACTCGATGACGTCGGGCGCGCTCTTCGGGTCGTTGAAGGCGGCCTTGATCTTCTCGGCGCGGGTGTCGACGGGGATGTACTCGACCTTCACCTCGGCGCCGTCATGAGCCTTCTCGAAGGCGTCGACGGCGGCGTCGACGGACTTCTGCTTCGGCCCGTTGTTGACCTCCTGGAAGAGCCAGACGCGCAGCGTGCCGCTCTTGTCGTCCTTGGCGGAGCCGCTGTTGTCGGAGGTGCCGGGCGCGCAGGCGGTGGCGGCGGCCAGGACGAGCGCGCCAAGTGCCGTCAGCGGCGCGGCGGTTCTGCGCGGGAACTTCACGGGGAGCTTCAACGGAACGCCTCCGAGCTGTCGTTGCAACATACGCAATGATTGTTTCGCTGTGCACAACAGGGAGGAGGCTAGAAGGACTGGACCAGTGAGCGCAATGGTTTCCGTGAGGGAAGACACAAAGGCCCCCGGCGTGCGTCACCGCACACCAGGGGCCTTGAGGAACCTTCGAGGGCCTTCGGGGAAAGGTCGAGGAGAGAGCGGGTTACTTACCGCCGTCCTTGCCACCGTCCTTGTCGCCGCCCGCACCCATGGACTCGTAGATCTCCTTGCACATGGGACACACGGGGTACTTCTTCGGGTCGCGGCCCGGCACCCAGACCTTGCCGCAGAGCGCGACGACAGGCGTGCCGTCGAGAGCGCTCGCCATGATCTTGTCCTTCTGGACATAGTGGGCGAAGCGCTCGTGATCGCCGTCGCCGTGCGACGTCTGCGGCGTCGGCTCTACGAGGGTCCCCGTACCAGTCCCGCGCTCGGGCTCAAGAGTGCTCATAGCAGCCAAGGGTACTGAAGCCCGCGCCCAGGACGAAGGCCCGCCGCCGACGCCGCCTGAGCTGGTCAGTTGAGCGACGGGTCGTCCGGGTAGGTCGCCACCATCGCCAGTTCGCCGCGCTGGCGGCGCAGGACCGCGCGCCACAGGTTCTCGGGGCGGGTCGACGAGACGTCGCCGGGCTCGGACTCGACGACGTACCAGGCGCCTTCGGACAGCTCGTTCTCCAGCTGGCCGGGGCCCCAGCCCGCGTAACCGGCGAAGATGCGCAGCGAGCCGAGCGCCGCCGCCAGCAGTTCGGGCGGCGCCTCCAGGTCGACGAGGCCGATCGCACCGTGCACGCGGCGCCAGCCCAGCGGGCCGTCCTCACCGGGGATGACGGCGACGCCGAGCGCCGAGTCGAGGGAGACGGGGCCGCCCTGGAAGACGACACCGGGCTCGCCGGCGAGATCGGCCCAGCCCTCCAGGATGTCGCCGACGTCCACGGGGGTGGGCCGGTTGAGGACGACGCCGACCGAGCCCTCCTTGTCGTGGTCGAGGAGCAGCACCACCGCACGGTCGAAATTCGGGTCCGCCAGAGCGGGAGTGGCCACGAGCAACCGCCCTGTGAGCGAGGACACCTCGGTCATGCCAGACATGATCCCGCACTTTCCCCGGCCGCGGGGAGACAAGCGCGAGAACGACAAGACGGCAGCTCAGCGCGGCCACGGTCGCGCGGGCCGTGCGCGACCGGGGCGGTCACCCCTTGCGCCCTATTCGTAACGGTTCGTGTTGTAGCCAATTCATGACGGTCCGGAGCGCCCTCGGGCTGACAAGTGCGGCGCTCCGCGCGCTTACCCTTGTCCCTTGGCCCCCTGCCCACCCTCTTCGGAACGCGAGATACATGACCGTCACCGGCATTGACGACGTACTGATTGTCCACGGCGGAACCCCGCTGGAGGGCGAGATCCGGGTCCGCGGCGCCAAGAACCTGGTGCCCAAGGCCATGGTGGCCGCGTTGCTCGGCAGCGCTCCGAGCCGGCTGCGCAATGTCCCCGACATCCGTGACGTCCGGGTCGTACGCGGTCTGCTGCAACTGCACGGCGTGACGGTCCGCCCCGGTGAGGAGCCGGGCGAGCTGGTGATGGACCCCTCGCACGTGGAGTCGGCGAACGTCGCGGACATCGACGCCCACGCGGGCTCGTCCCGTATCCCGATCCTGCTCTGCGGCCCCCTGCTGCACCGCCTCGGCCACGCCTTCATCCCCGGCCTCGGCGGCTGCGACATCGGCGGCCGGCCGATCGACTTCCACTTCGAGGTGCTCCGCCAGTTCGGCGCGACGATCGAGAAGCGCGCCGACGGCCAGTACCTGGAGGCCCCGCAGCGGCTGCGCGGCACCAAGATCCGCCTGCCCTACCCCTCCGTGGGCGCCACCGAGCAGGTCCTGCTCACCGCCGTCCTCGCCGAGGGCGTGACGGAGCTCTCGAACGCGGCCGTCGAGCCGGAGATCGAGGACCTGATCTGCGTCCTGCAGAAAATGGGCGCGATCATCGCGATGGACACCGACCGCACCATCCGCATCACCGGTGTGGACAAGCTCGGCGGCTACACGCACCGCGCGCTCTCCGACCGCCTGGAGGCGGCCTCCTGGGCCTCGGCCGCCCTCGCCACCCACGGCAACATCTACGTGCGCGGCGCCCAGCAGCGCTCGATGATGACCTTCCTCAACACCTACCGCAAGGTCGGCGGCGCCTTCGAGATCGACGACGAGGGCATCCGCTTCTGGCACCCGGGCGGCCAGCTCAAGTCGATCGCGCTGGAGACGGACGTCCACCCCGGCTTCCAGACGGACTGGCAGCAGCCGCTCGTCGTGGCGCTCACGCAGGCCACCGGCCTGTCGATCGTGCACGAGACGGTGTACGAGTCCCGGCTCGGCTTCACCTCGGCCCTGAACCAGATGGGCGCGCACATCCAGCTCTACCGCGAGTGCCTGGGCGGCTCCGACTGCCGCTTCGGCCAGCGCAACTTCCTGCACTCGGCGGTCGTCTCGGGCCCGACCAAGCTGGAGGGGGCCGACCTGGTCATTCCCGACCTGCGCGGTGGCTTCTCGTACCTGATCGCGGCGCTCGCGGCGCAGGGCACGTCCCGGGTGCACGGGATCGATCTGATCAACCGGGGCTACGAGAACTTCATGGACAAGCTCATCGAGCTCGGGGCGAAGGTCGAACTTCCTGGCAAGGCGCTCGGCTAGTCGTCGCGTTCCCCGGCTCTACGGCGATGGGGCCCACCCGGATCATCCGGGTGGGCCCCATCGCCGTTCCGGCGGCTCAGAGGATGCCCCAGAGGCTTTCTCGGCCGTCTGCGGGTGCGCTGTGGCTGGTCGCGCAGTTCCCCGCGCCCCTGAGATGCGCACTTCGTGCGCCATCTCAGAAGGCGCGTGGAACGCGCCCTGATGGGGCTGCGGCGAAGCCGCATGCCCTCAGGGGCGCGGGGAACTGCGCGACCAGCCCCGACGGAGCCGCAGACGGCATCGAACCGGAATCCGGCAGACGCACCCCCGGAAAACCGGCGGGCGGCCACCCGGAACCCCGGATGACCGCCCGCCGCAAGATCGCCGAAGGCTACTTGCCCTTGGCGGCTTCCTTGAGCTTCGAGCCCGCGGAGACCTTCACGCTGTAACCGGCCGGGATGTCGATCGGGTCGCCGGTCTGCGGGTTACGAGCGGTGCGAGCGGCACGGTGGGTGCGCTCGAAGGTCAGGAAGCCGGGGATGGTGACCTTCTCGTCGCCCTTGGCAACGATCTCGCCGACGGTCTCGGCGAACGCGGCCAGCACGGCGTCGGCGTCCTTGCGGGTCACCTCGGCGCGGTCGGCCAGCGCGGCCACCAGCTCACTGCGGTTCATGTTTGTACTCCCGTGTTCTTCTTGCCGTTGAGGCGTGCCATACGGCCGGGCCGTATGTGGGGCAACAGCGAAGCCGATGCTGCCAGGGTCTCGGTCAGGCCCGGGACCCGGGGTCCGTATCGCAGGACCCTCGCGCCCGCTGGGGGCGCCCCCTGGACCACGTCCTTGGGGATGCATCCTGCCCCCACCAGCGGCGGTAAAGCCAATCCGGCGCTGACGGCATCACCTGGAAAGCCTTATTGCCCGGGGGCCGGGGGCGTGTCGGGCCTGCTCCCCGGCCACCCTAAGGGCCCCGGCGGGGCCCGTGATCCGCGACGCGCCGGGCCTCAGGCGGTCGTGGTGCCCGTCACAACGGTCCCGGCGGCCTTCGCGGCGTCGCGCACGGCGCCGGCGACGGCACCCGCGACCTTGTCGTTGAAGACGGACGGGATGATGTAGTTCGGGTTGAGCTCGTCCTCGGTCACGACGTCGGCCAGGGCCGTCGCGGCGGCCAGCATCATCTCGGTGTTGACCGTGCGCGACTGGGCGTCGAGCAGGCCGCGGAAGACGCCCGGGAAGACCAGCACGTTGTTGATCTGGTTGGGGAAGTCGGAGCGGCCGGTGGCGACGACGGCGGCCGTCTGGCGGGCGACCGCGGGGTCGACCTCGGGGTCCGGGTTCGCGAGCGCGAACACGATGGCGCCGTCGGCCATGGCGGAGACGTCGTCACCGTCCAGGACGTTCGGCGCGGAGACGCCGATGAAGACGTCGGCGCCGACGACGGCTTCCTTGAGGGTGCCGGTGAGGCCCTCGGGGTTGGTGTTGTCGGCGATCCAGCGCAGCGGCGAGTCCTTGTCGGCGTCCTTGAGGTCCTCGCGGTCGGCGTGGACGACGCCGTGGATGTCGGCGACGACGGCGTTCTTCACGCCCGCCGCGAGCAGCAGCTTGAGGATGGCGGTGCCGGCCGCGCCCGCGCCGGACATGACGACGCGGATGTCGCCCATGCCCTTGCCCGCCACGCGCAGGGCGTTGGTGAGGGCGGCGAGGACGACGATGGCGGTGCCGTGCTGGTCGTCGTGGAAGACGGGGATGTCGAGGGCCTCGCGCAGGCGCGCCTCGATCTCGAAGCAGCGGGGCGCGGAGATGTCCTCCAGGTTGATGCCCGCGAAGCCGGGGGCGATCGCCTTGACGATCTCGACGATGGCGTCGGTGTCCTGGGTGTCCAGGCAGATCGGCCAGGCGTCGATGTCGGCGAAGCGCTTGAAGAGGGCGGCCTTGCCCTCCATGACGGGCATGGCGGCCATCGGGCCGATGTTGCCGAGGCCGAGGACGGCGGAGCCGTCCGTCACGACCGCGACGGTGTTGCGCTTGATGGTCAGGCGCCGGGCGTCCTCGGGGTTCTCGGCGATCGCCATGCAGACGCGGGCCACACCCGGCGTGTAGACCATGGAGAGGTCGTCACGGTTGCGGATGGGGTGCTTGGACTGCATCTCGATCTTGCCGCCGAGGTGCATCAGGAACGTACGGTCGGAGACCTTCCCGAGCGTGACGCCCTCGATCTCGCGCAGCTCCGTGACGATCTCGTCCGCGTGCTTCGTGGAGCTGGCCGCGATCGTGACGTCGATCCGGAGCTTCTCGTGGCCGGAGGCGGTGACGTCGAGGCCGGTCACCGAGCCGCCGGAGGACTCCACGGCGGTGGTGAGCTGCGAGACAGCCGTACCGCTCGCGGGCACCTCCAACCGGACCGTCATCGAGTAGGAGACGCTGGGCGCCGTTGCCATGGCCGACTTCCTCTGCTTTCACCGTGTAGCTGTTGCCGTCCGATGCTCCCACCTACCGCCGAGTACGTGGTAGCCGCATCGGATTGTGAACCTTACGTTCACCGTATTTTCGGAATTGAGTTTCCACCATACGAGAAGTGCGGCGGGAGAGGAAGAGGGGCCGGAAACGACGAGAGGCTCACGCCACTGAGTGACGTGAGCCTCTCGCTCTCCGTTCATGACACCGACCCGCCATGCTCGCCTCGCGGCAAGTGGTCCCTCGAAGGGACGATGGTTGGGCCCGGGGGCTTGGATCGGGCCGGTGCCGCTTTCAACGGTAACACCGGCTGCTCCCGACACAAGAGTCCGTCGCGGAGTCAGTCGCGCAGCAGGTCCGGCACCCCGTTCGCGTCCGGTTCGTCCCGTTCCCCGGAGACCACGGTGAGCTGCTGCGTCGCGCGGGTCAGCGCCACGTACAGCACGCGCAGGCCCGCCGGGGACTCGTCGGCGATCTCCGCCGGGGAGACCACGACCGTCGCGTCGTACTCCAGGCCCTTGGCCTCCAGGGAGCCGAGCGCGACCACCCGCTCACCGAGCCCTTCCAGCCAGCGGGCCGCCTCCGCGCGGCGGTTCATCGCGACGACGACACCGACCGTGCCGTCGACCCGGTCGAGCAGACGCTGGGCCTCTTCCCGGACGGTGGCGCCGAGCCGGTCCCGTACGACCGCGAACCGCGGCTGGACGCCGGTGGAGCGGACCGCGGACGGGGACGGGGAGCCCGGCATCGCGAGCGCCAGGACCTTCGCGGCCAGCTCCGCGATCTCCGAGGGGTTGCGGTAGTTCACGGTCAGGGTGAAGCGGCGGCGCGGGCGGGTGCCGAGCGCCTCGTCGCGGGCGGCGGCCGCCTCGTCCGGGTCCGACCAGGACGACTGCGCCGGGTCGCCGACCACGGTCCAGGTGGCGTGGCGCCCCCGGCGGCCCACCATGCGCCACTGCATCGGCGTGAGGTCCTGCGCCTCGTCGACGATGACGTGCGCGTACTCGGTACGTTCCTGGGCGAGCCGCTCGGCGCGCTCGCGCTGGGACTCCTCGCGCTGCGGCATCAGCTCCTCAAGCCCGGTGAGCTGGTCCAGCGGGTCGTACTCGCGCTTCATCTTCGGGCGGGCCGGGGTGCCGAGGATGGCGTTCAGCTCGTCCAGGAGCGCCACGTCGTGCACGGACAGGGCGTCGCGCCGCAGGGACTTGGCGACCTTGCGGATCTCGCCCGGGTTCAGCACGCGCCGGGCCCAGCGGCCGAGGCGCCGCTCGTCGGACATGGCGGTGAGGACGGCGCGGGGCGTCAGCTCCGGCCACCAGGCGCTCAGGAACCGTACGAAGTCGTCCTCGCCCGTGATGTCGTCGTCGAAGGAGGAGCGCAGCTCGGCGGCGAGTTCCGGGTCCGTGTGGCGGCTGCCCGCGCCCGACTGCTCCCACAGGGCGTCGAGGAGGAGCTTGCGGGCGCGCGGGCGCAGGTGGTTGACCGGCGCCGTGCCGCTGAGGGCGGCCTGGCGGATGCGGTTGAGCTGGTCGGCCTCCAGCTCCAGGCGGCGGCCGAAGGCGACGACGCGGAGGCGGGTGGGGGTGCCGGCGGGGGCCGCCTCCTGCTCCTCGGAGTCGTCCAGGCTGAGCTGTTCCGCAGGGGCCGGACGCCCCGACTCCAAGGCGCCGCGCGCCGCCTTGCGCAGCACCTTCAGCATCCGCGAGGAGCCCTTGACGCGGGCGACGGCCGGGCTGTCGTACTCGGTGGCCTCGGCGCCGTCGACCAGGGAGCCGACCGCGCGGATCGCGACCTGGCCCTCCTCGCCGAGGGAGGGCAGGACACCCTCGGTGTAGGCGACGAGGAGCGGGGTGGGCGAGACGATGAGGATGCCGCCCGCGTACCGGCGGCGGTCCTGGTAGAGCAGGTAGGCGGCGCGGTGCAGCGCCACCGCCGTCTTGCCGGTGCCGGGCCCGCCCTCGACGTACGTGACCGAGGCGGCGGGGGCGCGGATCACCTGGTCCTGCTCGGCCTGGATCGAGGCGACGATGTCGCGCATCGAGTGGGAGCGGGCCTGGCCGAGCGCGGCCATCAGCGCGCCGTCGCCGATCGCGGGGAGCCGCTCGCCGTCCAGGTAGGCGGTCAGCTCGGGGCGCATCAGGTCGTCCTCGACGCCGAGCACCTTGCGGCCCTTGGAGCGGATCACGCGGCGGCGGACGACGCGGCCCGGGTCGACCGGTGTGGAGCGGTAGAACGGCGCGGCGGCCGGGGCCCGCCAGTCGATGACGAGCGGCGAGTAGTCGGCGTCCAGGACGCCGATGCGGCCGATGTGCAGCGTCTCGGCGATGTCGGCCGTGTTGTCCGGGCGGACGGCGCCCTCGGCCGGTTCGACCGCGGTGTACGCGCCGTCCGGGCCCTTCTTGCCGTCCTTGCCCCGGAGCAGGTCGATACGGCCGAAGAGGAAGTCCTCGAACTCGTTGTTGAGCCGGCTGAGGTGGATGCCGGCGCGGAAGACCTGGGCGTCCCGCTCGGCGAGCGCGCCGGGCGTGCCGACCTGCCCGCGCTTGGCGGCGTCGTCCATCAGGAACTCCGCCTCGTGGATCTTCTCTTCCAGACGGCGGTAGACGGCGTCGAGATGGTGCTGTTCGACACCGATCTCGCGGTCACGAACGGAGTCCGTATCCGAGTCCACCGCCGGATCCACCGCTGGATCCTGCTGAGCCTGAGCGGCCACCGGGCCCCCTTCTGACGTGCTGGGCAGCCGTCAAAGGTACGCGAAAGGGGGCCGGGCGGCTACGTCGGAGGGCGGCGACCCGGCGGCGAGGTCACGCGCGTACCTCCACCAGTCGCTTCCCGTCGAGCGTCTCGACCTCGAAACGGGCGATCTGATCGCGGTCGAAGGCGGCGCCCCCGTGCACGTACAGCGGGTAGGTGGCGTCCTCGTGCGGGCTGTCCTTGATGCCGTAGCCCCACTTCGGGACGGACCAGGTGGTGACCGTCTCGCGCGAGCCGTTCTTGCCGACCGCGACGAGGCTGCACTTCAGCGGGCCCTTCACATTCTTGAGCTGGAGGACCGTGTGCGTCCCCCACGCCTTGTCCTCCATCCCGACGGTCGCGCTGACCTTCGTCGTCGCGTCCGTGCCCGACACCTTCTCGTCCATGTGGTGGAAGAAGGCGTCCTCGGCGGGGCTCGTGGGGTGCGGCTCCGCGACGCTCTGGGAGTCGCCGCCGTCGGAGACCGCCATGACCGTCAGCGGGCCGCCGATGATCAGCGCCGCCGCTGCCGCCACCAGGTACAGGGAGCGGCGCCGCCTGCGCCCGCGCCTGCGCGCGACCTCACCGGCCAGCGACTCCGCGAGCCGGTGGCTGGGCGCCGCGGCCAGGGACTCCCCGACCCGGCGCACGGCGGACGCGTCCCGCCGGGGCGGCAGATCGGCGAGGGCCGCGAGCATCGGCTCCATCCCCGCGAACTCCTCCAGGCGCGCCGCGCACACCTCGCACCCCGCGAGATGGGCCTCGAAGGCGCTCGCCTCGGCGTCGTCGAGCACGCCGAGGACGTACGCGCCGACCGCCTCGTGCACGTCACCCGCCGGACCGTGCCCGGCCGGACCGCTCGCCCCGTACGCCGACGTCATGCCGTCACCCCCCGCTCCTCAAGCGCCAGCTTCATCGAGCGCAGCGCGTAGAACACGCGGGAGCGCACCGTGCCGCTGGGGATGCCGAGCGTCTCGGCCGCCTCATTGACCGTACGCCCCTTGAAGTACGTCTCCACGAGCACTTCGCGGTGCGCGGGGGTCAGGTCCTCCAGGGCGTCGGAGAGTGTCATCAGCCACAGCGCCTTGTCGATCTCGTCCTCCGCGGGGATGACCTCCAGCGGTGACGCGTCGACCTCCTGCGGCCGGGCCTGCCGGCTGCGGTGGCCGTCGATGACGATGCGTCGGGCGACCGTCACCAGCCAGGGGCGTACCGAGCCGGTCGCACGGTTGAGCTGACCGGCGTTCTTCCAGGCGCGGATGAGCGTCTCCTGCACGACATCCTCGGCGCGCTGCCGGTCCCCCGCGACCAGCCGCAGCACATAGGCGAGGAGGGGCCGCGCGTGCTCGGCGTAGAGCGCGCGCATCAGCTCCTCGTCCGGCTCCGGCGGCCGGGGCGCACGATGCCGGGCCCGGGGAGGGCGTTCATCGGCCACGGCGGAATCCTTGCGCACGCCTACCTCCGGTGTCCCCGGTTCGACGATCCGGCCGTCTTTTTTCGGCTGGGTTCACGGGAGGGATACGTAGACGAACGCGCGTGCGTTCAAGGGCAGTTCGACAAAGTGCGCTCAGGCGCGCGCGAGGGCCGCCCTGCGGCGGTGCCGGGCCACGCGTTCCCGGTTGCCGCAGACCTCGCTGGAGCACCAGCGGCGCCTGCGGCCCCGGGAGGTGTCGAGGTAGATGATCGGGCAGTTGTCGCCCTCGCACTGACGCAGGCAGCCGCGGACGGCCGGGTCGGTGAGCAGGTCCACGACGTCCCGGGCGACGGCCGCGAGCAGCGCCGGGCAGCCCGGGGCGTCGTGCAGGGCGCGGACGAGGGCGCCGTCGGCGGTGCGGACGGCGCGGGGCGCGGGCGGGGCGGCGCGGGCGAGCAGGTTGACGCGTTCGAGGGCGGCGGGAGCGGGGCGGCCCGCCAGCTCGCCCCGTACCAACTGGGCGATGTGGACGCGCAGTTCACGGAAGGCGGCGAGCCAGGCCGGGGTGCACGCGGCGAGCGCGGCGGGATCGGGGACGAGGCCCGCGCCGACGAGCCAGGCGCGCAGACGGTCGGGGGAGGTGAGGCGTTCGCCGGGGTGTGCGGTGGCGACCAGGTCCAGGCAGAGGCGTCCGGAGTCGAACCGCAACTCAGGGAGCGGGGAGAGGGAGGGCCCTGTGGGTACTGCTGCCATGCCCTCTACAGTGCCCGCCCCACCGCCCCGCCGGAACCCCCGGTAACGGCGGGCTACGTGCGCAGGTGCCGGGGCGGGCCCGTGTGCAGCAGCCGCTGGAAGAGGAGGTGGTCGCGCCACTCCCCCGCGATGAACAGATAGGCGGGCGCCCTGCCGTACTCGACGAAGCCGCACTTGGCGAGCACACGCTGCGACGCCTTGTTGTCGGTAAGGGCGCTCGCCTCGACGCGGTGCAGGCCCAGCTCGTCGCGGGCGGCGCGGCAGATCTCCTCGACGGCCGCGGAGACCAGCCCGCGCCCGGTGTACTCGGCGTCGGCCCAGTAGCCGAGACTTCCGCTGCACAGCGGCCCGAGCACGATCCCGCTCAGCATGAGGCGCCCGACGACCCGCTCCCCGTCGACCAGCAGCCACGTCGCGCTGTTCGGCTCGGTGATCCGCTCGGCCTGCCCGGCCGCCGTGTAGAACTCGGGCCGCCGCGGCGGCTCGGTGGCGCTCAGGTGCTCCCGGTTGCGCAGATAGGCGTCGGCGAGAGCCTGGGCGTCCGAGGGGACGGCCGGCCGCAGCTCGACGGTGTCGGTGATCAGCATGTGCGTACGGTACGCGCGGGGGTCCGGGCCGCCCCGCTCACCCGTCGGCGTACTTGGCGTCCGCCGATGCCGGGTCGAGCGCGAGGCGGTAGCCCCGCTTCACCACCGTCTGGATCAGCTTCGGGGCGCCGAGGGCCGACCTGAGGCGGGTCATCGCCGTCTCCACCGCGTGCTCGTCGGTGCCCGCGCCCGGCAGCGCGCGCAGGAGATCGGCGCGGGACACCACCCAGCCGGGGCGGCGCGCCAGGGAGCGCAGGAGGGCCATGCCGGCGGGCGGCACCGGGCGGAGGTCGCCGTCGACCACGACGGCGTGGCCGCGGATCTCCAGGCGGTGCCCGGCGACGGGCAGCGTCCGGGCGCGGGACGGCAGTTCGTGGCAGAGCAGCTGGACGAGCGGGCCCAGCCGGAAGCGCTCGGGCTGCACCGTGGGCACCCCGCGGTCCTGGAGCGGCAGCGCCGTGACCGGGCCGACGCACGCCGGGACCACCTCGTGCCCGAGGGCCGTGAGGAGGTCGGGGAGCCGGCCGCGCTCCTCGGCCCGGTTCAGGAACGAGGCGGCCGCCGGTGCGGAGGTGAACGTCAGCGCGTCCACGCCCCGGGCCACGGTCGCGTCCAGGAGCCGGTCGAGGGGGCCGATGTCCTCCGGCGGCATCCATCGGTACACGGGCACGCCCACCACCTCGGCGCCGGCCTCCCGCAGCGCCTCCACGAAGCCGGGCAGGGGCTCGCCGTGCAGCTGGACCGCGACCCGCCGGTCCTGCACGCCCTCGGCCAGGAGCCGGTCGAGCACCTCCGCCATCGACTCCGACGACGGCGACCACTCCTCCGTGAGGCCCGCCGCGCGGACCGCGCCCTTCACCTTCGGCCCGCGCGCGAGGATCTCCACGGCCCGCAGGCGGGCGAGCAGCGCCTCGCCGAGACCCCAGCCGTCGGCGGCCTCGACCCAGCCGCGGAAGCCGATCGCGGTGGTGGCGACCACGATGTCGGGGGCGTGGTCGAGGAGTTCCTTGGTCGCGGCGAGGAGTTCGCTGTCGTCGGCGAGCGGCACGATCC
The DNA here is from genome assembly GCF_040644575.1 of Streptomyces sp. NPDC046939. NCBI lineage: Bacteria > Bacillati > Actinomycetota > Actinomycetes > Kitasatosporales > Streptomycetaceae > Streptomyces > Streptomyces sp. NPDC046939. The sequence continues at coordinate 130,436 of NZ_JBEYWV010000012.1, forward strand.
GCAGCGCGGGCGCGTGCAGCACGGTGGCGCCGCGCCGCTTCAGGAGCGCGCCCAGTTCGTCGGCGCGGCGCGCGGCGGTGACGCCCACGGTGAACCCGGCGAGCGGACCGTGCGCCCGCGCCGCCCCGGGGGCCTGCTGTTCGTCGTCCATGCTGGTTCTCGTCCCGCTCGACGGTCGTGTCGGTGCCGCCCGAGCCTGCCAACTCGGCGTGACGGGCCCGGATCGGCGCGATTGCGTACGTGTTACGGGCCCGGCGCTCACACCTCGGCGTAGCTCAGCCGCGGCGTCGCATAGCGCGCCGCCGAACCCCGAAGGTATACGGCCCACGTCACCGCCGTGCACACCGCGTAGAAGACGAGGAAGGAGACGAAGGCGCCGGTGCCGGTGCCCGCCGTCTGGAACGACTGGCGGAACGCGAGGTTGATGCCGAGACCGCCGAGCGCCCCGACCGCGCCGATCAGCCCCATGGAGGCGCCGGAGAGCCGCCGCCCGTACGCGGCCGCCTCCTCGCCGGTGAGGCCGAGGCCGAGCGCCTTGGCGTGGAAGATGCCGGGGATCATCTTGTACGTGGACCCGTTGCCGAGCCCGCTCAGCACGAACACCACGATGAAGGCGACGGTGAACAGGGCCAGGGACTCCCGTACGGACGCCAGGATCACCACGGCGGTCGCGGCGCCCATCGCCACGAAGTTCCCCAGCGTGATGCGCGCCCCGCCGAACCGGTCCGCGAGCCGCCCGCCGACCGGCCTGACCAGCGAGCCGAGCAGCGGCCCGATGAAGGTGACACCGGCCGCCTGGAGCGGCGTACGGCCGAACTGGGTCTGCAGGACGAGACCGAAGGCGAACGAGTAGCCGATGAACGAGCCGAACGTGCCGACGTAGAGGAACGCCATGATCCAGGTGTGCGGGTCCCTGGCGGCGTCGCGCGCGGCGCCGGTGTCGTTCTTCACCGTCGCCAGGTTGTCCATGTACAGCGCCGCGCAGACCGCCGAGACGACGATCAGCGGGAGATAGACGCCGAGCAGGACGCGCGGGCCGCCGCCCGCGCCGATGACGGCGAGCGCGGTGAGCTGGATGACGGGGACGCCGATGTTGCCGCCACCCGCGTTCAGGCCGAGCGCCCACCCCTTCTTCCGCAGCGGGAAGAAGGAGTTGATGTTCGTCATGGAGGAGGCGAAGTTGCCGCCGCCCACACCGGTGAGCGCCGCGCACACCATGAACGTGCTGTACGAGGTCCCGGGCTCCATCACGACGAACGCCAAGGCGGCCGGGGCCAGCAGCAGGCTCGCCGAGATCACCGTCCACGTGCGCCCGCCGAACACGGCGACGGCGAACGTGTAGGGCACGCGCGCGAAGGCGCCGACCAGCGTGGCCATCGAGACGAGGAAGAACTTGCCCGCGGGGTCGATGCCGTACTCGGGCCCCATGAACAGGACCATCACCGACCACAGGGACCAGACGGAGAACCCGATGTGCTCGGAGAGGACGGAGAAGACGAGATTGCGCCGCGCCACCTTGGCGCCCGTCTCCGCCCAGAACCTCTCGTCCTCGGGATCCCACCGCTCGACCCACTCCCGATCCCGGCTCCAGCCTGCCATCCACGCCTCCAGGGTCACGGTTCCTGCCTTCCGCGTCCGACGGTAGGAAGCCGGGATTACCGGACTGTGGCGCGCGATGACCACCGGGGAACGTTGCTCTCACCCGGGCGGGCGACGGGTGGTGAGGCTCGCCCGCGGTCCAGCATGACGAGCGCGTCCTCGGCCGGTATCCAGGCGTCCGCGGGGCGTTCGAGCCATCCTTCCTCCTCGGCGAGCGCGGCCGCGGCGGTTCGCAATGCGTCGATGCCGGGGTGCTTCTGACCCTTTCGCCAGACAAGTGACACAGGGGACAGCGGGACGGGGTCGACGAGGGGGCGGAGCACTGATCCGGGCATGGCCGGAAAGTCGATGCCGGTCAATACCGGGTTACCATATTTCGACATGATGCGCCGGAATTCTTCCTCGCCGATGGCGAGCGGCGCGGGTGGCGCGATCTTGATGCCGCGTCCGTCGAACAACCGCCGGGCCAGATCGGTCCACTCCGGCGTCCGGGGATTGCCGGCGCCCGCGTAGATCGTCTCGCCCGCGAGCCGGTCCAGCGGTACGGCGTCGAGTGCGGCCAGCGGATGGTCCTCGGGCAGCACGACCGCCATCGGCTCGTAGCGCATGGGCTGTTGGGCGAGGCGCTCCCGCACGGCCGGGTCGAGCCCCGCGAACCGGCCGAAGGAGACGTCGATGCGGCCCGCGAGGAGTTCGGCGGCGGCATGCGTCAGGCCGCTCTCGTAGCGCGTCATCAGCTCATGCCCGGGGACGAGTTCGCGGGCCCGCGCGAGGACCCGCTCGTGCACGAGCCCCGGGCTGTTGACGTCCACGAGCAGGGGCCGGACCTCGGGCACGGGGCCCTTGAACGCGGCGAGCAGTTCGTCCTGCGCCTCGATCACGCGCCGCGCGTACGGCAGCAGCCGCGCCCCCTCGGCGGTGAGCGTGACCTGCCGTGTGGTCCGCCCGAACAGCTCGGCGCCCAGCTCCCGTTCGAGCCGCCGGATGTCCCGGCTGAGCGCCTGCTGGGCCACGTAGAGCCGGGCGGCGGCGCGCGTGAAGTGCAGCTCGTCGGCGACGGCGAGGAAGGCGCGCAGGAGGCGCGGCTCGATGCTGGTTGCCATCCGGGGAACCTACAACGACTTACAACACAGGTGCGTGAATCAGTACGGAGCAGGTGTTGGACCGGACGTAGGACCTGCGGTGACGCTCTTGGCATGGCTGAGACAACCACCCCGTCCGCCCCCGCGACCGCGCCCACCGCCCGGAGGACGACCTACGCCCGGCTGTTCGCCGTGCCCGGCGCCCGCGCCTTCACCCTCGGCAACCTCATCGCCCGCTTCCCGCAAGGCATGTTCAGCATCAGCGCGGTCATCATGATCTCGGGGACGCGGGGGTCGTACGCGCTCGCCGGCGCCGTCACCGCGACGGGCCTGGTCGCCAACGCGGTCGTCGGCCCCTGGACGGCACGCCTCGTCGACCGGTACGGGCAGGCCCGCGTCGCCGTCCCCGCGACCGTGGTCTCCGCGTGCGGATCGCTCGCGCTGCTCCTGTGCGTGCACTTCGGCGCGGCCGACTGGACCCTCTTCGCCGCCTATTTGGCGTCGGCGGCCACGCCCAACACGGGCGGCATGTCCCGGGCCCGCTGGGCGCACCTCCTCAAGGGCGACGCGGACGCCCTGCACACCGCGAACTCCTTCGAGCAGGCCGCCGACGAGCTGTGCTACATGCTCGGCCCGGTCGTGGCCGCCTTCCTCTGCGGCACCCTGTTCCCCGAGGCGGGCACGCTGGTCAGCGCCGTCCTGATGGTGACCGGCGTCCTGATCTTCGCCGCGCAGCGCGCCACGGAGCCCCCGCCGCACGCCCGTACGGAGGCGACGAGAACGCCGCTGCGCGCGCGTGGCATGCCGCCACTCCTCGTCGCGTTCCTCGCCACGGGCGCGATCTTCGGCTCCCTGGAGGTCGTCACGGTCGCCTTCGCGGACGCGCAGGGGCACAAGGCGTGGGCGGGCGGCGTCCTGGCGCTCCAGGCGGCGGGGTCGTGCGCGGCGGGCCTCGTCTACGGGGCGGTGAGACCGGCGGGCCCGGCCGACCGCCGCCACCCCGTGTGCGTCGCCGCGATGGCCGCCCTCATGACGCTGCCGCTGCTCGCGGCGGCCCTCACCGGTTCGCTCGTCGTGCTCGGCGGGGCGCTCCTGATCGCGGGCATGGCGACGGCACCGACGATGGTGACCGGCATGACCCTGGTCCAACAGCGCACCCCGGCGGCCCAGTTGAACGAGGGCATGACGCTCGCCGTCACCGGGCTGCTCGGCGGCATCGCGTGCGGCTCCGCGACCGGCGGCGCCGCGGTGGAGCACTGGGGCCCCACCGCGGCGTACACCGTCCCGGTCGTGGCGGCGGTGACGGCGCTGCTGCTCGCGCTCTACGGATACCTGCGCGTGCGCGGCGTCAGCAGGTGACGGGCTTGCGCCAGGCGCACTCCAGACCGTCCGCGTCGTCCTGCGCGTGCGGCGCGGACCTGCTCGCCTTCGGGGCGACGCCCGCCGCCGCCTTCTCTGCGGTCGACTTGGCGAGGGTCACGACGATCGCGTCCTCCAGCGGCTTCACCGAGGCGGCGAGGTAGTTGTTCTGGACGATGCTGTAGACGAGCTCGCGCCCGTCGGCGTCCTTCACATAGCCGGACAGGGCGCTGGCCCCGGTCAGCGACCCCGTCTTGGCGCGGGCGTTGAGCGCGGCCGGGGTGCCGCACATCCGCGTCCGCAGCGTCCCGCCGACGAACCGGTCCGGGGCGCATGCCACCGGCAGCGACCGGTACCAGTCGGCGTACCAGGGTTCGTCCCGTACGGAGAGCAGCAGGTCGGCGATCTGCCGGGCGGCGAAGTTGTTCTTGCGCGAAAGGCCCGAACCGTCGACCTGCCGGATCTTGCCCGCGTCGACCCCGGCGCCCTTCAGATAGGAGGCGATGGCCGCGATCCCGTCGCCCCAGTTGCCGGGCCGGCCCGTCGCCTCGTACGCCATGGCCTTGGTGAGCGACTCGGCGTGCATGTTGTTGGACAGCTTCATGAACGGGACGAGCAGGTCCTTCAGCGCCATGGAGGTGTGCGTGGCGAGCGCCCTGGCGCCGGGCGGGGTGGCACGGCCGGGCTTGGTGGCGCCGCTCACCCGTACGCCGTGTGCGGCGAGCGCGTCGCGGAAGACGGCGGCGGCGTACCCCGTCGGCTCCCACACGGTGACCCACTCCTTGGTGGTGTCCCCGCTGACCGGCACGGTCCCGCTGACGGTGATCGTGTTGGTGCCGTGCTGCCGTTCGACGGCGATGCTGTCCGCTCCCCCGGCGGCGACGGTGCGCGCCCGCACGTCGAACCGCACGTAGTCCGTCCTCGGCGTGACGGTGACGCGCGGCCTGTCCCCGGCCTTCGCCCCGGGTGCGACCTCGACGATGACGGTCCCGGTGTCGTAGTCGGTGTCGGGCGCGACGCTGAGCGCCGAGATCTGGGCGGCGTAGTACGAGGACTCGTCGTCGGCGCCCCAGGTGTCGCCCTGGCGGCGGTCGTCGAACCGGGTGTCGTCGGCGACCAGCCGGCCGTCGACCCTCCGCACCCCGGCGGCGGCGACGTCGGCGGCCAGCTCGTCGTAGTCGGCGGCGAGGGTGGTCGGGTCGCCGGTCCCCCGCAGATACAGGTCCCCGTGCAGGACGCCGCCGCGCACGCGCCCGGCGGCGAGCACGTCGGTGGTGAACCGGTAGCCGGGGCCGAGGACGTCCATGGCGGCGGTCGACGTGGCGAGCTTGGTGTTGGAGGCGGGCATGAGCCGCCCGGTCGGGTTGTGCTGGTACAGGGTCTCGCCGGTCGCGGCGTCGGCCACGACGACACTGGCCGCGCCGCCCTCCATGCGCGGGTCACCGAGGATCGTGTCGATAGCCTCGGGCAGCCCGCTGGGGTCGGCGTCGGCCCCGGCGCTCCCGCCCCAGGAGAGCGTGGCGGCGGCCACACCGAGGACGACGGGCCAGACCCATCTCCGGTACGCCTTGCGAGGTTCGCTGTCAGCTCTGCTCATGCCACAGGAGCATCCCGGACGCCCGGGGCCCGGCCAAGACCCACGGATCAGCCAAGACCCCAGGAGTGCCCGAGCACCTGCGCGGCGCACAGGTCCACGTCGAGGAGGTACGCCCCGGCGGTCCCGCACTGCGTGGGCCCGCTCCCCGGATCGACGGGCTGGCCGTGCCCCATGCCGGTGATGCTGTACGTCTCCACGGCGGTGGCTCCGGACGCGTCCCGGAAGACCTGGTGCGGATACCCGGCGACGGTGTCGCTCGCGTCAGCGACCTGGTCGGCGCCGCGCACATCGGTCCACTGCTCCATCAGGTCCGTCATGTTGACGGGCTTCACGGTGTAGTCGGCGGTGCCCTGGAACACGGTGAGCCTCGGCCAGGGCCCCGCGTACCCGGGCCGCGCGGCCCGCACCCGGTCGCCCCACTGCCTCGCGCTCTGTGTGGCCCCGACATACATGCAGACGTACGGGGACCCGGCGGCCTGCGCGCAGCCGTAGGGCAGCCCGGCGACGACGCCCCCGGCGGCGAACTTCTCCGGGTACGCGGCCATCATCACGGCCGTCATGGCGCCCCCGGCGCTGAGCCCGGTCACGTACACCCGGGACGGGTCGGCGCCCGCGTCGGCGACCTGCTTGTCGGCCATTTGCGCGATCGAGGCGGCCTCGCCCTGCCCGCGCGCGATGTCCCCGGCCTGGAACCAGTTGAAGCAGGACTGAAGGTTGTTGCCGGACGTCTGCTGCGGCAGCACGACGGAGAACCCCCACCGGTCGGCCAGCTCGGTCCAGCCGCTCCCGGCCCCGTACCCGGCGGCGTCCTGCGTACAGCCGTGCAGCACGACGACGACGGGCCGCCCGCGCGGCAGCCCGTCGGGCACGTGACGGAACATCCTCAGCGCACCGGGGTTGGACCCGAACCCGGTGACCTCCTGGACACCGGGCGCGGCGGCGGACGCCTGCGGAACGGCGGGCAGGAAGAGGGCGAGGAGAGCGAGCAGGACCGTGACGGCTCTGGTGTGTGTACGGGTGTCTGTCATGGGGAGCGAAGGTAGGACCGGCCCCGGGGGCTCGATATGGGGCGGGCCCACACAACGACAAAGGCCCGGCTGTGTGAACAGCCGGGCCTCAGCGCATGGGGTGGTGGAGATGGCGGGAATCGAACCCGCGTCCAACGGTGCAGCAGCAGGGCTTCTCCGAGCGCAGTTCGCTGCGATTTTCTCGGCCCCGGAGATCACGCGAACAAGTCTCCGACGGGCCCAGTCACTGTTTGATTTCCCATCGAACCCCGTGACCGGGTTCGATGGTTTAGTCCCCTAGATTATGCCAGGATCCGGGTCGGGAACATCCCCGGGCTGACACCCTTTTAGGGTCCCTCGATCACTGCTTATCAGGCAGCGAGAGCGAAGGACTGGGAATCGCGCTTAGAATTGGCGATTATTGGTTGCGACATATGGTTAACGAGATCATTGCCGCTTCCTCGGCTCGCTTCCCCTGCTTCGACATCCGCTGTCGAAACCGATCATCCCCATGTTGTTTTTTCAAAGCGGACCTCGCGGCCCTGGTGCCCCTGCCGTGAGGAGCAGTCCCATCGTACGTGACCAACGGGTGGACGTGCCAGCTTATTCCCGGCGCCGCCTCAGCGCTGCTGAGCCCGCTGGCGCCGCTTCGCCGCCGCGATCGCGCGGTCCGCGTCCCGGCGGTCCTGCTGCTCACGCAGCGTCTGGCGCTTGTCGTACTCGCGCTTGCCCTTCGCCAGCGCGATCTCGGCCTTCGCGCGGCCGTCCTTGAAGTAGATCACCAGCGGCACGATCGTGTGGCCGGTCTCCTGCGACTTCGACTCCAGCTTGTCGATCTCCTCGCGGTGCAGGAGCAGCTTGCGCTTGCGGCGCACGGAGTGGTTGGTCCACGTGCCCTGGCTGTACTCGGGGATGTGCGCGTTGTGCAGCCACGCCTCGCCGCCGTCGATCTGCACGAAGCCGTCGACCAGGGAGGCGCGGCCCTGGCGCAGCGACTTCACCTCCGTGCCGGTGAGGACGAGACCGGCCTCGTAGGTGTCGATGATCGCGTAGTCGTGGCGCGCCTTCTTGTTCTGCGCGACGATCTTGCGGGTGCCGTCCTTCTTGCCGGACGCGGTCCCCTTGCCCTGCTTGGGCTGGGACTCCTTCGGTACGAACATTGACTTGGCCATAGTGCTGGCCATTTTCGCACTACGAGGGGGTGCCGAGGCCACTCAATACCGTCTCGGCCCGCTGCCTGGCCCCGTTCTCGGCCTCCAGGTCGGGGGTGATGCCCCGGCCGTCGACGCCCCGGCCGCCGGGGGTGCGGTAGTGGCCGACGGTCAGCTCCGCGACCGAGCCGCCCGGCAGCTTGCTCGGCATCTGCACGGAGCCCTTGCCGAAGGTCCTGGTGCCCACGACGACCGCGCGGCCGCGGTCCTGGAGGGCGCCGGTGAGCAGTTCGGCCGCGCTCATCGTCCCGCTGTCGACGAGCACGACCACGGGTCTGGTGGTGTCGCCGCCGCGCGCTGCGTGCAGGGCCCGCTGCGCTCCCCGTACGTCGTACGTGGCGACGAGTCCGCCGTCCAGGAACGCGGAGGCCGCGCTGACCGCCTCGGTGACCAGGCCGCCGGAGTTCCCCCGGAGGTCGAGGATGACGCCCGCGCGCGCGGGTGCCTCGCGCACCGCCTCGCGCACCTGTGCGCCGGTGCCCTTGGTGAAGGCACTGACCTTGATGAGCCGGGCGCCGGAGCGCAGGGCGGTCGTCGTGACATTGTCCGTGGTCAGGTTGGCGCGGCGCAGCGTCTCGCTCCACGCGCGCGTGCCGCGCCGCAGCCCGACGCGCACGGGCGTGCCCGCGTGGTCGCCGCGCAGCAGGCCGAGGACCTCGGTGACGGGGCGGCCGGTGACGGGCTCGCCGTCCACGGAGGAGATGCGGTCGCCCTCGCGGACGCCGGCGAGCTGGGCGGGCGACCCTGAGCGGACCTTGGTGACCTGCACGTCGCCGTCGGCGGCGCGGCGGGCCCGCAGGCCGACGCCGGTGTACTCGCCGTCCAGGGACTGCTCGAACTCCTCGTACTCGCCCTGCGAGTAGACCGCGCCCCAGCGGTCGCCGCTGCGGCTGACGGCCTCCTCGGCGGCGAGCGTCGGGGACTTGCCGTCCTCGACGGCCTCGGCGGCGGCCTCGGTCGGGTCGGTCACCTGGTCGGCGATGTGGCGGTGGGGCGCGGCGGCGACCGAACGGCCCGGTTCCGCGGCGGAGTCCCGTGTCTCGTCGGGCCAGGAGCCGGTCGCGGCGCCCGCCGCGAGGACACCGGCGAAGACGAAGGTCAGGGCCGCCCCGCGGCCGATGCGGCGGGGCACAGGGTGCGCGGAGAGCGCGTGGAGCAGATCCTGGCGGCCTGACATGCCGGTGAGTCTAGGACAACCTGGGGCGCCGTACGGGAGGTTGACCCGCCCGGCGCCCCGTGGCACGGGGGACTCTCGTCACACCTTCAGATACTTGCGCAACGCGACGAACGCGGCCAGCGCGGGCATCAGGACGCTCACCGCGAGGATGAGCGGCAGCTTGGTGAGCACCGCGTCCCAGCCGATGAAGTTGATCAGCTGGAGCTTGTCGGAGAGCGCGACGCCGTTGTCGATCACGAAGTACTGGCCCGCGGCGAGGAAGACGCAGGCGATGCCGCCGCCGATGAGCCCGGCGACCGCGGCCTCCATGATGAACGGCGCCTGGATGTAGAAGCCGGACGCGCCGACCAGGCGCATGATGCCGGTCTCGCGGCGCCGGGAGAACGCGGAGACCCGCACGGTGTTCACGATCAGCAGCAGCGCGACCACGAGCATCACGAGCATCACGGCCCCGGCCGCGTAGTTGAGGTAGCCGAGCAGCCGGAAGAGGTTGTCGAGCACGCCCTTCTGGTCCTGCACGGACTGCACGCCGGCCCGCCCGTTGAACGCGGTGGCGATGACCTCGTACTTCTCCGGGTCCTTGAGCTTGATCCGGTACGACTCCTGCAACTGGTCCGGGGTGAGCGAACTGGCCAGCGGGGAGTCGCCGAACTGCTCCTTGTAGTGCTTGTAGGCCTCGTCCTGGGACTCGTACGACACCTTCTGGACGACGTCCATCTTGGCGAGGTCGTCCTGGATCTGCTTCTTCTGCTCGGCGGTGACCGGGCCCTTGGCGCAGTTCGGGTCGGACTCGGCGTCTCCCTTGTTGCACAGGAAGATCGAGACGTTGACCTTGTCGTACCAGAAGCCCTTCATCTGGTTGACCTGGTCGCTCATGAGCAGCGAGCCGCCGAACAGGGCGAGCGAGAGGGCCACCGAGATGATGACGGCAAAAGTCATCGTGAGGTTGCGGCGGAGGCCGACGCCGATCTCCGACAGGACGAATTGGGCACGCATAGCGCTTACTGAGCCTTTCGCAGCTTCTCTCGGTACTTCTCAGTGCTGGTAGCCGTAGACGCCGCGCGCCTGGTCGCGGACGAGACGGCCCTTCTCCAGCTCGATGACGCGCTTGCGCATCTGGTCCACGATGTTCTGGTCGTGGGTGGCCATGACGACGGTGGTGCCCGTGCGGTTGATGCGGTCGAGCAGCTTCATGATGCCGACCGACGTCTGCGGGTCCAGGTTGCCGGTCGGCTCGTCCGCGATCAGGAGCTTCGGCCGGTTCACGAACGCCCGCGCGATGGCGACGCGTTGCTGCTCACCACCGGACAACTCGCCCGGCATCCGGTCCTCCTTGCCGCCCAGGCCGACCAGGTCGAGCACCTGCGGCACGGCCTTGCGGATCTCGCCGCGGCCCTTGCCGATGACCTCCTGGGCGAACGCCACGTTCTCCCCGACCGTCTTGTTGGGCAGCAGCCGGAAGTCCTGGAAGACCGTGCCGAGCTGGCGGCGGATCTGCGGGACCTTCCAGTTGGAGACGCGGGCCAGGTCCTTGCCGAGCACGTGCACCTGGCCGTGGCTGCACCGCTCCTCGCGCAGGATGAGCCGCAGGAACGTCGACTTGCCGGAGCCGGACGAGCCGACCAGGAAGACGAACTCACCGCGCTCGACCTCCAGGGAGACATCCCTGAGAGCGGGGCGGGTCTGCTTCGGATAGACCTTGGAGACGTTGTCGAATCGGATCACGGAGCGCCTCGGAGCGTCGGGTAGGTCGGGGGCGGGGGTGCTGTGCGGGCCTCCCGTGACACCCCCTCGGTGAGCGTGACCATACGCGAACCGGCACACGCAGCGCAGGCGCCGTCCCTGGTTGCACTTTTTGTCCCGGTGCGCGGTCACGGACAGTGCCGTTTTTGTCCGCCCCGGCCCTGGTCAGGGATGCTCCCCGGGGCCTCCCGCACAGGGGCGTCGGAGGGGGCCGCGCCTAATCCGCGGGAAGCTGGCACAGTGGAGGTGGGAACGGTCGCGTTTCCCGGAGCGTTGAGCGGAGAGAACCAGTGGGAACCTGGCAGACGTCGCAGCCGGCTCCGCCGCGCGGGAGGAGGACAGGCGCATGACCTATGACCGCTTGGTGTGCGCGAACTGCGCGGCGCCCGTGAGCGAGGGCCGCTGCCCGGTGTGCCGGGCCAACCGCGAGCGGCTCCAGCAGAGCCCGTTCGCCGGGCTCAACCCCATGGCGCTGATCGCGCTCGTCGCCGTGCTCATCGCGGCGATGGCGCTGCTCGCCCATCAGACCGTCTGACCCCCCGGTCACGCGGAAGGGCCCGGAGCTGTGGCTCCGGGCCCTTCCGCGTGCACTGGCGTGTGCGCCGCGTGGTTCAGTCGTTACGCGGAGGTGTTACGCGGCCGCGCCACGGTTGCCGGCGAGGCGCGGCAGGAACCGGAAGCCGATGCCGCCCGCGATCATGGTCGCGGCGCCGATGAGCAGCACGGTGGTGCCGTCGGCACCGGTCTCGGCCAGCTCGCCGTCGTTCTTGCCCTGAGCGGCGGTCTGCTCCGCGGGGGCCGACCCGGTGTCCTGCAGGCTGTCCTTGCCCTGGCCCTGCTCGACGGGGGTGTTGTTGCCGTCGGGGTTGGTGTTGTCCCACCCACCACCGGTGGACGAGCCGCCGTTGCCGCCGCCGTTGTTGCCACCGCCGCCGTTACCGCCGCCGTTGTCACCGCCGCCGCCGTTACCGCCGCCGCCGTTGTTACCGCCGCCGTTGTTGCCGCCGCCGTTGTTGCCGCCGTTGCCATTACCGGCGTTGGTGTTGCCCGCGTTGGTGTTGCCACCGTTGCCGTTACCGGCGTTGGTGTTGCCGCCGTTGCCGTTACCTGCGTTGGTGTTGCCGGCGTTGGTGTTACCCGCGTTCTCGCCACCCGCGTTGGTGTTGCCGCCGTTGCCGTTACCGGCGTTGGTGTTGCCCGCATTGGTGTTGCCGGCGTTGGTGTTACCCGCGTTCTCGCCACCCGCGTTGGTGTTGCCGCCGTTGCCGTTACCGGCGTTGGTGTTGCCCGCGTTGGTGTTGCCGGCGTTGGTGTTGCCCGCGTTCTCGCCACCCGCGTTGGTGTTGCCCGCGTTGGTGTTGCCAGCAGTGTCATTGCCGCCGGGAAGGCCCGCGATCGTCGCGCCGCCGTCATCGCCCTCGGCGGGCACGGCCACATTCAGACCATCCTGGTCGGCGCTGACGCTCGTCAGGCCCAGAACGTCGATCTCGAGGGCGGAGGCGGCACCCGCTGCGGTCAGCGACGCACCGGCGGCGATCACCGCTCCGGCCGCTATCCGCGCCACGCGGATCCGCGTCTTCTTGGTCATATGTCTGCTACCCCCAGTAGCCAATCGTCATTGGAGCAGCGCCCGGGACCACGTTCAACCGGGGTATCAGCAGGCGTCGATGTCGACCCGCCCCCCGTTCACACGCGTCCCACTGATACGCATGCCGCGCGCCAGCCTTCCCAGTTTCCGGATCAACGTCAAGGTCGTTGCGTACGCGATGACCGGATATGGGGCGAGTTGACCGCCGTACGGTCATGTGACTGTGACGTAAAACCCCGAAGGACCTTCACAGTCGAGAAATGCCCGCCAAAAACAAAGCAACTGCCGCCCGGAAGGCGACAGTTACCTTGTCGACAAATCGCGGAAAGCCGCGGAGCGGATCCGCTCGGGTTACTTCTCCTGCTGCTTGCGCCAGCGAATTCCCGCCTCGATGAACCCGTCGATCTCACCGTCGAGCACGGCCTGTGGGTTGCCGACCTCGAACTCGGTGCGGAGGTCCTTGACCATCTGGTACGGGTGCAGGACGTAGGAGCGCATCTGGTTGCCCCAGGAGCTGCCACCGTCCTTGAGGGCGTCCATCTTGGCCCGCTCCTCCTGGCGCTGGCGCTCCAGGAGCTTGGCCTGGAGGACGTTCATCGCCGTGGCCTTGTTCTGGATCTGCGAGCGCTCGTTCTGGCAGGAGACCACGATGCCGGTGGGGAGGTGGGTCAGGCGGACCGCGGAGTCCGTCGTGTTGACGCCCTGGCCACCGGGTCCGGACGAACGGTAGACGTCGACGCGCAGGTCCGACTCGTCGATCTCGACGTGGTCGGTCTGCTCTACGACGGGAAGCACCTCGACACCGGCGAACGACGTCTGGCGGCGGCCCTGGTTGTCGAACGGGGAGATGCGCACGAGGCGGTGCGTGCCCTGCTCGACGGAGAGCGTGCCGTAGGCGTACGGCGCCTGCACGGCGAAGGTGGTCGACTTGATGCCGGCCTCTTCCGCGTACGACGTCTCGTAGATCTCGGTCTTGTAGCCGTGGCGCTCGGCCCAGCGCAGGTACATGCGCTGGAGCTGCTCGGCGAAGTCCGCGGCGTCGACGCCGCCGGCCTCGGCGCGGATGTTGACCAGCGCCTCGCGGGAGTCGTACTCGCCGGACAGGAGCGTACGGACCTCCATCTCGTCCAGCGCCTTCTTCACCGAGGTCAGCTCGGACTCGGCCTCCGCGCGGGTGTCCGGGTCGTCCTCCTCCTCGGCCATCTCGAAGAGCACGGAGAGATCGTCGATCCTGCCGCGCAGCGCCTCGGCCTTGCGGACCTCCGCCTGGAGGTGGCTCAGCTTGCTGGTGATCTTCTGCGCCGCCTCCGGGTCGTCCCACAGGGACGGCGCGGCCGCCTGCTCCTCGAGCACGGCGATATCTGCCCTCAGCTTGTCGAGGTCCAGGACGGCCTCGATCGACTCCATGGTCGAGGAGAGGGACTTCAGCTCTTCGGATACATCGACGACTGCCACAGGACCAGCCTAACGGCTGGTGCAAGTGATCCGTCCCGGGCGGCCCGGCGGGCCCCCGGCTAGGGGATCTCCGGGGCCGAGTTGTTGCTGTCGCCCGGCGGGGTGTCGTCGGAGCCGGAGGAGGTGGCCGCCCAGACGCCGCCGCCGATGGCCGCCGCCGCGACGAGGCCGACGACGCCGAGGGTGATGCGGCGGCGGCGCGCGGGGTGCCGGTTGCGGGCCGAGCCGGGGCGGCGGGCGCCGGTGGCGCGCGGCGCGCGGGCGGTCCCGCGGGCGCCCCCGGCCAGCTCGTCCGGGGCGGGGACGCGCATGGAGGTGTGGGTGTCGCGGTTGGAGTCGGCGGGGGCGGCGCCGGGGACCAGGGAGACGGCGCCGCGGCGGGGCGCGGCGGTCCCGGTGGGCTCAGGGGCGGCGGAGCGGGCCCGCTCGGCCGCCGGGTCGGTGGCGTCGCCCTCGGCGCTGTCGTCGGACTCGTCGGGGTCGTGGACGTCGAGCGGGGCCATGCCCGCCAGCATCGGGGCCAGCTCGCGCAGGCGGGCGGCCAGCTCGGAGGCGCGCAGCCGGGAGGCCGGGGCCTTGGCGAGGCACTGGATGAGGAGCTGCCACAGCTCGTCGGGGATGCCGGGGAGCGGGACGACGGTCTCGGTGACGTGGCGGCGCAGGATGGCACCGGGGTGGCCGCCGCCGAACGGGGTGAAGCCGGCCAGAAGCTCGTAGAGGACCGTCGCGAGGGCGTAGATGTCGACGGCGGCGCGCGGCGGGAGGCCCTCGATGATCTCGGGCGCCAGATAGTCCGGGGTGCCGATGATCTTCGTGGCGCGGGTGCGGCGCGGGGTGTCGATGAGCTTGGCGACGCCGAAGTCGGTGAGGAGGGCGGGGTGGGCGCCGCCGGGGCCGAGGGGGCCCTCCATGTCGAGCAGCACGTTCTCCGGCTTCACGTCGCGGTGGACGATGCCGGCGGCGTGGGCGGCGGCCAGCGCGTCGGCGATGTCGGCGGCGATGGCGACGGCGGCCTCGGGGGCGAGGCGCTTCTCGCGGTCCAGGCGGGTGCGCAGGTCGGTGCCGCGGACGAGGTCCATGACGAGCGCCAGGTCGTTGCCGTCGACGACGAGGTCGTGGACGCCGACCACGCGCGGGTGGTCGAGGCTCAGCAAGGCGGTGCGCTCCTGGACGAAGCGGCCGACCAGCTCCTGGTCGGAGGCGAGGTCCTCGCGCAGCGTTTTGATGGCGACGGGACCCTCCGGCCCCTCGCCCAGCCACACCGTGCCCGCACTGCCGCGCCCCAGGATCTGGTGTGCGGTGTACCGGCTGCCGATCTTCCGTGCCAAGGCTGCTCCTACAGACGCGTGTTGGCGCCCAAGCTACGCGGCTCGGACGCCAACCAACGCATCAGGAGGCGAAATCACCCGCTGGGTGTCGACAAATCTCCAACATCACCGATCGCAGTCGGCTCAGTTGCTCAGGCTGCCGATCCAGTCGGTGGCCGTCGAGAACCAGTCGGAGAGCTGCGCCCAGTACCCCTTGCCGGTGCCGATCCAGTCCTGGAGCGGGGTGAACTCCCAGACCAGCCAGGACACCACGAACAGGATGACGATCATGAACAGGCAGCCCTTGAGGCAGCCGAGACCGGGGATCTTCATCGGGTTGGCGCTGCGGCGGCGCGGCTCGCGCGGTTCACGCGGCTCGCGCGCGGGCGGCGCCTGCCGGGGCGGCGTGGGCGGCGCGTACTGCTGCGGCTGCGGGCGCGGCTGCTGGCGCTGCGGGGCGTACGGCTCGGGCTGCTGCTGCGGGCGCTGCTGGCGTCCGCGCGGCTGCTGCGGGGCGTACTGCTGCGGCCTGGGCTGCTGCTGCTCGGGGCGGGCGACCTGGCGCTGCGGGCGGCGGCGCAGGGGGTCCTGGTTCGGGTCGAGGTACTGGACCTGCGTCTGCTCGTTGCGGTCGCGGGCGGCGCGCATCTGGTTCTGCCAGGGGTGCGGGTCGTCCGGGTTGCCGCTCTGCGGCTGCTGGCCGGGCTGGTGCGACGGGACGGGCGGCATGACGGCGGTCGGGTCGGCGGCGCCGCGATTGCCGGGCAGGACGGACGTCGGGTCCGCGTCGGAGTACTGGTTGCCCTGGTTGCCCTGTTGATTGCCCTGCTGCTGCATGACGCTGGTGGCGGCGTTCGGGTCGTACGTCGCCGCGTTGTTCGGCAGCACTTGGGTCGGGTCGGCGGCGCCCGGGACCTGCGCCGGGTCCGGGTCGGGCGCCAGGAGGGCGCCGACGCCCTCGGCGGCGGCGATCTGCGCGCTGCTCGCGTGCACGCCGATGCCCTCGGCGACGGTACGCAGCGCACGCGCGAGGTTCTCGGCGCTCGGCCGGTCCTCCGGGTTCTTGCGCAGGCAGCGCTCGATGACCGTCCACAGCGGGTCGGGGACGGTCGAGGGGCGGCGCGGTTCGGCGCTGAGGTGCTGGTGCAGGACTTCGAGCGCCGAGCCGCCGGAGAACGGCGGGCGCCCGGTGACCAGCTCGTACAGCAGGATGCCCGCGCCGTAGATGTCGACGGCGCTGGTCTGCGGGCGGCCCTCGGCGGACTCGGGGGCCACGTACGCGGGCGTGCCGACGAACTCGTGGGTGCGGGTCAGGCCCGGCGAGTCGGCGAGGCGCGCGATGCCGAAGTCGGTGAGCATCGGGTGCATGCCCGCGTCGTCCTGCTTGAGGAGGACGTTGGCGGGCTTCAGGTCGCGGTGCACGACGCCGTCGGCGTGGCTGGCGGCGAGCGCGTCGGCGATCTGGGCGGTCAGGAGCGCGGCGGCGACCGGCGAGAACGGGCCGTTCTCCCGCAGGTAGCGGTGCAGGTCGGGACCGTCGATGAGGTCCATCACCAGGGCGAGCAGCTCGCCCTCCACGACCAGGTCGCGGGTGCGCACGATGTTCGGGTGCGTCAGGCGGAGCAGGACGGAGCGCTCGCGCAGGAAGCGCATCACCACGTCCGCGTCGTTCGCCAGCTCCTCCTTGAGGACCTTGATGGCGACGGTCTCGCCGGGCTGCCCGGCGACGGCCGCCTCGGCGCCCGCGGTCTCGCGCTGGCGGGCTCGCCAGACGGTGCCCGTGGCGCCGCGTCCGAGCGGCTCCTCGAGCAGGTACTTGCTGCCTACCGGCCGCACGTCATGCGCTCCCTGCATCGGTACTTGCGTGATCTGCCCCGGTCCCGGGTGCCGCGACCCACTCTAGTGGCGGCGTCCGCGGTACCGGTGAGGACAAACCCGTGTTCGACGGGAAGACGCCGCTTCCCGGTCCTTGGTTGCCATGCGGCGACGTGAGTGATCTCAAGCCGCACCCAGGCGGCCCGGAGCAGGCACTTTGCGGGCAGAGCCGACCAATCAAGATCACTTACGGGTGGGGGGCGGGCGTGTTGTCGGTGGCAGGTGCGAGGATGCCTTGCAGCACTGGCTGATGTGCCCGTGGCGAGGGGGAAGCGCGGTGGGGGGACCGCGGGCCGACCCGTCCCGGGCGCCCGCGCAGAAGGGACCGCAGACGGCGATGCAGATCCGCCTTACCGTCGTAGACCCCCTGGGCACGCGCCCCGACGCGGCCACGCGCGAAGGAGCCGCGTCCGCCACGGTGGACGTGCTGGTCACCGCCCCGTCCGGCACCGCGCTCGCCGCCGTCGCCTCCGGCCTCGCCGCCGCCGTCGCGGGCGGCGACGCGCCGACCTCCGTGCTGTACGCGGGCGCCGAGCGGCTCGACGCCCAGCGCTGCCTCCTCGGCGAGCCGCCCCTGACCGACGGCGCGGTCCTCTCGCTCGGCGCCCCCACCGACCCCGGCCCCGACCCGTCCGACGGCGCGGCGCAACTGCACGTCGTGGCCGGACCCGACGCGGGCGGCGTCCACCTCCTCCACGGCGGCCAGGTCCGCATCGGCCGCTCCGCCGACGCCGACGTCCCGCTGGACGACCCGGACGTCTCACGCCTGCACTGCGCGGTGACGCTGACGCCCGACGGCCGGATCACGGTCGCCGACCTGGGCTCGACCAACGGCACGACCCTCGACGGCCGCCCCCTCGACGAACGCCCCGCCCGCCTCGCCCCCGGCGCACTCCTGCGCCTCGGCGAATCGGCGCTGCGGGTCGTGACGGCGGACGACGCCGCGCGCCCGGCGGCGGTCGCCACGGCGCCGGACGGGGAAGGCCACGTACGGGTCGCGTGCGGCGCCAGCAGCGGACCGGCCCCGGCAAGCGGCCACCCGGCAGCGGCCCCGCCCGAGGAGACCCGGCACGCCTACGGGGACGCCTCCTGGGGCGCAGCCGGAGAAAGCCCGGCCCCGGTCGCCCGGTCCGTCGTCCCCGACCAGGGCGGCGCCCCCGGCATCGAGCAGGCCCCCCTCGGCACCCCGCCGCGCGGCACCGCGCTCCCCCGCGCCCCGCGCCGCCGGGGCGGACTCGGGCGGCTGCTGCGGCGCGGCCGGGACGAGCAGGACCAGCAGCACGAGATCCACGAGCCGTACACGCTGCGCACACCCCACCCGCCCGAGCCGTACGAGGACGGGCCGGACCCCGCGCCGCCCACCGGCATCCCCGGCCCCGCCACCGCCGAGACCTGGCCCGACGCCGCGGCCCTGCTGCTCACCGCCCTCGGCCCCGGGCCCCGGCTGTGGGAGCGCGGGCCGGGGCACCCGGAGGACCTGGCGGTGCGGCTCGGCACCGTCGACCGGACCGGCCCCGGCGGCAGCGGCCTGCTGCCCGCCGTTCCGGTGACCGTGGGGCTCGCCGAGGCCGGGGCGCTCGGCCTCGCCGGACCGCGAACGCGCCTCGCCGGGCTCGCCCGGTGCGTCCTCGCCCAGCTCGCCGCCCTGCACGCGCCGGACCGCCTGGAGATCGTCCTGATCGCCACGGACCGGGCCCGGAGCGAGGCCGAGCGCGTGGCGGAGTGGTCCTGGCTCGGCTGGCTGCCGCACGTACGCCCCGCACACGGGCAGGACTGCCGGCTGCTCCTCGCCTACGACCGGGAACAGGCGGCCGCGCGCACCGGCGAACTGCTGCGACGCCTGGAGGACCACGCGGCCGGGCTGCGCCCCGGCCGCGACGAGCCGGTCACCGGCGAGGAGACGGCGGTCGTCCCGACCGTCGTCGTCATCGACGGCGACCCGGGATCGGCGACCCTGCGGGAAGCCGCCGCGCGCCTCGCGGCGGAAGGAGCGCCCGCGGGCATCCACGTGCTGTGCCTGGCGGAAGCACCGGCCGCGTCCCCCGCCTCCCCCGTCGACGAGACGTACGAGGCGGCGTGCGCGCAGAGCCCCGCGTTCCGGGCGTGCGGTGCCGTCGCCCTGCTCAGCGGAGACGTGGCGACGGCGCTGCGGCTGCACCGGGCGGCGCGAGGACAACTCGTCGGACACGGGACGGTCGCCACGGTCGACGCGGTGTCACTGCCGTGGGCCGAGCGGTTCGCGCGGGCGCTCGCCCCCCTCCGCACCGACACCTCCGGCGGGGCCGGGGCACGACAGGCGCGGGTCTCCGCGCCGCTGCCGCAGTCCGCGCGGCTCCTCGACGAACTGGGGCTCGCGCGGGCCACCCCGGCGTCCCTGATGGCGCGCTGGGCCGCCGCAGCCGACGACGCCGGGTCGCTCGGGGGACGGGTGTGGGCGGTGCTCGGGGCGGGGCCGCGCGGGCCGGTCGCCGTGGACCTGGCCGCCGACGGCCCGCACCTGCTGATCGAAGGCCCAGCGGGCAGTGGCCGTACGGAACTTCTGCGCTCCGTCGCCGCGTCCTTGGCTGCGGCCGAACGGCCCGACCGGCTCGGCATCGTGCTCGTGGACGGGCAGGGCGGCGGTACGGGGGCCGAGCGGGTCGAAGGGCTCCGGGTCTGCACGGACCTGCCGCACGTCACCACACACCTGGCCGCCAACGACCCTGTGCGGATGCGGGAGTTCGCGCAATCCCTGACGACCGAGCTGAAGCGGCGCGCCGAACTCATAGGGCGCACGCACTTCACGGAGTGGCACACGCAGCGGGTGGTGGCAGGGCGGATGGTGACGCAGCGGATCGGCTCATCGTCATCATCGGCTTCATCGTCGTCATCGGCGTCATCGTCAGCATCGGTGTCGGACGGGGCCGGGGATCTGGAGACGGCGCCGAGTTCGACGATACGGCTGCGGCCGGGCGGGGCGCGGGACAAGACCGAGGCGGTGGCTCCGTTGCCGCGGCTCGTCGTGATCGTCGATGACCTGGACGCGCTGCTGGCGCCGCCCCTCGGATCGCCCGGGCGGCCCGCCGCGGGGTCCGTCGTACGGGCGCTCGAGGCTGTCGCCCGGGACGGGGAGCGGCTCGGGGTGCATCTCGTGGCCGGGTTCGGGGTCGGGGGCGGGCCCGGGTGGGGGGCGGCTCGGCCGCGGGTCGTGCTCGAAGCCGTGGGGGCGGGGGTGGATGATCCGGCGCCCGGGCGGGGGAGGTTGCTCGGGGTGGACGGGCGGGACGTCGGGGTTCAGGTCGGGCGGGTCACCGGGCGGATTCCGCGTACGGCTACGCAGCGGCCCACGGTCGTCGTCCTGGACTGGGCCCGCATGGGCGATCCTCCGGACCGCCGCCCCGTACGAGAACTGGGCAACGGGCCGACCGACCTGGCCCTCTTGGCCTCGGCCCTGGACCGAGCGGCCCGCTCCGTCTCAGCGCGCGAGGTCCCCTCGCTGCTGTGACCTTGGCCCGGGCCGGGCTGCTCGCGCGGTGACCCGGTGCTGGGGTGCCGCCGGGTGGGGAGGGGCGTTTGCGGGGGCCTGCTCGCACGGTGACCCATCGCTGGGTGCCGCCGGGCGGGGTGTTTGCAGGGCCCTGCTTCTGCGGTGGCCCGGCGCTGGGGTGCCGCCTTGCCCACCCTGCCGCCCCAGGCGGCAGATTGCCCAAGGCGGGGCGGGGAGGTGCGGGGGGCGGCAGGTTGCCCACGGCGGCGCGGGAGGCGCCCAGGGTGGGGGTGGTGGATGGCAGATTGCCCAAGGCGGGCGGGGTACTTGCAGGGGCCTGCTCGCACGGTCACCCGGCGCTGGGGGCCGCCTTGCCCACCCTGCCGCCCCAGGCGGCAGATTGCCCAAGGCGGGGCGGGACCACCGGGGTGCACCCGCGTGGCGGCGGGAGGGGACGTGTCGGGGTGCCCCCGCAGGACACCGCCGGAATTCAGCGCCGGATACGCGACCTCTGGGCGGACAGCGGGGGGCCAGACCTATCCGGCCGAGGAGGTACGCCGGCGCGGCCCCGACCCACCATCCGACCGGCGGCGTCCACAGCACCGCGGAAAGAACGTCAGTTCCGCCCCGCCCCGAGCCCAGACTGCGGCCCAATGCCCCGCCGTAACTCCTGCCCCCGGTAACGGCGTTGACGCATCACGACCCCGTCACGATCACCCCCCTGAGCGCACAGGCACCCTTGCCGGTCGTCCCTGGTCGGGCGTAGACCAGTGCGCACGGGTCACCGCCCAGGTGAAGCGTTCAGGACGAGAACGGGGCAGCGATGCGCAGCACTCTTCGTACACCCATATTCCGCCGAGCCCTCGTGGCCGTGGCCGTCGGGTCACTGGCCCTCGGGCTCACCTCCTGCGGGGACGACAAGAAGGACGAGAAGTCCGGCGGGGGCGAGAGCAAGTCCCCCGCCTCCAGCGTCCAACTGCCGAAGCTGAACGGCGAGTCGCTGGAGATCGCCGCGGTGTGGACCGGCGACGAGCAGAAGAACTTCAAGCAGGTGCTGGCGGAGTTCGAGAAGCGGACGGGCGCGAAGGTGACGTTCGTCCCGGCGCAGGACCCGATCATCAACTTCCTGGGTTCGAAGGTGGCGGGCGGCGCCCCGCCGGACGTGGCGATGCTGCCGCAGCCGGGCGCGATCAAGCAGGCGGTGGACAAGAAGTGGGCGAAGCCGCTGGGCAAGGAGGCCCAGGCGCAGCTCACGAAGAACTACAGCAAGGGCTGGCAGGACCTGGGGAAGGTGAACGGGACGCAGTACGCCGCGTACTACAAGGCCGCGAACAAGTCCCTGGTCTGGTACAACACCGCCGTCTTCGAGAACGCGGCGGCGAAGGAGCCGAAGACGTGGAAGGAGTTCCTGTCGACGGCGCAGGCGATCTACGACTCGGGTGTGACCCCGGTGTCGATCGGCGGAGCCGACGGCTGGCCGCTGACGGACTGGTTCGAGAACGTCTATCTGTCGCAGGCGGGCCCGGAGAAGTACGACCAGCTGGCGAAGCACCAGATCAAGTGGACGGACCCGTCGGTGAAGCAGGCGCTGACGACGCTGGCGCAGCTGTGGGGCAAGAGCGACTTCATCGCGGGCGGCAACAAGGGCGCCGTGCAGACGGAGTTCACGAAGTCGGTGGAGCAGACGTTCACGGGCGGTGACAACCCGAAGGCCGGCATGGTCTACGAGGGCGACTTCGCGCAGGTGAACATCGAGCAGTCGAAGGCGAAGATCGGGACGGACGCGAAGGTGTTCCCGTTCCCGGCGGTCGGCGCGGACGCCCCGGTGGTCAGCGGCGGCGACGCGGCGGTGATCCTGAAGGACTCGAAGGCGTCGCAGGCGCTGGTGACGTGGCTGGCGTCGCCGGAGGCGGCGACGATCCAGGCGAAGCTGGGCGGCTACCTCTCCCCCAACAAGAGCGTGGACCTGTCGGCGTACCCGAACGAGGTGCAGCGCACGATCGCCAAGTCCCTGATCGACGCGGGTGACAGCTTCCGCTTCGACATGTCGGACCAGACCCCGCAGGCGTTCGGCGGCACCCCCGGCAAGGGCGAGTGGAAGGCGCTGCAGGACTTCCTGATGAACCCGAAGAACGTGGCGGGCACGCAGTCGACCCTGGAGGCCGAGGCGGCCAAGGCGTACAAGGACTGAGGCGTGCGCAAGGACCAAGGATCAAGGACTAAGGACTGACGCCACGATGACCTCGGCCGCCGACGGCGGCGGCCCGGACCGCACCGCCAAGTCACCGGAGAGACAGGGTGATTTGGCGGGACGGTCGTCCGGGCCCGCCCCCGACCCCACCGCACCCCGTAGGAACCCTTCGCGGTTCAAGAGCGTCACCGGCACCCGCCGGACCGTCGCGTTCCTGTTCCTGCTGCCCGCGCTCGTCCTGCTCGGCGCGCTGGTCGTGTACCCGATCGGGTACTCGATCGTGCGGAGCTTCTTCGACGCGTCGGGCGGCTCGTTCATCGGTTTCGACAACTACGAGACCCTGTTCACGCGCGCCGACACGAAGGCGGCGATCAACAACAACATCTTCTGGGTGGTGCTCGCCCCGACGGTCGCCACGGCGCTGGGTCTGATCTTCGCCGTGCTGACGGAGCGGATTCGCTGGGGCACCGCGTTCAAGCTGGTCGTCTTCATGCCGATGGCGATCTCGATGCTGGCCGCGGGCATCATCTTCCGGCTCGTGTACGACCAGGACCCGGAGAAGGGCGCGGCGAACGCGGTGTGGGTCGGCATCCATGACACGTTCGTCGACTCGTCGGCGTTCCCGAAGGCGCATCCGCGGCCGAACGGGGAGCTTGCGGGCAAGAGCGGCGGCCCGTACCTCACCAAGGAGCCGGTCAAGGCCGGGCAGCCGGTGAAGCTGGCGCTGGTCGGTGTGGCCGCGGACCAGATGCCGAAGGACGCGAAGCCGGCGAAGGCGGCGCCCACCTCGTCCGGTGAGATCACCGGCACGGTCTGGCAGGACTTCACGCTCGGCAAGGGCGCGGGCGGCGTCAACGGCATCGACGCGACCGAGCTCGGCTACCCGGGCATGAAGATCGAGGCGGTCAAGGGCGGCAAGGTGGTGGCGTCGACGACGGCCGCTGCCGACGGGACGTTCACGCTCCCCGCCGAGGCGGACGGCGCGAAGCTGCGCCTGCCGCAGTCGAACTTCGCGGAGGCGTACAACGGCGTCGACTGGCTCGGCGACAAGAAGTTCTTCACGATCCACCTGGGCGGATTCGATCTCTACCTGAACATCGTGACGACGTCGATCATGGTGTCGTACGTATGGATGTGGGCCGGGTTCGCGATGGTGCTGATCGGCGCGGGGCTCGCGAGCATCCCCAGGGAGTTGCTGGAAGCGGCGCGCGTGGACGGAGCCACGGAGTGGCAGGTGTTCCGGCGGGTCACGGTGCCCCTGCTCGCGCCGGTGCTCGCCGTCGTCCTGGTGACGCTGATGATCAACGTGCTGAAGATCTTCGACCTGATCTTCATCATCGCGCCGGGCTCCTCGCAGGACGACGCGAACGTCCTGGCGCTGCAGCTGTACCGGTCGGCGTTCAGTGAGGGCAACGAGGGTCTGGCGAGCGCGATCGCGGTCCTGCTCCTGCTGCTCGTGATCCCGGTGATGTGGTTCAACATGAGGCGGCTTCGACGGGAGGCACGACGATGACGACCGTCGACGAGACAGTGCACAAGGAGCGTTCGTTCGCGGGCCGCGTCGTCGACAAGCTGGGCAGCGGAGTCCTTCAGTTCGTGCTCATCCTGGTGGGCGCGCTGTGGCTGGTGCCCACGGTGGGGCTGCTGCTCTCCTCCTTGCGCAGCCCCGAGGACATGGCGGCGAGCGGCTGGTGGAAGGTGTTCAGCAAGCCCTCGCAGTTGACCTTCGACAGCTACAGCAGCCTTCTTGAGAACGCCGATGTCACGAAGTCGCTGGTCAACACGGCGCTGATCACGGTGCCCGCGACGCTGCTGGTGATCGTCATCGGTTCGCTCGCCGGGTACGCGTTCGCGTGGATGGAGTTCCCGGGCCGCGACTGGTGGTTCCTGATCGTGGTGGGGCTGCTCGTGGTGCCGGTGCAGCTGGCCCTCGTACCGATCGCGAAGCTCTTCGGCGACATCGGGATCTTCGGTTCGCTGTTCGGCGTGATCCTCTTCCATGTCGGGTTCGGGCTGCCGTTCGCGGTGTTCCTGCTGCGGAACTTCTTCGCGGAGATCCCCAGGGAACTCCTGGAGGCGGCGCGCCTGGACGGGGCGGGCGAGCTGCGCCTGTTCGTGCGCGTGGTGATGCCGCTCGGCGGTCCGGCGATCGCCTCGCTCGGCATCTTCCAGTTCCTGTGGGTGTGGAACGACATGCTGGTGGCGCTGATCTTCACGGACACCGACAGTCAGCCGATCACGGTCGCGCTGCAGACCCAGGTGCGACAGTTCGGCAACAACGTGGACGTGCTGGGCCCGGGCGCGTTCATCTCGATGATCATCCCGTTGGCCGTGTTCTTCGCCTTCCAGCGGCAGTTCGTTTCGGGCGTGATGGCGGGCGCGGTGAAATAGGCGCCAGAAGCCGGGTGCCGCCCACAAAGCGACACCCGGCACGCGCCTCCGATCTCACCGCTCCAGCAGCTCGAACAACTCCTCCCACCGCTCCAGCACCCGCTCCTCGGAGAACCGCCGCACATTGACGCGGGCCCGCTCTCCCATGGCGTCCCGCATCCGTGGGTTGCCGGTGAGGCGGAGCAGGTGGGCGGCGAGCGCGTCGAGGTCGCCGACGGGGGCGAGGAGGCCGTCCTCGCCGTCGCGGACGATCTCGCGGACGCCCGGCGCGCAGTCGAACGCGGCGCACGGCACGCCGCTCGCCATCGCCTCCATCAGCGCGAGCGGGAACCCCTCGCCGCGCGAGGACTGCACGAAGACGGAGGAGGCGGCGAGGGCGCCGGGCACGTCGTCGGTCCGCCCGCGCCACCGCACCGAACCGTCGAGGCCCAACTCGGCGCATTGCGCGCGGAGTTCGGGCTCGTCGCCGCCCGCGCCGTACACGTGCAGCTCCCAGTCCGGGCGGAGCGGCGCGACCCGCGCCCAGGTGTCGAGGAGCATGTCGACGCCCTTCTGGTCGGCGAGCCGGCCGATCGAGCAGACGACGTTCGCCGTACGGGGTGAGGGCACGGCGGGCAGGTGGGCGAGGGCGTTGGGCATGAAGTCGACGTTGTGGAGGCCGTCGGCCGCCCAGATGTCGGCGTCCTCCTGGGTGAGCGCGAGCCAGCGGTCGACGTGCGGGTAGTGCCGCTTGATCCAGTGGTAGCGGTGGCAGGCGCGCGAGTACCGGTACGACTCGTGGCTCATGCCGACGACGGTGAGGTGCGCGGTGTCGAGGTCGCCCAGCCACTCCATCGCCCAGACCTGGGTGACGATCACGACGGAGCCGGGGCGGGCCCGGCCGAGCACGGAGTCGAGCGTGGCGAGGGCGTCCTGGCGCGCCGCGATCCGGCGGGCCTCGCGGCGGCGTGCGGGCACGCTGAGCCGCCGGGCGCCGCGCAGGGGCCGGGGGGTCGGCGGGTGGTGCGGGTAGAGGCTGGTGACGGGGTAGTCGGGCGCCTCCGGGACGGCCATCTTCAGGTCGGACTCGTAGACGCCGATGACGTGCACGTGGTGGCCCGCGCTCGTGAAAAGGCGGGCCATCTGGTGGGTCCAGGCGGTGACGCCGCCGAGTTCGTCGACGGAGTTGGTGACGAGGTAGAGGTCGCGGGCCGCGCTCATGAGCCTGCCTTCCGTGCGGCGGGGGCGCCTGCGCGCAGGAAGACGGCGTCAACGACGGCGCGCGCCGCGCCTCCGTCGTCGTAGGTCCCGAACTCGGCGGCGAAGGCCCGGCGCCTCTCCTGCCAGGCGCGGTCGGTCTCCTTGATCCCGGCGAGGGCGCGGTGCAGTGCGTCCTGGGTCTCGACGACCGGGCCGCCGGAGCGTTCGCGCAGGTCGAAGTAGCTGCCGCGCTCGGCGGTGTAGGCGTCGAGGTCGGGGGCGAAGTGCAGGATCGGGCGGTCGAGGAGGGCGTAGTCGAACATGATCGAGGAGTAGTCGGTGATCAGGACGTCCGCGAGGCACAGCAGTTCGCCGGCGTCGTGGTGGGCGGAGACGTCGATGACGGTGCCGGGCGGAGTGGCCGGCAGGGCCGCGGCCTCCATGTAGTGGGCGCGGACGAGCAGGACATGGGTGTCACCGAAGGCGTCGGCGAAGGCGGCCACGTCCAGCGGCAGCCGTACGGTGCGGCTCTTGGGGTCGCCGCGGAAGGTGGGCGCGTACAGGACGACCGTGCGGTGGTCGGGGATGCCGAGGGCGGCGGCCGGGGCGGGGCGCGGGAGGCGCCCCTCGCGCTCGTCGCGTGCGCGGGCCGCCACGAGCCGGTCGTTGCGCGGGTAGCCGACGCGCAGGAGGCGTTCCTCGGGGATGCGGTAGGCGCGGGCGAGGGTGCGCACGTCGTGCTCGGAGCGGACCAGGAAGTGGTCGAAGCGGGAGACGGCGCGCTCCAGCCGGGCGCGCTGCGGTGCGTTGAGCGTCTTGTGCCGGATCTCGTCGCGGCCCATCCGCTTGTACGCGGAGCCGTGCCAGGTCTGGAGGTACGTGGTCTCCCTCGGCTTGGTGAGGGCGTGCGGGAAGCCCTGGTTGTCGACCCAGAACTCGGCGCGGGCCAGCGCCCACAGGTACCGCCAGGACCAGCGGCGTACGAGCCGCGCGTCGGCCGGGAAGCCGTCCGGGGAGCCCGCGTACGACCAGATCGCGCGGAAGCCGTGGTCCTTCAGGTTCCGCAGCTCCTCGTGGAGGGCGCGGGGGCTGTCGCCGTAGCACTTGCCCATGTGGCTCTCGAAGACGACGGTGCCGCGGTTGACGGGCAGGCGGCACAGGTACCGGTGGTAGACGTGGATCTTGACGCGCTGGGCGTGCAGGGCCGCGTACCGCTTGCGCAGGGTCCGCCAGAGCCGCTTGGCCGCGCGGGCCGGGCGGGCGTGCGTGAGGCGGCGGACGAGGGCGTTGGCCCTGCGGGCGGGCTCGCGGCGGGGCAGGAGGCAGAGGGCGAGGTGGTGCTTGACGGTGACGTACGGCTGCCAGGTGTCGGCGGTGAGCCGGGTCAGCCGGGGCCGGGCCGGGAGCGCGGCCAGCGGGCCGGGGACGCTGTCGGGGCCCGCGCACAGGTCGAGCGGCGGCAGGAGGGTGCCGTCGACGCCGAGGCGCAGGCGCGGGTCCCACACGCGGTCGCCGATGCCGCGCGGGCGCAGCACGTCGGTGAGGGGGACGGCGGCGCGCCACGCGAGGGTGGCGTCGTCGCGCAGGCGCACGGTGTCGACGGGCACGGTGACCGTCTTGCCTCCGGCGCCTCGGGCCCGGAGGTCGAGCGTGGCGGTGAGGACGCTGTCCGGTCCGCACAGGCCGAACGGTGCGACGGTCTCGCCCTCGACGACGAGCCGCCCGTCCTCGGCGGTGCACCCGGTGACGCGGTTGAGGAGCCTGCGTTCGCGCGGGTGCTCGTACTGGTGGCCGAGCTCGGTGACGTCGTACGCGGCCTCGGTGTGGTGCGCGCTCCATCGCACGCCGCCGTCGTCGGCGCGGACCAGCGCGGAGACGACGGTGCCGGGGTGCGCGAGGCCGTACGCGGCGCGGTGCACGCCGTCCGCGTCCCCGTCGGCGAGGAGGCGGACGGCGACGCGCTCCAGGGCGGGCAGGCCGTCGAGCGCGGCGGCGTCGAGCAGTCCTTCGAGCGATCGGGCCGCGTCGGCGGCCGCCTGTGCGCGGCGCGCGGCGTCGAGGCCGAGGAAGGCGCGGGCGTACGGCAGCACCTGTTCGTCGACGAGGACGCGGGTGCGGCGCGTCCGCAGCCCGGGGTCGGTGATGAGGGTGAGTGCGTGCCGGTGGCCGGCGACGGCGGCCGCGAGGTCGCCCAGCGGGTCGGGGGCGGCGAGGCCGCCCGTGACGAGCTGCGGGATCAGGGCGACACGGCGGGCGGCGACGGCGAGGTCGAGCCCGGACCGGCGCTCCGGCGGGCACTTCTCGAACAGGACGCGCCGCACGCAGTACCCGGCGGTCAGCGCGGGGTGGGTCAGGAGTCCGGGGGCCTCGGTCACCGCGTCCAGGAAGCGCGAGCGGGCGTACACCTCGCTCTGCCAGTCGGGGCAGTGCTCCTTCGTGCCGTCCCTTCGGGTCCAGCGGCCCGCGACGAGGTCGGCGCCGGTGCGGCGGGCCGCCGCGTACAGGTTGCGGCAGGCGTCGCGTTCGAGGTGTTCACCGGCGGCGAGGGGCAGCACGTACGTGCCTCGGGGCGCCGCCTCACCGGCGACGACGGCTTCCGTACGGCGATGGGTCTGGGCCCGCACCGAGCGGAGTGTGACGTGCAGCCGCGCGGGGTCGGTCTCTGCCGGGCAGTCGATCAGGACGGTGATGTCGGGGTCCTCGGCGGCGCTCACCCGCGGCCCCCGTCCGTGCCGCGGTGGGCGAGCATGGCGTCCGCGACCTGGGCCGCCGCCGTGCCGTCGTCGAGGTCGCAGAACGCCTCGCGGAACCGGGCGTAGGCGTCCCGGTACCCGGCGACGGCCGCGTCCGGGTCGAGGAGCGCGGCGATGACCTCGTCGCTGGTGCGCAGAAGCGGGCCCGGGGCGCGGGCGGTGAAGTCGAGGTAGAAGCCGCGCAGGGAGTCCCGGTAGTGGTCGAGGTCGTAGGTGTGGAACAGCATGGGGCGGCCGGTGCGGGCGAAGTCGAACATCATCGAGGAGTAGTCGGTGACGAGGACGTCGGCGATGAGGAGGAGGTCGGCGGCGTCCGGGTGGCGGGAGACGTCCCGGACGAAGTCGGAGGTGGGGACGGAGCCGCCGACGAGGTAGTGGCGGCGGACCAGGAGGACGTGGTCGTCGCCGAGCGCGGCCTCGGCGGCGGCCAGGTCGAGGCGGAGGTCGAGCCCGTAGCGGCCGGACGTTCTGCGGGGCTGGTTCTCGCGCCAGGTCGGGGCGTAGAGGATGACGCGCTTGCCCTCGGGGACGCTGAGGCGCTCGCGGACGGCGGTGGCGAGCTTGGCGCGGTCGGGGGCGTGCAGCACGTCGTTGCGCGGATAGCCGGAGGCGAGCACGGGCCCGTCGTAGCCGAAGGCGCCGCGCAGGAGCGGCGTGGCGAAGCTGTTCGGGGAGACGAGCAGGGACCACTGGGCGGCGCGGGCGGGCAGCGTGTCGATGTAGCGCTGGTCGGCGGAGGCGGTGCCGCGCAGGTCGCGGCCGATCCGTTTGAGGGGGGTGCCGTGCCAGGTCTGGACGACGTACTGGTCCTCGGCGCGCCGGAACCAGTCGGGCAGGTGGGTGTTGGTGACGATGTAGCGGCTGCGGGCGAGCGCCTCGTGCCAGTCGGCGCTCCACAGGGCGACGGGGGTGGCGCCCGGCGGCAGCTCCACCTGCTGGTCGCGGACGACCCACAGGTGCTCGTGGTCGACGCCGCGGCGGAGCAGTTCGTCGAAGATCGCGCGCGGTGAGTCGGAGTGCTGGCGGCCGTCGAAGCTGGCGTAGAGGACGGCGTCGCGGCGGGGCAGCTCTCGCTGACGCGCATAAGCGGCGCGCAGGGCCGCCTGGGCGCCGCGTCCCCGGTCCTCCTCGGGCAGCGCCGTGCCGGAGGTGAGCAGGAGCTGGTCGTGGTGGCGGCGCTGCACGGTGAACTCGCGGCCGTTCAGGACCCGGGTGAGCGGCAGGTGCGGGTGGCGGGCCGGGGCGACCAGGACAGGGGCGCGGTGGTCCGGGTCGCTGTCGCCGCTCGCGCGCAGGAACAGGGACCAGGTGCCTTCGGCGAGCGGCAGCGTGCCCGCCGGGCCCGGCAGGGCGTGCGGGTACAGGGCGGCCTCGAAGCGGCCGTCGGCGACGGTGACCGGGACGGCGTTCTCCTCGTCGTGGCCGCCGTGCACGAGCAGCAGTTCGCGCCGGACGGCGTCGGGGCACCGGCCCGCGAGCAGCAGCCGGCCGTCCTCCTCCCAGCGCAGGGTGTCGACCACGGGGCGTACGGTCTGGTCGCGCAGTTCGGTGTTGCCGGACGGGTTGGCGAGGACCATCAGCTCGCGGCCCCGGCCGAGCCCGTAGCGGCCGGGCGCGATGTCGGGGCGGACGGGCAGCGAGGTCCATGTGTCGCCGGGGCGGACCAGGCCGACGCCCCACGGGTCCGTGGGGCCGTCCGCGCCGCCGAACAGGGCGAGGGGCACCTCGGCGGTGAAGGTGCGGCCGTCGACGGTGACGGGCAGGTCGTGGGTCTCCTTGGTGCGCCGGTTCTCGACGCGGACGGCGAGCGGCGCGTCCTGCCGCCCCGGCGCCAGCTCGCCTCTGACGCGCACCCGCCGCCCGTCGCTCTCGTGCGCGACGAGACGCGCGGGCAGCCGCTCGACGCGCAGCCGGAGGCATCCGCCGCGCAGGGTCGGCGCGATCCGCAGGAAGTCGTCCAGGTGGCGTACGGGCAGCGGGCAGGCGCCGCTCATCCGGACCGGGCCGCTGCGGGGCAGGAGACCGCCCGCGTACGCGGCAAGCTCCAGGTTCCAGGTGGTGCTCGCCCGCCCGGTGACCAGCTTCGCGGGGTCGACGACCGTCTCGAACCCGGCCCGGTCGTAGTCGTGCAGGCCCTGCCGTGAGGAGAGCGTCGCCTCGCGGGAGCGGACGGTGCGAAGGCGCAGCGGCACGGCCCGGCGCCTGCCCGCGCGCAGCCAGGCGAGGCGGACCCGGGCGGTGAGCCGTCCGGCGGGCAGGTTGCGTACGTAGGCGTAGCCCTTGAGCCGGAGCATGCCGTCGTCGCCCCAGGCGGCGTGCGTGACGCGGGCCTCCAGGGGCAGTTCGGCGCGGGTCAGGCCGACGGCCTTGCGGGGCAGCGGCGGGGTCACGCCGGGGAGGTCGGCGCGGCGCCCGAGCAGGGTGCGGCGGGTGCGGAAGGCGCCCGAGTGCGCCTTCTCGTACGCCATGAACGTGAGGAGTTCGGGCAGGCGGCGCTCGCGGATCAACTGCCAGCGCACGCGCAGGCCGAGCGGCAGTTCACCGAGGACGGCCGGGTCGACGGAGGCGGCGAAGGCGTTCGCGTGGTCGAGGAACGCCTCGTGGTAGGCGGTGTCGCCGTCCGGGAGGGCCTCCATGAACATCCACAGGTCGCCGGCGAGCACGGAGGCGTCGTAGCGCCGCTTGCCCTCCCGCCACTCCGGGCGGCCGGCCAGGAAGCGGCTGACGTGGGTGACGGAGACGGTGCGGTCGCGGACGGCACGGGGCAGGGCGCGCCGGTTGGAGATCGACCCTTCGCGGTCGCGCCACAGGTAGACGGTGTCGTCCAGGACGTCGACGGAGCGGGCCAGGAAGTGGGCGGGCAGCACGACGGGGATGTCCTCGAAGAGGACGCCCTCGGGGAAGGCGAGGCCGTGCGCGTCCCAGAAGGCGCGCCGGAAGACCTTGTTGCAGGCGATGCGGTCGGCGAGCAGCTCCCAGTCGCGGGTGACGTGGGTGGCGGCCCGGCCGGTGGCCATCGCCTTGCGGAACATGGGCGACTGCTCGGTGGTGCCGTCGGCGCGCAGCCGGTGCACGTTGCCGGTGACGAAGTCCGAGCCGGATTCCTCCAGGGTGGCGAGCATCAGCTCGTAGGCGCCCGGCGGGATCACGTCGTCGCTGTCCACGAAGGCGAGGTGGGTGCCGTGGGCGTGGCGGACGCCGGTGTTGCGGGCGGCGCCGAGGCCCGCGTTGGCCTGCTCGACCAGGCGGAAGCGGGGGTCCTTCGCGGCGAAGGCGCGCGCGATCCCGCCGCTGCCGTCGGTGGAGCCGTCGTCGACGAGGACGACCTCCAGGTCCGGCATGGACTGTGCCGACAGCGACTCCAGGCAGGCGCCGAGGTAGTCCTCGACGTTGTGGACGGGGACGACGACGGTGAGGCGGGGTGTCATGCGCTGCGCACGTTCCTTCCGGCGGCGGGGGGCCTGCTCGTCTGACAACCGGTGCCGCCGTTCCCGGTCACCCGGCCTGGGCCATACGGGTGGTCGCGGCGGTGGTCACGGCTTGACCGCGATGCGCCCCTCGTCCATGCGCAGCAGGAGCAGGCGCTCGCCGGTGCGCTCCAGGAACTCGTCGACGGCCTGGCGGCTGCCCTGCCAGTAGCCGTAGTCGTCGATGAGGAGCACGCCGCCGGGGACCAACCGGTCGTAGAGGTGGTCGAGTTCGTGCTTGGTGGAGGCGTACCAGTCGGTGTCCAGGCGCAGGATCGCGATCCGCTCAGGGGCCTCGCCGGGCACGGTGTCCTCGACCTTGCCCTGGACATAGTGGATGCGCTCGGCCGGGTAAGGCACCGCCTCGAAGCCGGACTTGACGTCGTCCAGGGTGGCGTAGGCCCAGATCGCCTTGTCCTTGCCGTGCCGGGCCAGGAGGTCGGCGGCCGGGGTGCCGTCGCGGCGCAGGTCCTCCTCGGTGGGCGGGGTCATGCCCTCGAAGGTGTCGAAGAGGTACAGGTCCCGGTCGGTGACGCCGCAGCCGAGCAGGGTCCTCGCGCACGCCTGCATGGAGCCGCCGCGCCACACGCCGCACTCGACGACGGCGCCGGGGATGTCGTGCCGGACGACGTGGCGGGTGGCGAGGATGAACGCGTTCAGCCGCTCCGGGGAGGTCATGGTCCACGGCTTGACGGCGCGGATCGTCTCCTTCGCCTCGTCGTCGTAGTCGACGGGCAGGCGCAGTTCCTTCGGCTTGCCGGGGGCGAGCGGCGCGGGCTGCGGGGGCTTGGGGGCCTCGGCGCGCGGGGCGGGGAGCCTCGGCCGGGTCAACTGGTATCCGGTCAGCGTCCGGAGGGCGTCGTTGACAGCTTTCTTCCATGCCATGGCCCGGGACAATACGCGTAAATACCCACAAATGTCACGCTAGGTCAACGGCGGTCGCTCTCCGTGGTTGCCCGCCCGGCCCACCAGCGCCGGGCGGGCTCCTCGACGTAGGTGTACGCGGCCCAGGACAGGGCCACGACGACCGTGGCGACGCCGAGCAGCGTGAACACCGACAGGTTGGTGGGCGGGGTGCGGCCCCAGTGGTCGAGGATCAGCCGGTTGACGGTCTGGTGCAGCAGGTAGAAGGCGTACGACCACGCGCCGAGCCGCACCATGACGGGCGTGCAGAGCCAGCCGCGCCGCCCGGCGCGCTCGCGCTGCACGTAGGCGACGATGACGGCGACGGAGAAGAGCGCGACCACCGGCCGTACGGTCCAGTGCAGTTGCGCGGCGACGGGCTCCGGGCACCAGGCGCCCCGGTGGACGTAGACGACGGTGTACGCGGCGAAAGCGGCGGCCAGGACGCCGGGCCGCAGCGGGACGCGCAGGCCCCGGCCCACGGCGAGGGCGAGCGCGAGGCCGAGCGCGAACTCGGGGAGCCGGGTCACGGGGAGCCGCATCAGCCACTCGCACCGGGACGGCGAAAGGTGCAGCGCGGCCCACCAGTTGACGCCCCACATCGCGACGAGGCCCGTCCCGGCGAGAGTGAGCAGCGTGCGGGTGCGCAGCCGGTAGGCGCCCCGGACGACGAACGGGAACAGGAGGTAGAAGAACGCCTCGACGCTGAGCGTCCAGGAGACGCCGTTGCCCGGGAACATCGGGACGACGTCCGGGAACCAGGTCTGCACGAGCACCAGCGACGCCACGAAGCTCGGCAGGTCCCACGGGACACCGCCCCACACGTGGAACACCCAGACGCACGGCACGGTCGCCGCCAGGTGCAGCGGCAGGATGCGGCCCGCGCGCCGCCGGTAGAACTCCCGGGCCCGCGTCCCCGAGCGGTGGCCCCAGGCGAGCAGGAACCCGGACAGGACGAAGAAGAACCCGACGCCGTTGACGCCCATCGTCGTGTACGGGAACAACGCGGGCGCCTGCGCGACCCCTCCGGTCGGGCTCGCCCCGGTGAAGTGATGCGCGAACACGGCGAACGCGGCGAGGAACCGCAACCCCGTCAGCGAGTCGAGCCGCCCGTCCGACAGGGACCGCCTCCGCCTGGACGCGGCAGCGGGCTGGGCGGGAAGCAACGCGGTGGTCATGAACGAACTCCCAGAACAACAGGCACGACAGGCGCGGCCGGACGGGGGCTGGCGAGGGGGATGGGGCGGGCGTGGGACGGACGTGGGCCGGGGGCGGGACGCGGCGGGGACGGGGCCGGGAGGGCGGTGGGGGCGGTGGCCCGCCCGGAGCGGGCCCCCGGGTTCGCCCGGCCGTCCGGGACGAGGCGGGCCCCGCAGCCGCCCAAGTGGCCTCGTTCCTCGTGCTTCTGCCGGTTCAGGCGGTTCAGGTGCGGGGTCGCCCAGGTCCGTACCTGCGCGATGCGGGGCGCGCCCGCCGGGACCGCGGAGGTGCGGACGTAGTCGCCGCCGTCGCCCTCCCGGTACAGCGGCGCGTACCCCGCCGCTCTGAGGCGGGCGGGCGTCAGGCCCGTCTTGGGGGTCCACGGGCCATGGGTGTGGACCAGGGCGGGGCGGACCTCGGCCAGGACGTGGCGGGTCAGCGCCGCTTTGTCGTGGGCGGCGTACGCGTCGGCGATCGTCCGGTCCGTCAGGCCCGCCAGGTCGAGGACGCGGAGGCGGCTGGTGAGGAGCGTGCCGCCGAGGTCGGGCAGGGCGACGGTGGCGCCGGGGCGCAGAGTGAGCCGGTCCGCGTAGGCGTCGAAGGTGCGGCCGTAGCGGTCGGCGACCCAGCACATGGAGAGCGTCGGCTCGCGCCGGAACCCGGCGCCGCGCGCGGCCTGCCCGGCGAGGGAGAGCCCGAGGGCGCCCGCCATGGCGCAGCACAGCAGCGCCCGCACCCGGGGCCGGGCCCCGTGCGCCACGGCGGTGACGGCGAGCGCGGTGACGGCCGAGCCGAGCACCCACACCGGGGTGGCGAACCGGTGCAGCGGCATCCAGTCCCGGGCCAGCGCCCCGTACGCGAGGAGGGTGAGGACGAGCGGCACGGACAGGACGGCGACCACCCGGCGGGCCGGACCGCGCCGGCCGAGGACGACCCCCGCGCAGGCCGCGCCGAGCAGGACCACCGGCCAGCCCGCGTACGTGAGCAGGTCCCCCGCCTTCGACAGCTCCGCGAGCGACGGCGCCCCCTGCGACTTCGCCACCGCCGTGTTCGGCACCCACCGGCCGAACTCCGCGTGCCGCCACAGCAGGAACCCGCCGTACCCGGCCGCGAACACCCCGACGCTGAGCAGCGCCGCCCGCACGGCGCCCCGGCGCCGCGACAGCAGCACGGTCAGCGGGTAGGCGGCGGCGAGCACGGCCCCGTCGGGGCGGGTCAGCGCGGCGAGGAGGGCGACGGCCCCGGCGCCGCAGGCCACGCCGGTCGCGGCGGCGCCCCGGGCGACGACGGCCCGTACGAGCAGCGGCGCGAGGGCCGCCGCGGCCAGCCCGTACAGGGAGTTCTCCAGGCCCGAGAAGCACCACACGACGTACGACTCGTTCGCGGCGAGCAGCCCGCCCGTGCCGAGCACGACGAGCCACGCCCGCGCGGGCAGCGCCACCCGCGCCGCTCCCCCGACGCACGCCAGCGTCCCCGCGACGCACAGGAGCGCGAGGCCCTTCGGGAACAGCGCGAGGTCGCTCACCCCGAACCACGCGCCGTGGTCGAACAGCCCGAGCGCCCGCCCAAAGAGGAGCAGCGCGAGCCACGCCGGGTCGGAGTACCCCTCGACGGGCGCGGCGCCCGCCTGCTGCACCGGTCCGAGCCCTTCGCCGACGCTGCGCGCGTAGGCGAAGGTGACGGCGGCGTCGTCCACGATCCACTGCCCGAGCGCGGCGGCGCGCACCGCGACGAGCGCGGTGCCGCCGAGCACGGCGAGGGGGACGGCCCACGCCGCCCATGTACGGGACCGGGTGCCGGGCGGTGCGGCGGGGCGGCGGGCGCCGGGGACGGCCGGGCGGGGTGGCGCGAAGGGGCGGTTGAGGATTTTCATCCAGGGACCAACACCGGCGCGCCCGGGCGGGTCACGAGCGCTGGACCGCCCGGGTGACCGGCGGGGTTGGCCCAGATGGGCGAGCGACGGCGAAACAGTTGTCATAGGTGCACTGATCGGGCACATAAGGCGAATGTCACACAAGCCTGGCCGCCGCCCCCGTCTCAGCGTCGTCGTCACCGTCTTCGACGTCGCGGACCACTTGACCGAGTGCCTGGAGTCGATCGCCGCCCAGACCCTCACCGACCTGGAGGTCGTCCTCGTCGACGACGGGTCCACGGACGACAGCCCGCGCATCGCCCGTGCCTTCGCCGACCGCGACCCCCGCTTCCGTTATGTCCGCCAGGACAACGCCGGACCGAGCGCCGCCCGCAACACCGGTGTGCGCGCACTCGGTCCCGGCTCCGAGTTCCTCACGTTCGTCGACGGCGACGACGTCGTGCCGCACGACGCGTACGAGCGGATGGTCGCGAGCCTGGAGCGCACCGGCTCCGACTTCGTGACCGGCAACGTGTGGCATCTGACCGAGCACGGCCGCCAACAGGCCCCGCAGTACGCGTGGTTGACCCGGCGCCGCGAGCGCACCCACATCACCCGTGACGTGGGGCTCCTCTGCGACCGGGCGGCCGGGAACAAGGTGTTCCGGCGCGCGTTCTGGGACCGCCACCGCTTCACGTTCCCCGAGGGCAGGATCCACGAGGACACGCCCGTCATGATCCCGGCGCACTTCCTCGCCGAGTCCGTCGACGTGCTCGACGGCCATGTCCACTACTGGCGGGTCCGTGAGGGCTCCCTCGCCCGGCGCCGCACCGACGTGCGAGGCGTACGGGACCGGATCGCGGCCTGCGACCACGTCAGCCGCTTCCTCGCCGAGAGCTTCGCCGACCGGCCCGAGCTGAAGCGCACGTACGACACTTCCTGCCTGCGCGACGACTTCGCGCCCTTCCTCGACGCACTGCCGACGGGCGGGCCCGCGTACCGGCGGGCGCTCTGCGAGGGCACCGCCGACTTCCTGAGCCGCGCCGATCCCGCGGTGGCCGACGAACTCCCCCTCCCCCTGCGCGTGAAGTGGCATCTCGTCCGCGAGGGCCGCGTCGACGACCTCGTACGGCTGCTCTCCTTCGAGCGGCGCAACGGCACCGCCTTCCAGGTCCGCGGCGCGCTGCGGCGCGGCGCCGTCTACCCCGGCCTCACCGGGCTGCCCGACCGGCTCCTGCGCGTCGACAAGCGGGAACTGCCCGTGGTGGCGCGGGTGCGCGAGACGGCGTGGGACACGGACGGGAAGCTGCGCGTCACCGGGTACGCGTACGTGCGGAACCTGCCGGCCGGGCGGTCCGGGCAGACCGTGCGCACGGGGCTGCTCCGGGCCGAGGGCAACCGCGCGCAGGTGCGCGTGGTCCCGACCCGGACCGTCGCCGACCCGTCGGCCACCGTGGACTCCGGGCAGGAGCTGCACGACTACGACCACTCCGGGTTCACCATGACGATCGACCCGGCGAGGCTGAAGGTGAAGGGGCGTTGGCAGCCCGGCACCTGGCACCTCGGCATCGTCCTCGCCGGGCACGGGCAACTGCGCCGTGCCGCGCTGCGCACGCGCGACGACTCGACGCGGCAGCACCTCGTCCGCGACCTCGCCGACGGCACCCGGCTCGTCCTCGGCCACATCGACGGGCGGCTCGTCCTGAAGGTGGTGGCGTACGCGGCGCTCGCCGACGACCACCGCGCCGAGGACGGCGCCATGGTGCTCACCGGCCGCCTCCTGAACGGCATCGAGCCGCGCTCCCTGCGCCTGACGCACCAGCACTCCGGCACCACCTACGACCTCCCGGTGACGTGCGCGGGCGGCCGTTTCCTCGTCCGGGTGCCGCTCGACCGGCTCGCGGCGGTGCCCGAGCCGCCGCACCGCGCGCCCAAGGGGGTCGAGCCGCCGCACGGCGACCGCTGGCAGGTCGTCTTCCGGCTCCCCGACGGCAAGACGCGGTCGGTGGCGGCGACGCTCGACCTGCCGCCCGGCCGCTACCGCACCCACGACGGGCGCGAGCTGTGCGCCACCGCCGACGACCAGGGCCGGCTCGTCGTCGAACTGACCCGGCAGCCCGTCGCCGACCTCGCGGAGTGGACGGAGGACGGCTCGTTCGTCGTCGCGGGCACGGCGAGCGCCGCCGCCTGGCACCGCCCGGAACTGGTCCTGCGGCACAGCACCACCCACGAGGAGATCGCCGCCCCCACCGAACACGCACAGGACCGCTTCCGCGCGAGGGTCGACCCCTCGGCCCTGTGGGAGGGGCACTGGTACGCCCACCTACGAGAAGCGGACGACCGCCACGGGAACGGGGTCCCGGTACGGGTTCTGGCCTCCCTGGGCATGGTCCTGCCACGGCATCGCAGGAAGGCGGCGCTGGACGCGGGCGCGGCTGCGGGCCCGGCCGCCCATGCAGGCGATGCCACGGTCACAGGCCCGGTTCCGGGTGCCGGGGAAGATTCGTCGCCGCAAGGGGAGACCGCCGGGCGTCCGCTGCCCGCAGCCGCACGGGACTGCACCCTCGATCGGCGGTACGGGGACCGGCTGCTCGTCGAGGTGGGGTCCGTTCTGTCGCCCGGTGAGCGTGGGGCGTACCGCCGGCACCGGCTGCGCACCGTCCACTACCCGGCCCAGCGGCAGCTCCCCCTCCAGGACGCGGTGCTGTACGTCGACGGGGACTCGCCGCGCGCCGTGCACGCCGAGCTGGTGCGGCGGGGTGTCGCCGTCGAGCACCTGTGGGTGACCCGGGACGGCCGTACCCACGTGCCCCCGGCGGCGCGCGGCGTCGAGGAGTACTCGGCCGAGTGGTACGCGGCCCTGGCCCGGTGCCGCCGCATCGTCACCGCCCACCAGCTCCCCGACTTCTTCGAGCGCCGCGAGGGTCAGACCGTCGTCCAGACGTGGGACGGCGCCCCGCTCAAGCGGATCGGCGCGGACCTCACCGACACCCTCTACGCCGACCACGACCATCTGGCGCGGCTGCCTCACCTCTCCCGCCAGTGGAACGTCCTGGTCGCCCCGTCCCGCTGGTCGGCCCCGCACCTGTCCCGCGCCCTCGGCCACGAGGGTGAGGTCCTCCCGGCGGGCTCCCCGCGCAACGACATCCTGTTCGCCGCGCCGGACGCCCGCCGCGAACGGGCCGAAGGGCTGCGCCGCGACCTCGCCATCGACCCGGGCAAGCGGATCGTGCTGTACGCGCCGACCTACCGCGACCACCTGGCGCACGCCCCGGGCCGCTTCCGCCACGAGCCCGCGTTCGACTTCGCCGCCGCCGAGCGCGAACTCGCCGGCGACCACGTCCTCCTCGTCCGCAAGCACCCCCAGGTGACGGGCCGTCTGACGGGGGCGCGGGCCCCGTTCGTCCGGGACGTCACGGGCTATCCGAGCGCGGCGGAGCTGCTGCTCCTGGCGGATGTCCTGGTGACGGACTACTCGTCCCTGATGTTCGACTTCGCGCACACGGGCCGCCCGATGCTGTTCCACACCTACGACCTGGCCCACTACCGGGACACGGTGCGCGGCTTCTACCTCGACTTCGAGGAGCACGCGCCGGGCCCGCTCCTGTCCTCGACCGACGAGGTGGTCAAGGCGCTGCGGGAGCTGGACACGCTGGCGCCCCAGCACGCGGCGGCGTACGAGGCGTTCCGCGCCGCCTACTGCGACCTGGACGACGGCGGCGCGGCGGCGCGGGTGGTGGAGCGGCTGCTGCGGTGACGGTGGTTACTCGATGACGAGGTCGACGTCGATGTTGCCGCGAGTGGCGTTGGAGTACGGGCACACCTGATGGGCCTGCTCGACGAGCTTGCGGCCCGTCTCCTCGTCGACCGAGTCGGGCAGCTCGACCCGGAGCACGACCGCGAGGCCGAAGCCCTCGCCCTGCTTGCCGATGGTGACCTCGGCGGTGACGGCGGCGTCGGAGACGTCCACCTTGGCGTTGCGGCCGACGAGCCCGAGCGCGCTGCCGAAGCAGGCCGCGTATCCGGCGGCGAAGAGCTGCTCCGGGTTCGAGCCCTGGCCGTTGCCGCCCATCTCGGCGGGGACGCCGAGCTTGAGGTCGATGAGGCCGTCGGAGGTGACGGCGCGGCCGTCACGGCCGTGGGTGGCGGTGGCGACGGCGGTGTAGAGGGCGTCCATGAGGGCTCCTTGGTCGGAAGGGCGCCGGAAGCGCCGGAAAGCGGGCCGGAGACCCGCCGGGGGCGGGCTCCGCGTACAGCCATAACTATGGCACGCAATTCAGTTGTGCACAACCAAAACCGTCCGTTCGGTTAGGCTTGATCGCATGACCGATTCCCGCCCCGCCGCAGCCGAGGAGCTTCCCGAGAACCTCTCCGAGAACCTCCTCCGGCTCGACGCGCAGATCTGCTTCTCGCTGAACGCGGCGTCCCGCGCCTTCGGCGGCGTCTACCGCACGCTGCTCAAGGACCTCGACCTCACCTACCCGCAGTACCTGGTGATGCTGGTCCTCTGGGAGGAGAACGCGGCGGTCCCGGTCAAGCGGCTCGGCGAGCGCCTGCGACTCGACTCGGGCACGCTGTCGCCGCTGCTGAAGCGCCTGGAGGCCAATGGCCTGGTGCGGCGGGAGCGCAGCGCGCGCGACGAGCGTTCGGTCAACGTGACCCTCACGGACGCGGGCGCCGCCCTGAAGGCGCGCGCGGCCGAGGTCCCGCGCAGCATCGCGCGGGCCACCGGCTTCGAGCTGGCGGAGATCGAGGATCTGCGCCGCCGCCTGAACCGTCTGACGGAGGCGCTGGACTCGGCGGCGCTGGACACGGCGGCGCTGGGCTGACCGTTCCGGAGCGTTTGTGGACATACGCTCCCATGGCGTGACAATCGACATGAGCCGGGACCGCCTGACGGCCCTGGACCCGGTCCACGACACCTGGGTCCGCCCCTCCCGCACCGCACTCCCCGTCGTCTGGGCGCTGACCCGCGCGGCCATGCTCGCGCTGCTCGCCCTCGACGGCACGTATCCGCT
The DNA here is from genome assembly GCF_040644575.1 of Streptomyces sp. NPDC046939. NCBI lineage: Bacteria > Bacillati > Actinomycetota > Actinomycetes > Kitasatosporales > Streptomycetaceae > Streptomyces > Streptomyces sp. NPDC046939. Next base: position 171,856 of record NZ_JBEYWV010000012.1, read on the forward strand.
GGGCGTGGGCGGCGTCGCCCACGAGGTGCACGCCCGGTACGCGCACTGGAGCGCGACGCTCGCCCAGGGCACGTTCCCGACCGGCGACCCGCTGTGGCAGTACCCGCCGGGCGCGGGCCCGCTGCTCCTCGCGCCGGGGCTGCTGCCCGGGCTCACCTACTTCCAGGCGTTCGTCGCCCTCACCCTCGCCGCGGACGCGCTCGTCACCTACGTCCTCTCGCGCGGCGACCGCGACCCGCGCGGCGCCTGGCTGTGGACGGCCGGTCTGCCGCTGCTCCTTCACGTGCCGCTCGCCCGCTACGACGTCGAGGTCACCGCCCTCGCCGTCCTCGCCCTGCTCGCCCTCGGCCGCTCCCCCCGCCTCACCGGCGCGCTCGCGGCGCTCGGCGCCCTGGTGAAGGTGTGGCCCGCGCTGGCGCTGCTCGGCGTGGAGCCGGGCCGGACGGCGCGCCAGGTCTGGGGCACGGCGCTCGGTGCCGCGACGGCGATGCTGCTGTTCCTGGCGCTGGTCTTCCGCGCCCCGCTGTCCTTCCTGCACGAGCAGGGCGGGCGCGGCGTGCAGATCGAGTCGCTGGGCGGGACGGTGCTCGCGCTCGCCCGCCTCGCGGGCTGGCCGGGCCGGGTCCGCTACCGGTACGGGGCGATGGAGTACGTCGGCCCGTGGGTGGACGGGGTGGCGACGGCCTCGCTCGTACTGACGGCGGCGGCGTTCGCGGTGCTGCTGTGGTGGCGGGTGCGGGCGCGGCGCCACACGGAGGCGACCCCGTACGACGCGGCGCTCTGCGCGGTGCTGCTGTTCACCGTGGTCAGCCGTGTGATCAGCCCGCAGTACCTGGTCTGGCTGCTGGGCCTGGCGGCGGTCTGCCTCACCTCGCGCCGCACGACCCAGCGGCCGGTCGCGCTGCTCGTGCTGGCGGCGGCGGCGCTGAGCGGCCTCGCGTACCCGGTGCTCTACGGGGACGTGATGGCCGGGACGTGGACGGGGGTCGCGGTGATGACGCTGCGGAACGCGCTCCTCGTCGCCGGGGCGTGGATCTCGTTCCGCGCCCTGTGGAGGGCCACGGCGGGCAGGCGTTTCTCTTAGTCAGTAAGCGTTTCGCTTAATCGGACAATTAGCCCAAACACGTAGGATTCCCCCTGTGAATCCCGTGGACCCCGCAGACCCGACCCCGCCCCCTGCCCCGACCGTCACGGTCGTCGTGATCGGTTACGACGACGTCGCCCATGTCGCCGACGCGGTGCGCTCCGCGCTCGCGCAGGGGCCGGCCGTCCGGGAGGTGATCGCGGTCGACGACTGCTCCACGGACGGCAGCGGCGCCCTGCTCGACGGCCTCGCCGCCCACGAGCCCCGGCTCACCGTGGTGCACCGGGAGACCAACAGCGGCGGCTGCGGCACCCCTCGCAACGACGGACTGGCCCGCGCCACCTCCTCGTACGTCATGTTCCTCGACAGCGACGACGTGCTCCCGCCGGGCGCGGTGGACGCGCTGCTCGACGCGGCGGGACGGCACGGCGCGCAGGTCACCGCCGGACTGTGCGTACGCCGCGAACTCCCCTCGGGCCGCGAGGTCCCCTGGCAGCCCGAGCTGTACGCGAAGGAGCGGGTGCTCGACACCCCCGAGCAGCGCCCGCGCCTGGTCCGCGACACCCTCTGCGTCAACAAGCTCTACCGCGCCGACTTCCTGCGCGCGCACGCCATCCGCTTCCCCGACGGCCGGTTCGTCTACGAGGACTTCGTGTTCGGGGCGCGCGTCCTCGCCGCCGCCCCGCGCATGGCCCTCGTCCCCGACCGGGTCTACGTCTGGCACGTGCGCCGCGCCGCCGGGAAGCTCTCCCTCTCCCTCGACCGCGCCTCCGTCGACAACTGGCAGGCCCGCCTCGACGCCCACCGCCAGTCCGTCGCCCTCCTCCTCGACGCCTCCCGCAAACGGCTCGCCCGCGCATCCCGCTCCGCGTTCCTCGACCACTCCCTGCGGATGTACGCGCGCGAACTCGACCTGCGCGGGCCCGAGTACCGCGCCGAGTGGTGGACCCGCACCCGCGCCTACCTGGAGACCTTCGACACCGCCGACTTCGACGCGGCCCCGGCGCCCGGCCGTCTCGTCGGGCGTCTGATCCTGGCCTCCCCGGCACCCCGCGACCTGCCCCGCCTGAAGGAGCTGGCGGCGCGCCCGGCACGGCTGCTCCCGCCGTACGCGCGGGCCCCCGACGGCACGCCCGTCTGGTCCCCCGACCTGCCGCAGCTCACCCTGGAACACGTCCTGCACCGCCCGATGCACCTGCTCCCCGTGGCGGTCGACGGCGCACTCCGCCCCGGCGTCCGCTCCACCCGCCTCACGCTCCGGCTGCACGAGCTGTACGGACGGGTGGCGGACGCGGGGCCGCGCGAGGCGCGGGTGGAACTGGTGGAGCGCAAGGGCGGCACGGTGGTCCAGCGCAGAACGGCGCCCTTCTCGCGGTACGGCACGGACGACGAACCGGACGGCCGGACGTGGACGGCGTCGACGACGCTCGACCTCTCGGCGCTCGGCCGCCCCGGCACCTGCGACATCCGCCTCCGCCTGACCTTCGTCGACGGCACCCACCGCGACACCACACCCCACGCCGCCCACGGCCCCGGCCTGCTCCGCCGCACCGCCGTCCCGAGCCGCCGCCACGGCGTCCTCCTGGCCCAGCCCTACGCCACGCACTCGGGCGCACTGGCGCTGCGGACGGCGGCGGGGGTGCGGGGGGTCGTGTCGGTGGTCCGCCGACGGGTCGCGCGCCTGCTGCGCTGACCGGCGCTAAACGGCCCGCGACCGCAGCCGGAGCCGCCTGATCAACTGACCCACCTCGCCCGCGAGCCCGACCCCGACCGCGAGCGCCAGCGTCACCGCCGCCACGTTGACCATCCCGGCGATGCCCGACGTGGTCCGGCCGGAGGCGAGCGCCCCGAGGGACGCGTACAGGACCCCGCCCGGCAGCAGCGGCGCGATCCCCGGCACGACCAGCGGCAGGGCCGACTCGCGCCGCCGCCGCGCGACGAAGTGCCCGGCGCCTCCGACGGCGGTCGCCACCAGCGCGGTCCCCACCAGGGACGAGAACCCGAGCACCTCGAACTCCACGGAGACGACGAACCCGGCGAGCCCGAGCACCGCCGCGGGCAGCCAGTCCCGCGCCGGGGTACGGGCCCGTGCCGCCACGGCGACCGCGAAGACGACGGCCCCGGCGCCCGGCGCCCCGAGACGGTCGGAGCGCCGTACGGACGGCACGATCGGCACGCCGAGCCCGACCAGGTGCCCGACCCCGAGCACGGCGACGACGCCGGTCACGACGGCGGCGAAGACGAGCAGCGCGTCGGCCAGCCGTCCGAGCGCCGTCAGATAGTGCCCGGCGAGAGCGTCCTGCACGGCGCTGACGAAGGTGACGGTGGGCAGCAGCCCGAGCACCCCGGCCACCACGAGGGCCTGGACGGCGAAGGCGGGCACGAACCGGCTGACGCCGAGGGCCATGATCGCGGCGGGCATCGCGGCGACGGCGTACCGGTAGAACGCGGGGACGCCGTTGCGCTCCAGCCACCCGTTGAGCAGCCCGCCCAGCACCCCGGCGACGAACGAGCACAGGGAGGTGAGCGGCCCGCCGCCGAAGACCGGCCCGCCCCCGGCCGCCACGAGCCCGGTCTGCACCGGCACCCGCCAGCGCGCCCAGCGCCGCCCTCCGACGGGAGCGGGGGCGTCGAGTATCCGCCCGGCCTCGGCGCGGGCCTCGTCGAGCGTCAGCGTGTGCCCGCTGATCCGCCCCACGAGGGCCTGCAGGTTCCCGAGGGCACGGAAGTCGGTGGAGTGGCGCCGCACGTGCCGGGTGGCGTGCAAGGGGGTCAGCTCCCCGGGCGCGTACGCGGACAGCGACACGGACCCGAGCGTGACGTCCGGCTCGCAGTAGCTCAGCCCGTACGTCTCGGCGGTCACCAGGATTCCGGCGACGGCCTCCTCGGCGGACGCCCCGTACGACAGCAGGGCCTCACCGACCCGCACCGCCAGATCGGCGACGCGGGCCCCGTACGCCTGCATGTCCGCACGCCCGTCGTCGTGCAGCAACTCCCCGCCGTATCCGTAACTGCTCAGCGGTTCGAGCCCGCGCAGGCGGGGCAGGGCCCGCGCGAGCCAGGGGGCGGGCAGGGTGGGGGTGTCGTTCCTCACACGCATATGAATCGAGCGTAACGGACATTCCACCCATACGGCCGAGCTCGGGTTTCGACGCTCGGAACTCAGGCGGTGCGGGCGTGCGCCAGGAAGGCGTTCCATGCGGGCGCGGCGGCGGTGAAGGTCGGACCTTGGGGGCCGAGCTTCGAGTCGCGGATGTGGATGGCACGGGGGGTGGGCTCGCGCCAGTCCAGGGCGGCTTCGAGGCAGTTACTGCCTTCACTGTCGCTGTAGCTGGACTTGAACCATATCGGGCGTGAGTTCACAGCTCTTCGGCCACCTTTCTGATGAACTCCGACGAATCCTCGGGGCTGAGGGCGTGCATGCGGATCATGCCATGGACCCGGCTGAGTTCACTGGCCTTGTCTCCGTCGGCGTAGAGGGCGCTGGTCTTCTGCCCTTCCGCGAAGGCGTAATGCTCGTGATCAGCCGTCTCCAACAACGTGACGGGCCCATTGAGTGCAACGCCACACGCCCGCCCGAACGGCAGGACCTGGATCATGACGTTACGCAACTGCTGACATGCCAGCAGCCGTTGACACTGCTCCTTCATAGTGTCGCGGCCACCGACCAGCGTGCGCAGCGTCGCCTCGTAGAGCACGTAGCTGAACATGACGGTCGTACGCTCGATCAACGCCTCCTGCCGCTTGAGGCGCCCTGCCACCCGTTGCTCCACGACCTCATCAGCAAGCAGCGGACAGCTCTCGCTGATCAGCGTTCGCATGTACTTCTCTGTCTGCAACAGGCCGGGGACGAGCAGCGGTTCGTACGAGCCGATGGCGACGGCGTCCTTCTCCAGAGCCATGAACTCCTGCGACCGCTGCGGGTGCGCTTCGGGCTTCAAGAACTCGCGCGCCGCGACGAGCTTCCCGCCCGCCCCACACATCTGGTCGGCGATCAGGAGGAGCCGCCCCGTGGGCTTGCGCCGCCCGTTCTCCATGGACTTGACGTACTCCAGGCCGTAGCCGCTCTCCGCGACCAGCGCCTCACGGGTCACGCCCGCCTGCTCACGCCAGAGCTTGATCTGGTTGCCGCAGTACCGCCAGGCGAGATTCGCCTCCGTCAACATGCGTACCTCCGTCAGACCGCACGTACTCGCCGGGTACGGCTACGCACCGTACGCAGGCAGTCACTTCCGAGACTACGCACGGGACGCGACGGTGAACTCGGCAAACGCGGAACCTCCCACGCAAGGAATGAACGTCGCATGCAGACGAAGCCGACGACGAAGCTCCCGCAGGACATCGAGTGGCGCCTGCCGCGTCATGCGCGAAGCGTGGGCCGGGCACGGTTGCTGTTCCGGGAGCAGGCGGGCTCATGGGCGCTGCCTCAGGAGATCACGGACACGGCCGAACTCCTGCTCAGCGAGCTGATGACAAACGCCTACCGCCACGCGAAGACCCCGGTCGGCCAAGAGATCCGGGCCCGAGCGATCCTGACGCGGGGCCGGCTCCGGGTGATGGTGACGGACGCGAGCGACACGCTTCCGGCCCCGCGCGAGGTGTCCGTGGAGGAGGAGTCGGGGCGGGGGCTGGCCCTGGTGGCGATGTTGGCGGAAGCCTGGGGTGCGGAGGGGCGCGAAGGTGGCGCGGGCAAGATCATGTGGTTCGACGTGCGGCTGACGCCGCCAAGGTAGGGATCCCAGGCGCGAACGGCTCGCGGTCACCACCCGGGCGGCCCGGACGGTCACACCAGGCGTCGCGCCGTCGCCCACCGCGTCAGCTCGTGCCGGTTGGAGAGCTGGAGCTTCCTCAGGACCGCCGACACATGGGACTCGACCGTCTTCACCGAGATGAACAGCTGCTTGGCGATCTCCTTGTAGGCGTAGCCGCGCGCGATGAGGCGCAGGACCTCGCGCTCGCGCTGGGTGAGGCGGTCCAGGTCCTCGTCGACCGGGGGCGCGTCCGTGGAGGCGAAGGCGTCCAGGACGAAGCCCGCGAGGCGCGGGGAGAACACCGCGTCGCCCTCCTGCACGCGGAAGATCGAGTCGACCAGGTCCATGCCGGTGATCGTCTTGGTGACGTAGCCGCGCGCCCCGCCGCGGATCACGCCGATCACGTCCTCCGCCGCGTCCGACACCGAGAGGGCGAGGAAGCGGACCGGGTCGTCGGCGTCGGCCATCAGGGCGGCGCAGCGGCGCAGCACTTCGACACCGCCGCCGCCCGGCAGGTGGACGTCGAGGAGCACCACCTCGGGGCGCGTCGCCGTGATCACCGTGACCGCCTGGTCGACGTCGGCCGCCTCGCCGACGACCTCGACGCCCGTCGACTCCGTACGGCCGATCTCCGCCTGGACCCCCGTACGGAACATGCGGTGGTCGTCGACGAGGACGACGCGCACGTGGCGCCCAGGGCCGGTCTCCTCGATCGGTGCCGTCGGTTCGGTCATGACGTCTTCTCCGCCCTCTTCATGGTCAGTTCGACCTCCGTGCCGCCGTCCGGCACCGCCCGCAGCCGGGCCGTCCCGCCGTTGCGCTCCATCCGGCCGATGATCGATTCTCTTACGCCCATGCGGTCGGCGGGGACCGAGTCCAGGTCGAAGCCGGGCCCCCGGTCGCGGACGGACACGAAGACCTCGTCCCCCTCGACCTCCGCGTACACCTGGACCGCCCCGCCCTCGCCACCGTACTTGGCCGCGTTCACCATCGCTTCCCTCGCGGCCTGCATCTGTGCGCTCAGCGCCTCGTCGAGCGGGCAGTCGCCGACGACCACGACCTCCAGCGGCACCCCGTGCTTGTCCTCGACCTCGGCGGCATGGCGCTTGACGGCCTCCGCGACCGTCTCCGGCTCCCGCGGGTTCTCGGCGGCGGCCGGCTTGTACAGCCAGGCCCGCAGGTCGCGCTCCTGGGCGCGGGCGAGGCGGCGCACCTCGGCGGGGCTGTCCGCGTTGCGCTGGATCAGGGTCAGGGTGTGCAGGACCGAGTCGTGGACGTGCGCGGCGACCTCGGCGCGCTCCTGGGCGCGGATGCGCATGAGGCGCTCCTCCGAGAGGTCCTGCGTCATGCGGATCAGGTAGGGCCCGGCGAGGAGCGCGATGCCGACCAGGACGGCGAGCGCCGCCTGGAGGATGGAGCCCAGGTGCTCGGTGGCGCCCTGGGTGACGAAGATGCCGGTCACGCCCGCGCCGACGAGGACGACACCGGCCGCCGCGCGGGCCAGGTTCAGGGTGCGCTTGCGGCGGCCGACCTCGGCCCAGCGGGCCCGGCGCGCGTTGTCCGCCTGGCGCCAGACGAGGGCGACGCCCGCGCCGACGAGGACGGCGGGAACCAGGTACGCCTTGGTGTTGCCGGTGAGGTTGACGTTCTGCACGAAGATCATCGCGACGACGACCATGAGCAGCAGGGCGAGGATCTGCCCCCGGTCGGGGCGGCGCGCCACCAGCTTGCGGCGCCCGTCGGGGGCGGTCTCGGTGGTCAGCACGGAGGGCCGGTCGGTGCCCACGCCCCCGACACCCAGCGGCACGAAGAACCAGAACGCGGCGTACAGCAGGGCACCCAGACCGTCCGCCATGAACAGGCCCGCGAAGACCAGGCGCACCCAGACCACCGGCAGGCCGAGGTGGCCGGCGAGGCCCCGCGCGACACCGCCGAGCCAGCGGCCGTCACCGCTGCGGTAGAGCTTGCGGGGCGGCCCCGGGTCCCGGGCGTCCCCGGGCCGCTCGGCGCGGGTGGCGGTCGCTGCTTCCTGCATGCCCCGATCGTCACACGCCGGAAGCGTGGGGGTCATCAGGGTCCGCCCCCGATACGCCCCTGATCCCGCCGCCCGTACGAGGACCGGTCTCAGGGGCGATCTCAGGGTCCGGCCAGGGTTGTCCCGACTGCCGCCGTCCGTGCGGGCCCGTCACCATGGACGTATGACCGAGCAGCCTCACGGCGCGGTGCCCACCGCCGACCAGGACACCACGGAGAAGGACACCGCCCCGGCCCCGCTGCGGCGCTTCCGCCGCGACCGGCGATACAAGACGCTGGGCGGCGTCTGCGCGGGCCTGGGCCGGCACTGCGACATGGACCCGGTGATCTTCCGGATCGGGCTCGCCGTGCTCTCCGTGACCGGCGGCGTCGGCCTGCTCTTCTACGGTTTCGCCTGGCTGTTCGTGCCCTACGACGACGAGGACGAGAACGAGTTCCGCAAACTCCTCACCGGCCGCGTCGACGGCCCCGGGCTCGCCGCCATCGTCACGGCACTGCTCGGCTGCGGCGTCTTCCTGTCGATGCTCAACAACATCGGGGCGTTCACCTTCGCCGTCGTCCTCGCCCTGCTCCTCGCGGGCGCCGGCTACTGGTCCCAGCAGCGCCGCACCGCCGACCCCGACCCCGTCGCCGCGCAGGCGGTCGCCGACGCGCCGCCCGAGGCACAGGCGCCGCCCGTCTCGCCCGCGCCGTCGTGGTGGCGGGACCCGATCGTCAAGGACGGTACGTACGTCGGCGGCACCGGATACATCTGGGGGCCGCCGGACAGCGTGGACGCCGCCGGGCCCGGGAAACCCGACGGGCGCGGCGGGCCGGTCGCCGGGCGGCCCGCTGGGGCCGTGGCTCGGCCACGCGGGATCGGAGGGATCACCTTCCTGACCGCCCTCGTCGCCGGGGCCGCCGGGGCCGCCGCGTCGTGGGACTCCCGGCCGCTCGGCCCCAGCCTGCAGACCGGGCTCGCCTGTGCGCTCGGAGTGTTCGGGCTCGGCATCACGGTCAGCGCGTTCCGGGGGCGGACCGGAGCGGGGTCCGTCTTCTGGGCGCTCGTCACGGCCGGGCTGCTCGTCGCCTCCGCCGCGCTGCCCGCCAACATCAGCACCGAATGGGCCCGGACGCACTGGGCGCCCGCCGACGCGACCCAACTGAGGCCGCAGTACGAACTCGGGTCCGGCGTCGGCACCCTCGACCTTTCCGGCGTCGACGTCGCCGACGGCCGTACGCTCACCACCCACCTGGAGGTCGGCGCGGGCCAGGCCAAGATCGTGCTGCCCCGGGACGAGACGGTGCGGCTGCGCATCGAAGTGGGGGTCGGGGACGTCCAACTGCCCGGCGACCAGCGCAACGACGTCGACGTCCGCCCCGGCATCGAGAAAACACTCACCCTGAACCCGACGCCGGGTCGCGGCGCCGATGGTGACGGTGTCCTCGACATCCACGTCGAGGTCGGACTCGGACAGGCGGAGGTGTCCCGTGCGGCATGACTTCCACCCCGGGCGCCTGCTCGCGGGACTCACCCTGCTGGCTACGGCGCTCGTGTACTTCGGCGATGCGGGCGGGGCGTGGGAGGCGCCCTGGTTCGTGGGGATTCCGCTGGTTTGTGGGGGGTTGGGGGTGGCGGGGGTGGTCGGGACGGTGACCCAAGCGCTCAGGCTCCGCCACCGCCCGGCACCCTCCGAACCGGCGCCGAAAGGTTGACCGGGGCCTGCCCCCAGCACCCCTCGCCCTCCGACGTTCCCCGGACCCCTGCTGGGAGCGTTGTCGAGTGCGGGCGTGGTGGTGGCTGGTCGCGCAGTTCCCCGCGCCCCTGAGATGCGCACTGCGTGCGCCATCTCATGGGGCTGCGGCGCAGCCGCATGCTTCAGGGGCGCGGGGAACTGCGCGAGCGGCCACGACGCCAGGCGCACTCGACAACGCACCCAAGAGGGACGGCGGCGCAGCCGCCTCCCCAGGGGCGCGGGGAACTGCGCGACCAGCCACGACGGCACCCGCACGAACTGCGCGAGCGGTCACCACCTCACCCGCGCCCGGGACGGAACCGGTGGCGCCGCCCGGCCCACCACGCGTCCACTGACCAAACCCCCGCCCCGCCCAGAACAAGTGGCAGCCACGCCATCAGGTAGGCCAGATCGTTGCCCAGGTAGTAGGGCTTCACCGCCCAGCTCACCGTCAGCCACAGACTCAGGGAGATCACCGCACCCCCGGCCGCCGCAAGACGCCCGAGCACCCCGAGCAGCGTCCCGACCCCGACCGCCAGTTCGCCGAAGGCGATCGCGTAGCCGAACCCCGCGGGCGACTTGAGCGCCAGGTCGACGAGTTCGGGGAGGGCGGAGACATCGCGGATGTTGCTCATCTGTTCGCCGATGGATCCGGCCCCGCTCGCCTGGAAGAACCCCGCGTCCGTGAGCTTGTCCAGCCCCGCGTAGATGAACGTGACCCCGAGGAAGATCCGCAGCGGCAGCAGCGCGTACCGCTGGGCGGTGCCCCGCCAGCCGCCCCGACCGTTGCCTCCCCCGCTGTCCCGGCCGTAGCCACTGTGCGGGTCCGTTCGCATGCCGTGCGCCATCGCCGCTCCGCCGCCTCTCGCGTCACACCTGATGCCGTGCCTGTACCCGACCATACGGACGGGAGGACGCCCCGGCTCATCCGCGAACGGGCCGGTAGTTCGGTGAGGCAGCGGATCGGCCCGGTCAGTCGACGACGTCGATCACGCAGCGGTTGGTCTCGACCCCGGCCGCCGTGATCACCTGCACCTCCACCCGTCCGGGTTCGACGTCCACCGGCACGGGCACGGTGAGGAGCCCGTCGGCCGGGTTGGTGAAGCCGCCCGGCACGGGCACCAGCGGTACGTGGACGTGGACGGTGCCGATGCGGACGGCGACCCGCGCCAACTGGTCGGCCGATCCGGCCCCGGGCGGTACGAATCCGGCGCCGCGGATCTCGATGTCCTCGCCGGTGCGGATCGGCCCGTCGAGGTCGCCGGCCTCGCGGGCGCGCACGACGGAGAGGACGACGGGGCGCCCGCCCTCGGCGTACTTGCCGCAGAGGTACGTGGCGGCCGAGACCGCGACCAGGACGGCGAGGCCCCACGGCAGGTCGGGCAGTTGGTCGGGGCGGCGGGCGAGCCGGGCGGCTGCCCATACGAGCGCGGCGGCGGAGACGGCGACGTACTGCGTGTCGGTGAAGCTTCCGCGCCCGGAGTCGTCGGTGAGGAGGTCGGCGGCGCGGGGCCGGATCGCGGGCACTTTCTGCAGCCGCTGGCCGAGCACCCGCAGGCCGACGACCCGGCGCACGAGGACCGCGACCGCGCAGACCACCGCGAGCACGGTCAGCAGCCCGGCCCCGCGCGCCAGCCCGAGCCCCTCGATCAGGTCCTCCCGCGCCCGCTCCTCCGCCGCCAGCGCCAGCTGACCAGCGAGGACGAGGACCGCGTACACCACAAGGACCACCACGCCGCCCGCCACCGCCCGTGACGTCGACAGCCGGTTGTCCTCCCCGATGACGGGCGCGAGGACCCCGCCGCGTGCCCGGTGCAGGGCGGCGGCGCCGCTCAGCAGCGCGCCGACGGCCACCGCCGCGACGAGGCCCGCCGTGCGCGCCGTGCTCCAGCCCGCGCCGACCGCGGTGAGCGCCTGCACGAGCAGGAGGAGGAGCACTCCGCCCCAGATCACGTACAGGCTGCGCGGCAGCAGGCGCGCGCGCCACGCCGCGCCCTCGGCCCGGCCGCGTTCGGCGACCGTCTGGGCGGACTGGGTCAGCTCGTCGGAGATCCACTGGCGGGAGGCTCCGGCGGAGTGCGCGACGGCGGACGGCAGGCCGCTACCGGACGCCAGTTCGTCCCGGCGCGCGAGGAACGCGGCGACCGCCCTGCGGTGTCCTTCGCGCGCGCCGTGCGGGCAGTCCCCGCACGTGCACCCGCCCTCGTGCGTGCCCGCCGCCCCGCCCTGCCGTGCTTCCCGCATCGCCACCGCGACGCCCCCGCCCTCAAGCCTTGTGTCGTCCGTCAACTTCCGCGCTCAGACTGGGAATTGTGCCGTACGCGGCGCGCGCTCCGGCGCACGGGGCTGCCCCCATGGGGTGAACGTCTTTCGTCCGCATTGACCGGCATGTTGACGCCGCTGCGAGAATTTCCGTATGGCCGAGATCATCCAGCGTGACGGAACCTGGGCCTTCGACGGCAGCACCATCCGCATCACCCCAGGTCTGCACCGCAGCGTGGCCCTGTTGCGGCAGACGTACGGCGAGATCAGCGTGCCGCTCACGGCCGTCTCCGGGGTCGCCTACGAACCCGAGCGCAAGCGCGGCCGGCTCCGCCTGACCCTGCGCGAGGCCGCCGACCCGCTGCTTCAGGCCACCGGGGGCCGGCTTCCGGACACGGCGGACCCCTACCGGCTCGCGGTGGACGCGGACCGCTCGGGCGTCGCCGAGTACATCGCGGAGGAGATCCGGCAGGCGCTGCTCCTGGAGCAATTGCCGGACGGGCCCGCCGACACGTATCTCGTACCGGGGCCCGCCGTGCCCGTCTCCGTACGCTCCAGCGACGGCATGGTCTCCTTCGACGGCAGCCGTGTCCGGATCGACTGGAGCGACACCTCGGACCGGGTGAAGCGGGTGACGGGACCGCGCGTCATCCCCCTGGACGACCTGGACGGCGTCGACTGGGTCCCGAACTCCGGCTACGAGGACGGGGTGCTGCGCTTCGTCCTGAAGGGCTCCCCGTACGCGAAGCTGCCGCCGGAGAAGGACCCGTACGCCCTCGATCTGTGGGGCAACGCGCGCAAGGACCTGCTGACCGCCCTCGTCGCGGCGGCGGTCACGGCCCGGCTGCCGCACCCGTCGGCGCCGCCCGGCACCCCCGCCCTGCCGACGTCGCGCCACACCGACCACGACGTACTGCTGCGGCGGTTGCGGGAGTTGGGCGAGCTGCACCGGCAGGGCGTGCTCACCGACGCCGAGTTCACGCGGACGAAGCAGGTCGTGCTCCGCGACTTCCGCTGACCGGCCAGGCAGGGGGCTATGACAGCAGCTCCGGCTCGCTGCGCGTGATGTCCTGCCACATCGACTGGTAGTTGATCCACGCCACGAGGTCGCCGCCCGTCCGGTCGCGGGTCGCCACCGCCTGGAGCCGGTCGATGAGCACGGGGCGTCCGGCGGCCCGTGCCGTGAGCTGCACCTGGCAGCAGCGTTCCAGGGCGATGAACCACCAGGCCGCCGCGTCCACCGAGTCCCCGACGGTGAGCAGCCCGTGGTTGCGCAGGATCAGCGCCTTGAACGAGCCGAGCGCGACCGCGATCCGCTTGCCCTCGCCCGCGTCCACGGAGACGCCCGTGTACTCGTCGAGCAGCGCGTGGTCCTCGTAGAAGGCGCACGCCTCCTGGGTGATCGGTTCGATCAGCTCGCCGAGCGCGGCGAGGGCGCGTCCGTACGTGGAGTGGCAGTGCGCCACGGCGACGAGGTCGGGCCGGGCCCGGTGCACCTCGGCGTGGACGGTGAACGCGGCCTGGTTGACGTGGTGGCGGCCCTCGACGACCTGCCCGTCCCCGTTGGCGAGTACGAGGTCGCCGACGGTGATGTGGCGGAACGGCATCCCGAACGGGTTCACCCAGTAGCAGTCCTCGAACTCGGGGTCCCGGGCGGTGATGTGGCCCGACACCCCGTCCTCGTACCCGAGCCGTCCGAAGTTCCGCAGCGCGCCCGCGAGCCGCTCCTTGCGGTGGCGGCGCTCGTCGGCGGGGTCGGTGTGCACGGGCGGCATGGCGAAGTGCAGCTGGTCGGTGGGTATCGGGGCGGGGCTGGGCGTCGACATGGAGCGGAAGGTACCCGGGCGCCTCGCGGGGCGACAGGCCCCGGCTGTGAAGAGAGTGCGCCGGGTGTTCCGGAATTCGCCCGAAAACCCGACAGGAGGTGTCGGGTTTTCGCGTCAGGCTCGACGTATGACGTCGAACTGGGGCGCCTTCACCGCCGCCGCACCGGACCTCGCCAAAACCGTCGAGGACCGCTTCACCCTCCACACGCACCACGTCCTCGCGACCCTGCGCAAGGACGGCTCGCCCCGCACCACGGGGCTCGAAGTCCGCTTCCTCGACGGCGAGTTGTGGCTCGGCATGATGCCCGGCTCGCTCAAGGCCAGGGACCTGCTGCGCGACCCGCGCTTCGCCCTCCAGGCCAACCCGGGCGAGGGCACGACGATGGGCGGCGGTGACGTACGCGTCAGCGGCCGCGCCCTCCTCGTCGAGGACCCGGCGACCCTCGCCCGCTACACCGGCCAGGTCCAGGTCCCCGACCCGGACGACTTCCACCTCTTCCGCACGGAGCTCACCGAGGTGACCCGGGTCTTCATCGAGGACGACACGTGGCTGGTGGCGCAGGTGTGGACGCCGGGCGAGGCGGTGCGGACGCTGCGGCGGAAATGACCGAAGGCGCCGCCCACCCGGGGGTGAGCGGCGCCTTCAGTGACGTACCGGCGTGGGGACTACTCCCACTCGATGGTCCCCGGCGGCTTGCTCGTGACGTCGAGGACGACGCGGTTGACGTCCTTGACCTCGTTGGTGATGCGCGTGGAGATCTTCGCGAGCACCTCGTACGGCATCCGGGTCCAGTCCGCCGTCATGGCGTCCTCGGAGGAGACGGGGCGCAGCACGATCGGGTGGCCGTAGGTGCGGCCGTCGCCCTGGACGCCGACGGAGCGGACGTCGGCGAGCAGCACGACCGGGCACTGCCAGATGTCGCGGTCGAGACCGGCGGCGGTCAGCTCCTCGCGGGCGATGGCGTCGGCCTCGCGGAGCAGGTCGAGGCGCTCCTTGGTGACCTCGCCGACGATGCGGATGCCGAGGCCGGGGCCGGGGAACGGCTGGCGCTGGACGATCTCCTCGGGCAGGCCCAGCTCGGCGCCGACGGCGCGGACCTCGTCCTTGAAGAGCTGGCGCAGCGGCTCGACGAGCTCGAACTCGATGTCGTCGGGGAGCCCGCCCACATTGTGGTGGGACTTGATGTTGGCGGTGCCGGTGCCGCCGCCGGACTCGACGACGTCCGGGTAGAGCGTGCCCTGCACGAGGAAGGCGACCTCGGGGCCGTCCTCCTGGAGGATCTCCAGCTGGGCCTGCTCGAAGACGCGGATGAACTCGCGGCCGATGATCTTGCGCTTCTCCTCGGGGTCGGAGACCCCGGCGAGCGCCTTCAGGAAGCGGTCGCTGGCGTCGACGACCTTGAGGTTCGCGCCGGTCGCGGCGACGAAGTCCTTCTCGACCTGCTCGGTCTCGCCCTTGCGCATCAGGCCGTGGTCGACATAGACGCAGGTCAGCTGGGAGCCGATGGCCTTCTGGACCAGGGCCGCGGCGACCGCGGAGTCGACGCCGCCGGACAGACCGCAGATGGCGCGCTTGTCGCCGACCTGCTCGCGGATCGCGGCGACCTGCTCCTCGATCACGTTGCCCGTGGTCCAGGTGGGCTTGAGGCCCGCGCCCCGGTACAGGAAGTGCTCCAGGACCTGCTGGCCGTGCGTGGAGTGCATGACCTCGGGGTGGTACTGGACCCCGTACAGCTTCTTCTCGTCGTTCTCGAACGCGGCGACGGGCACGACGTCCGTGGAGGCCGTCACGGTGAAGCCCTCGGGCGCGGCCGAGCAGGCGTCGCCGTGGGACATCCACACGGGCTGCTCGGCGGGGGTGCCCTCGAACAGCGTGGAGTCGGTCTTGGTGACGGCGAGCGGGGTGCGGCCGTACTCGCGGGCGCCGGTGTTGTCGACGGTGCCGCCGAGGGTCGTCGCCATCAGCTGGAAGCCGTAGCACATGCCGAAGACGGGGACACCGGCCTCGAAGAGCTCGCGGTCCAGGCGCGGGGCGCCCTCCGCGTAGACCGAGGACGGGCCGCCGGAGAGGACGATGGCCGCCGGGTTCTTGGCGAGCATCTCCGCGACGGGCATGGTGCTCGGCACGATCTCGCTGTAGACCCGGGCCTCACGGACGCGGCGGGCGATGAGCTGGGCGTACTGCGCACCGAAGTCGACGACCAGGACGGTGTCGGGGGCGGCGGCAGCGGAAGTCGCTGATGACACGGGTTGCCTTCCGGCGGCTTGTGCGGGGGTCGTACCGTCGATTCTAACGGTTCGGCCCAGTTGCCCCTGAGGTCACGGGGGCCCGCCCCGGACCCCAGTTCGGTGCGGCACTCACCCGTACGGCGCGTGACCCGGACGCGGCGGGCTTCGTTGGTCCCGGTGTCCGTGTCAGCCAGGGGCGGGCCAGTCGAACCACGCGTGGCTTTGCTGGAGCGATGAGACGTCACGGTCATGCCGTACGTCGTGGGACCTCGCTCCGGTGCAGTGACCGGACGGCAGGGGACAGCAGCCCGGTCACCCAAGAGAACGGCCGGTCCCGGGGACGCCCGGGGCCGGTCGGCCTCCTGAACCCCTCCCACACCCCCCGAAGCCTCCTTCACCCACGTCCCCTGTCCCCCACAGAGCCGGCGGCGCGACCCCCCGGCGCCGCTCCGCGGCAACGACGCTGCCCTGACGTCGGAGCCGATGCCGAAGGGCCCCGCGGATCCGTCCCGCGGGGCCCTTCGCCGTGCCCTCTGCCTGCACGTTGTCGATAACGATCAGAAGTCGGTCAAAAGGTTGTACGGCAACCGCATGAATCCCGCCACATTTGCGACGGAGCGTGGCACATGTGTCTATACGTGTGATACGCGTCACAGGGAGCAACCCCTTCTCGCCCGATTGGTCTCAACCACAGTGCGAGTCGATGGGGGCTCGCCTCCGTGGGGGGAGAGGAACACATGAAGATCGCTTTTCTCATCAACAACGCGTACGGCATCGGCGGGACCATCCGTGCCACCGCGAACATGTCGGGCGCCCTGGCCGCGCGCCACGAGGTCGAGGTCGTGAGCGTGCACCGCACGGCCGACCGTACGGGGCTGCCCTTCGACCCGCGCGTCCGCATGACCACCCTGATCGATCTTCGCGAGGACAGCCCGGACTACGCGGGCGACCACCCGCTGACCGAGCGGCCCAACACGATGTACAACGAGGGCAGCACCGTCTCCGGCCGCCAGCGCTACACCGCGCTGCACGACGAGCGCCTCTCCCGCTACCTCGCCGGCACGGACGCGGACGTCGTCATCGCCACGCGCCCGATCCTCAACGGCTACCTGGCCCGCTACGGCACCGACCGCTACCTCCGCGTCGGCCAGGAGCACCTCTCCCTCGCCGGCCACGCCGACCAGGTGCTCCGCGACCAGAACGTGGCAATCGGGCAGCTCGACGCCTACGTCACCGTCTCCGAGGCGGACGCCGCGGCCTACCGCGCCGCGCTCCCCCAGGTCCGCACCCTGATCACCTGCGTGCCCAACGGGGTGCCCGCAGGGCGGGTGCAGCCCTCGACGCGGGACTCCAAGGTGATCGTGGCGGCGGGACGGCTCATCACCGTCAAGCGCTACGACCGGCTCGTCGACGCCTTCGCCAAGGTCGCGGACGCCCACCCCGACTGGACGCTGCGGCTGTACGGGCGCGGGCCCAAGAGGGACGAGCTGCGGGAACAGATCGACGCCCTCGGCCTGTACGAGCGGATCTACCTCATGGGCTCGGCCTCACCGATAGAGACCGAGTGGGCCAAGGGCGCCATCGCCGCCGTCTCCTCCGACATGGAGTCGTTCGGCATGACCATCGTCGAGGCCATGCACTGCGGCGTCCCGGTCGTCGCCACCGACTGCCCGCACGGCCCCGCCGAGATCATCGAGCACGGCAAGAACGGTCTGCTCGTCCCGAAGGAGGACGGCGAGGCGGGCATCCAGCGGTACGCCGACGCGCTCGACCGGCTCATGTCCGACGCCGCGCTGCGCGACGCGATGGGCGAGGCGGCCCGCATCCGCGCCGCGGACTTCGAGCCCGACGTCGTCGCCCGCCGCTACGAGGAGCTGTTCCGCGTGCTCACCGCCCGCCGCACGCCCGAACCGCCGCGGGTCGAGCGCCTCGACGCGCGCCGCCGCCCCCGGCTGTTCCGGCGCCCCAAAGCCGCCGCGCTCGTGCAGGCCCCGGCCCCGGCCGTGGCCGCCGCGCCCGCTCCCGCGCCGGACAAGCCGCTCGCCTACGTCCGCTCCACCGCCGACGGCGGCTTCACCGTGCGGTTCGAGACGGCGACGCTGCCCTCGGGCCCGCTCGACTTCGTGGCCCGGCTGCGCAAGGACCCCAAGGGCCGCGAGATCCGGGTGCCCCTGCCCGACGCCGCCGCACAGGGCCCCGACGGACGTGCCGTCACCCTCTCCCCCGCCGAGCACGTCCTCGCCACGGGCCGCTGGGACTGCTACGTCGCACGCCGCGGCACCAACAAGCGGCAGCGCCTGATCTGCGGCCTCGCCGAGCGCGCCGCCCGCGTGGGCGCGGCCCCGCACACCGGTCCCGACGGGGTCTCGGCCTGGCAGCCGTACCCCACCGTCGACGGCTTCCTGGCGCTGCGCACCTGGCACCGTGCCGCGCACGCCGAGGTGGAGCGCGTCGAGATCGGTGAGGAGAGCGCCACGTTCCGCGCCGTGCTCCTCGGTGACGGCGCCGGTCTCGACGGGGCGCGCGTGGTGGCCGTCTCGCGCGCCGGTGACGGCCAGGACTTCTCCGTACCGGTGACGCCGGGGACCGGCGGCGGCTTCACGTTCACGCTGCCCTACGCGGACGCGGCCGGGCGGCGCCGGGCCGAGCGCGACTACTGGGACCTGCGCCTGCACCGGGCCACCGGCGAACCGGCCCCGGTGCCGGTCGGGCGGCTCGGCGGCGACATCGTCGACCGCAACAAGACCGACCTGTTCCCCGAGGGCGGCGGCCACGGCGTGAAGGTGTACGTCACGATGGCGAGCGACTTCGCCGTCTGCGCCCGCGAGGTGGAGCGGTGATCCAGGTCACATGAAGATCGGGTGAGTGCGGGGACAACCATCGCCTGCCGTCACAGGTCATTTATGCGGAACCGAACGTCCCTCTGCATATCGATCGAGGTAGGAATGAAGCTTCGCCGCGCACTGGTGACGGCGGCCGCCACGGCCGCCGTGGCGCCCCTCGCGCTGCTCTCCGCCCCGGCCGCCTTCGCGGAGGAGGCGCCGCAGCCTGCGGCCACGACCGCGACCGGCACGCCGGACCCGGCCGCCGCCGCCCAGGGGACGGACCCGGGGACGACGGCGCCGGGCGCGGACAAGGACCCGGCCGCCGCCACGGGGAAGGACCCGGACACCGCCCCGCCCGCCGACCCGAACGCGAACACGAACGGCAAGCCGGCCCCGGCCGACCCGGACGGCGGCCCCAAGACCCCGCCCGCGCCGGTCCCGGACGACCCGGAGAAGACCGGCGACCCGAAGCCCGGCGCCGACGAGGAGCCCGGCCGGGACGACTGCACCGCGGTCGAGGACAGCCCCGGCACCCTCGCGGAGCTGCGCGGCCTGCCCTCGAAGGTCGTCGCGGGCTCCGGCTGGCACGACTTCACGTTCCGCGTCTCCAACAAGACGTCCGAGGAGTTCGAGGCGACGTTCGTGCAGCTCTACGCCTTCGCGTACGCCTACGACGAGGACACCACCGAGATCACGAAGTACGTACGCGTGCAGTACTCCGACATGGACGGCTGGCACGACGTCGACACCGCCATCGGCGAGGACAACCTCGATCCGTTCACCGACCTCGGCCGCATCGCCCCCGGCGACCACGCCGACCTGCCGCTGCGGCTCAGCGTCGACCGGGGCGCCCCGACCGGGATCGGCGGCTCGGTGGCCTTCGCCACCAGCGTCAACGCGGACGGCGTCTGCGGCGACAGCGTCCCCGAGGACCAGGAGTACCGGTTCGAGATCGTCGCCGCGCCGAAGAAGCCCCGCCCCGTCCCGGCGGCCGTCACCTCGCCGAAGCCGGTCGCGACCAGCACGCCCACCCCGTCCCACACCCCCGCCCCGCAGGCCAGCAGCACCCCGTACACGGGTGAGCTGGCCGCGACGGGTTCGAGCTCGGCGCTGCCGGCCCTCGGCACCGCCGGCGGCTTCGCCGTCCTCGCCGGGGCCGGGGTCGTCTACGCCGTGCGTCGCCGCAAGGTAGGCGACGAGGCGTAAGCGCTTCGCACGCGACCAGGAGGACCCGCACTCGGAGGGGGGTGCGGGTCCTTCGCGTCTCCCCTGCCCGCTACCGCTCCTCGCGCTCCTTGGGCGGCACCGACGGCATCCCCAGGAACGGCAGCCTCAGCGCGCCGAACGCCTCCGGCGGGACCGCCGGATTCTTCGGCTCGACGGGCGCGAGCCGCCTGTAGGCCGCCCCCACGCGCGGGCGCGGGTCCTCCTCGCCCTTGTTCGGCCAGTACGACATCGCGCGCTCGGCCTGCGCCGTGATCGTCAGGGACGGGTTCACGCCGAGGTTCGCGGAGACCGCCGAGCCGTCCACGACGGAGATCCCCGGGTGGCCGTAGAGCCGGTGGTACGGGTCGATGACGCCGCTCTCCGCGCTGTCGCCGATGGGGCAGCCGCCGAGGAAGTGCGCGGTCAGCGGGGTGCCCATCAGCTCGCCGACGTTCGACCCGGGGAAGCCGTTGATCTCGGCGGCGATCGCGGACGCGCCCTCGGACGCCGCCTTGATCTGCTTCGGGTTCGGGGCGCCGTGCCCCTGGTCCGCGGTGAGCAGCCCCTTGCCGACGCCGTCCGGCTTCAGGTACGTCGTCAGCGAGTTGTCCAGCGACTGCATGACGAGGCCGATGATGGTCCGCTCCGACCAGCGGCGATTGGACAGGGAACGCGCCATCAGCGTCGGGTGCTTCACCGCGTTGACCAGCCAGCCCGCGACCCGCGACGACTTCTCCGCGTACGGCACCTGGAGGATGGAGAGGCTGCCCATCGCGTTCGAGCCCTTGCCGTAGCGGACCGGCTCGATGTGCGTGTTCTCGTCCGGGTGGATGGACGAGGTGATCGCGACGCCCCGGGTGAAGTCGGCGCCCGTGCCGTGCCGTTGCCGGTAGCGCCGGTCGGTGGTCTGCGCGCCGACGAGCGCCTCGGAGTTGGTCCGGGTCAGCTCGCCCAGCCGCTTCGATATGTGCGGCAGCTGGCCGCTCGCCTTCATGCGGTGCAGAAGCGTCTGGGTGCCGTACGTGCCCGCCGCGACGACCACCTTGCGGGCCTTGAAGACGCGGCCCGCCGCCTTCTTCCGGTCGTCGGTGGGCAGCGTCGCGACCGCGTAGCCGCCCTGCGAGTCGTCGGTCACGGAGACGACCGTCGTCATCGGGTGGACGACCGCGCCCGCCTTCTCGGCCAGGTACAGGTAGTTCTCGTTGAGGGTGTTCTTCGCGCCGTGGCGGCAGCCCGTCATGCACTCACCGCACTCCTGGCACGCCTTGCGCGCGGGTCCGGCTCCGCCGAAGTACGGGTCCGGGACCTGCTGGCCGGGGCGCGCCCTGACGCTGCCGTCCGCGTCCTCGCCGTCGCCGAAGAAGACGCCGACCGGCGCCATGTGGAAGGTGTCACCGATGCCCATGGACTGGGCCGCCGCCTTGAGGTGCACGTCGGCCGGGGTCATCGTCGGGTTGAGCCGTACGCCGAGCATCCGCCGCGCCTGGTCGTAGTACGGCTTCAGCTCCTCCTCCCAGTCCGTGATGTCCTTCCACTGGGGGTCCTCGAAGAACGGCTTCGGCGGTACGTAGAGGGTGTTGGCGTAGTTGAGGGAGCCGCCGCCGACGCCCGCGCCGGCCAGCACCATCACATTGCCGAGCAGGTGGATGCGCTGGATGCCGTACATGCCGAGCTTCGGCGCCCACAGGTAGTTCTTCACGTCCCAGGAGGTCTTCGGGAGCGTGCCGGGGGTGAAGCGGCGGCCCGCCTCCAGGACGCCGACGCGGTAGCCCTTCTCGGTGAGGCGCAGGGCGGACACGGCTCCGCCGAAGCCCGAGCCTATGACCAGCACGTCGTAGTCGTACGCCGCGTCGTCGGTTTCGCCCAGCGTCATTGCCAGATCTCCTTGCGTGCGAGTGCCGGTTGAGTGTGGCTGGTCGCGCTCACGTGGCGGAGCCACATATCGATACAGTCCCGCGCCCCTGGCGGGGCGCTAGCGCAGGCGGAGTTGCTTCATGACGCTCAGGCTGCGGGTCATGAACTTCGCGTAGCTCTCGTCGTCCATGCCGAACGACGGCGCCATCGGCATCACGCGCTGGTGCGCGACCGTCTGCGCCTCGGTGTACTTCAGCAGGCCCTCGGAGCCGTGGCGGCGGCCGAGCCCGGAGTCCTTCATGCCGCCCATGGGCGACTGGACGCTGCCGTACGCGGGCGCGTACCCCTCGTTGATGTTCACGGTGCCGCTGCGCAGGCGGGCCGCGACCTCGTGGCCGCGCTTGCCGTCCTTCGTCCACACCGAGGAGTTGAGGCCGTACGGGGTGGCGTTGGCGAGGGCAATGGCCTCGTCCTCGTCGGTGAAGCGGTAGACGGAGACGACCGGGCCGAAGGTCTCCTCGGTGCAGACGGCCATCGGCGCCTCCACCCCGTCGAGGATGGTCGGCTCGAAGAAGTACGGGCCGATGTCGGGGCGTGCGACACCGCCCGCGAGGAGCCGCGCGCCCTTGGCGACGGCCTCCTCGACGTGGGCCTTGACGGTCGCCAACTGGCGTTCGCCGACGAGCGACCCCATGTCGGCGCCGTACGCGAGCGACTTGCCGAGCCGCATCGCCTTCGTCCGGGTCGCGAACCGCTCCAGGAAGGCGTCGGCGATCGAGTCGTGGACGTACAGCCGCTCGATGGAGATGCAGAGCTGGCCCGCGGAGGAGAAGCAGGCGCGCACGGCGCCCGCCGCGGCCTTCTCCACGTCGGCGTCGTGGAGGACCAGCATGGCGTTCTTGCCGCCGAGTTCGAGCGAGACGCCGACGAGCCGGGCCGCCGCGCCCTGGGCGACCTCGCGGCCCGTGCGGGTGGACCCGGTGAAGGAGACGTAGTCGGCGTGCTTCACCAACTCGGGGCCGACGACCGGGCCTTCACCGATGACGACCTGGAACACCTCGGCGGGCAGCCCGGCCTCGATGAGCAGGTCGCGGGCCCACAGGGCGGTCAGGCAGGTCTCCGTGTCGGGCTTCATGACCACGGCGTTGCCCGCGACGAAGGCGGGCAGCGCGTCGCCGACGGAGAGTTCGAGCGGGTAGTTCCAGGGGGCTATCTGGCCGACGACGCCGCGCGGCTGGCGCAGCTCGGTCACCTTGGTGAGCGTGGGGACGGCGCCCGTGTGGCGCTTGGGCTTGAGGTACGCCGGGGCCTTCCGCCCGTAGTGGCGGGCCGCGACGGCGA
Organism: Streptomyces sp. NPDC046939; assembly: GCF_040644575.1. Lineage (NCBI taxonomy): Bacteria > Bacillati > Actinomycetota > Actinomycetes > Kitasatosporales > Streptomycetaceae > Streptomyces > Streptomyces sp. NPDC046939. The sequence continues at coordinate 194,983 of NZ_JBEYWV010000012.1, forward strand.
CGGCCTGCACCTCCTCGTGGGCGTGCAGACGGGCCTTGCCGGTCTCCAGCTGGATCAGGTCGAGCACCTCGGCCTGGCGCGCGAGGACCAGGTCGTGGAAGCGGAGGAGCACGGCGGCGCGCTGCCGCACCGGCGTCCTCGCCCACACCTCCTGCGCGGCGCGGGCCCGCTCGAAGGCGGTCGCCACGTCCTCGGGCGTCGACTCCGGCAGGTCGGCCAGCTTCTCACCGGTGAACGGCGTGTGGTTCGCCGTCCGTCCCGAGCCGACCACGCCCCGGGTGAGCTGGGCGACCAGCTCGGGCGTGACCACGTCGGCGGTGGTGCGCGCGCCCGCGGGGGCGGCGGCCGTCGGGTTGGTCCCGGTCTTCGCGGTGTTCTGTACGGGCTCGGGGGTGGCCTGCGACTCCGTCATGGTGGGGAGGGTATGCCGAAGGAGACGCTTTCGGTACCCATCAGTAACGAGCTTTCACCGGACACCTACACTGCGCCAGTGTTCGCTGGCATCAAAGCCGCTGATCAGGGGCTTTACAGGGGTGCTTCCCACGACCGGTCAATTTTCGGCGATCCCCTAACCGGCGAGCACGCCGTCGGCCGGACGTCACTGACCCGCGGGAGGGGCGAACGTGTCGACGGCGGCGTCGAAGTAGCCCCGCGCCTCGTCGGCCCTGCCGACCGGCGCCGAGACCCGGATGTCGTAGCGGCGCCCGCCCTCCTCCCAGCACAGGTCCATGACGCGGCGCGCCTGGCCCCCGGAGGTCGGGTCGTCCCAGGTGAACTCCCACAGCGCCGCGTCGTGCGCGTCGTGCGAGGTGTCGGTGATCTTCCCGTCCCGGTAGCCGGGGTTGGTGCGCGGCCCGGCGGCGGCCGCCCGCTGCTGCGTCGCGGCGGGCCCGCCGTTCTGCGGCGCGGAGACCCGGACGCCGATCCGGAAGGTCCGGTCCGCCGACAAGTAGTACACCCACGGCCCGTCGACCGACCGGGAGAACCCTTTCGGCACGGCGAGCGCGAACCCCTTCGCGTCGCGTACGCCCCGGTAGCCGGGCGGCGCGGTGACCGGCGGCTGCCCGGTGCGGGTCGGCGCCCGGGTGACGGTCACGGTCGGGGTGGGCGCCTGCGTCGTCGTCTCCGTCCGCGTGGGGCCCGCCGTCGACGTGGGCGGCTGCCCGTCGCCGTCCTGCCGGGCGAGGAGCACGGCGGCGGAGATCCCGGCCCCGGTGACCGCCGCGACGACGGCGGCGGCCACGAGCACCACCCGCGTCGGGATCCTGCGCCGCCGCACCACGACCGTGTCCAGCGGCGGCGGCAGGAACGGCAGCCGGGCCTGCGCCGCCTGCGGGGTCGCGCCCGTGGCGACGTAGGCGCGCAGCAGCCGCTCGGCCTCGTCCACGTCGAGGCGCCGCTCGGGCTCCCGCTCCAGCAGGCCCCGGACCACCGGGAGCAGCGGCGCGGCCTCGGCGGGCGGCAGCGCCTCCTCGTACAGGACCGCGTGCAGGATGCCGCCCAGGGAGTCGCGGCGGAACGGGGACTCGCCGGAGAGCGCGGCGCACAGCAGCGCGCCGAGCGACCACAGATCGGCGGCGGGGCCCGTGCGGCCGCCCTGCATCCGCTCGGGCGCGGTGTACTCCGGCGAGCCGACGAAGCCGCCGGACTCGGTCAGGGTGGTGGCTCCGGCGACCCGCGCGATCCCGAAGTCGGTGAGCACGATCCGGCCGGTGTCGCTCTCCAGGAGGACGTTGGCGGGCTTGAGGTCGCGGTGCTGGACCCCGCCCGCGTGGGCGACGCGCAACGCGCCGAGCAGCGCGAGCCCGATCCGCGCCGCGTGCAGGGCGTCGACGGGCCCGTCCTGCGCGAGCCGTTCGGCGAGCGAGGGCCCTTCGACCAGCTCCATGACCATGTACGGGCGTCCGTCGTCCAGGACCACGTCGTGCACGACGATGATGTTCGGGTGGCGCAACTGGGCGACGGCCCGCGCCTCGCGCAGCATCTGCTCCCGCTGGAGCCGCGCCTCCCCCTCCGACAGCGACTCGTCCAGGCCGAGCTCCTTGACGGCGACCTGTCGCGCGAGCAACGTGTCGGTGGACCGCCAGATGACCCCCATGCCGCCGCGGCCGATCTCGGCCTCCAGCCGGTAACGACCGCCGATCACGCGGACGTTGGCCCCCTCGGTCCCCATGCGCCCCATCATGCCGCACACATGCGCGCAAGGACTGTCCGGTTCCGGTCAGCAACGTTTCCGAAAGGGGTCGTCACCGACGTGCGGACGGGGCTACTGAGGCGGTTCCCACCCGCGCAGAATGGCGTCGAACCGCTCCCGCGCGGCGGGCCACTGGTTCGCCGGCGCGGAGAGGTAGAGGGCGTACTCGGTGCCGTCGGCCTCGCGGTAGGTCTCCTCGATGGCGCGTCTCGGACCGGTCGTGGCGTCCTTGTTCCCGGCCGTCCACGTGAAGTCCCACAGCGCGCCCTCGCGGTCGCGGAAGTGGTTGGAGTCGAGCGCGATCCGCCAGTAATTGGGCAGGTTCCTGCTCACGGTCTTCTCCAGGTCCAGCTGGTGCTGGTAGGAGTCCCGCCACTGCGAGTTCCTGTCGATGGCGATGCGCAGGAACTGCCGGCCGTCGTCGGGGGTGTAGTCGATCTGGGTGCCGTTGGCCTGCCGCTTCCAGCCCGGCGGCAGCATGAGGCTGAAGCCCTCGACGTCCCTGACCTTCACCCAGTCCTTAGGGATCGCCCCGGCCCCGGTCTCCTGCTCGCCCTTGTCGCCGTTCTTGCCGCTCTCGTCCTTGTCGCCGTTGTCGCCGTTGTCGCCCTGCTCGCCCTGGGTGCCGCCGCTCGTGCCCTGGCTCGACGCGGTGCCGCCGCCGTCGCTCCGGTCCCCGTAGTACTTGGACCCGAGGAGCGCGCCGCCGCCCCCGATGACCAGGGCCGCGGCCCAGACGGCAAGCATCCGCGGCCAGCGCCGCCGCGGCGCGGTCGCCGCCATGGCCGGGACGGTGTGCGGGTGCGGTTGTGGATACGCATGCGGGTCCGGCGCCGGAGCCTGTGGCTGGGTCTGGGCCGGTAGGTGGGTCTGGGTGTGCACACGTGTCGGCACATATGCCTGTGCCGCACTGGCGGACCGCCCCTCCGCCGCCTCGGCGAGCATCACCTCGGCCTCGTCGGCGGTGGGCCGCGCGGCCGGGTCCTTGCGCAGCAGCGCGCTGATGACCGGCCCCATCGCCCCCGCGTGCCCGGGGACCTTGGGCTCGTCCTCGATGACGGCCTGCATCGTGCTGATCGGCGACGTGCGCCGGAACGGCGACATGCCCTCGACGGCGGTGTAGAGGGTGGCGCCGAGCCCCCACAGGTCGGAGGCGGGGCCGGGCTCGGAGCCGCTGACCCGCTCCGGGGCCAGGTAGTCGACGGAGCCGACGATCTCGCCGGTCCTGGTGATGGTCGAGTCGCCCTCGACCTGCGCGATGCCGAAGTCGGTGAGCTTGACCCGGCCGTCCTTGGCGAGCAGCACGTTGCCCGGCTTCACGTCGCGGTGCAGGACCCCGGCCCCGTGCGCGGCGCGCAGGGCCCGCAGCGTCCACAGGCCGATCCGGGCGGCCTCGGCGGGCGCGATGCGGCCGTGCTCCTTGACGGCGTCGGCGAGCGAGTGCCCCTCGACCAGCTCCATGACGATCCACGGCCGGTCGTCGTGTTCGAGCACGTCGTGCACGGTCACGACGGCGGGGTGGTTGATGCGCGCGGCGGCCCGCGCCTCCGTCTGCGTCCGCGCGAGCAGGACCGCGCGGTCGGCCTCGGCCACCCACTGAGCGGCCGTCAGCTCCTTGACGGCGACGGTGCGGTGGAGCACTTCGTCGTGGGCGCTCCATACCCGGCCCATGCCGCCGCGCCCTATGGACTCGCCGAGCCGGTAGCGGCCCGCGAGGAGCCGGCCCTGCATCTGATTCACGTTCCCACCCATGGTCTTGACGTGCCCACACTAGGGAGCGGGCGCCTCTCAAGGAACAGGCGGGGTGCCATGGAGACAGCACTGTGACGCGGTTCGCGTCCGGTACCTCCCGGTTCAGCCGCGGTACTGGTAAGTAGCCGACGCCTGGTCGTACAACCGCGTCACCTCGTCGCGCTCGGCCTCTGGTCCGCGCACCTGGAGGACGTGGTATCTGCCGCCGACGATCATGGCCAGATTCCGTACGAAGACCTCACGCCCGTCGGGGCCCTGCCATGTGAACTGGCCCTCGGCCATGGCCCGTCCGCCGACCTCGACGGTCTTCATGCCGCTGGACGTCGCCCACGTGGAGTCGCGGAAGGGCTGCAACTCGCGCTCGTCCTCGCGCTGGTACTTCATCGGGTCGCCGCCGTACGCGGCGGTGGTGTCCCGGCCGGGGACAACGAGCAGCTCGAACTTGCCCTGCGCGTACACGACCTGCCCCCGCCCGTTCTTCGGCTGCCGCTGCCAGCCCTTGGCGACGGCGACCTCGAACCCCTCGGGGTCCTTGCGCAGCGCGAACCCGGCGGCGACGTCGGACTGCGGCTGGGTGCTGGAGGGCTCGGAGCTGTCCTGCCGGTCGGGGGCCGCGGTGGAGGCGGGCGCGGACGGCTCCTGGGAGCGCTGCGGGGCGCCGCCGATCGAGTTGGCGTTCTCCCGCGTCCCGGCGCCCTCGTCGTTCTTCGGCATGAACGCCACGGCGTACGCCACCGCGCCGACGAGCGCGACGAGCACCAGGACGAGCAGCCACCGCCCGAGCGACCTGGGCTGCCGCTCCCGCCGCTCGCGGGGCGCGCGCCCCGCCCTGGGCAGGCGCTCGGGCTTCGGCGGTCTCGGGGCCCGCTCGACGCGGCCGCGCTTGTGCCGCCCGTGCCTGCGGACCAGTTCACCGCGACGGCGCTTGACGGGCAGTCGGGTGGCGTCGAACGGCGGCGTCGGCACGACGTACAGGCCCGCGTCCGGCTCGGGCGCGGACCGCACCAGGGAGCGCAGCCAGCCCCGCAGCTCCTCGAAGTCGAGCCGCTCGGTGGGGTCCTGACGCAGCAGCGACTCCACGACGGGCCGCAGCGGCCCGCACTCCTCGGCGAACGCGGGCGGCTCCGCGCACACCATCTGCACGAGGTCGGGCGTGGACTCCTCGGGGTACGGGGCGTGCCCCTGCACGGCCCGGAAGAGAAGCGCTCCCAGCGCCCACAGATCGGTGGCGGGCCCGACGGGCGCCGCCAACTGCCAGCTCTCCTGCACCGGATACGCCTGCTCGGGCGCCCAGCGCTCGGTGACGGGCCCGACGACGGTCATCCGCACCTGCCGGGCGCGCTCGGCGGCGACCCCGGTCAGCTCGCGCCGCCCCGGCCCGGCCTTGTCGCCCGGGGAGCGCGGCGCGGGGAACGCGCCCGTGTCCTCCTCGGGTTTCTCAGCCCCGGCGACCAGCTCGTCCCACCGCGCGGGGCGGGGTGCCGCGCCGTGCCACTCCTCCCCGCCGGCGGCGGCCCGCGCCCCCGCCCGGTACGCGGCGATCGCCCCGGCCCGCGCCGCGCGGTAGTCCTCGGGCCCCGGCTCGCCCCCGGACAGCGCCACGGAGGGCGGCGCCGACTGCGCGGGCAGGGTGACGGGCGCGGGTTCGGCGACCTCGACGGCCGCCCCGAACTCAAGGCCGGGCCCGTCGGCCTCCGGCCCGTCCTGCGCGGAGGGCCGCGGGTCGTAGCCGCACAGGACCTCCTCGGCGGCGCCCGCGGCCATGCCGGTGAGCACGACCCGCCCGTCGTCGCAGACGAGGACGGTGTGAGCGGTGATGTTCCGGTGCACCCAGCCGTGCGCGTGCAGGGCCCGCAGCGCGGTCAGCACGTCGGAGGCGACCTCGGCGGCCCGGTACGGGCTGAGCGGCGCCTCCTCCAGGACATCGGAGAGCGGCCGCGCCGCGACGACCTCGCTGACGACCCAGAGCGAGCCGCCCTCGGCGAAGACGTCGAAGACCTGCTCGAGCCGGGGGTGGTCGGGTATCTGGGCGGCGGCCTGCGCGGCCTCGATGGCCCGGGCCACGGCGGGTTCGGCGGAGCCGCGCGCGGGCGCCCCGGGTCTGAACCCCTCCGGCAGGCCGTCCGCGTCGAGCACCTCCGCCTCGACGACCTCCGGCAACGGCACCTGCCGGACCAGGACTTCCTGTCCGCTGTAGGTGTCGAAGGCCCGGGTCTCCGCCGCCGGCTCGTACGCGTCCGGCGACGGAACGGGAAGACGATAACGGTCGGCGAGCACCCGTCCCGCGTACTCGTCCACGAGGCCTCCCCAGATCCGCCCTGCGGTCAATTCCGTTCGCTATGCGCCCTCTTGTACGAACCGATGCGGCACGACGCGTCCTGATACAACTGCGCACGGTCCGCAAGCACTCACGATACGTGCCGAAGCCGCCCGGAGTCGCGAATCGTCGGCTTTCCCGGCGCACACACCCATGACCTGGGCCGTCACGACTTGGGTGTGAACGACTCCGTGAACGTGCTCCACGCCGTCCTGCGCTGCTCGCCGCTCCAGTCGGCGTCCTTCGCCGTGTACATCAGCCCGTACCCCAGCGATCCGCTGACCACGAAGCCCCGGTCCACCGACCGGTACTTGGTGCCCCCGTCGACGTACGTGAACTCCCAGTCCGCCGTGTTCCAGCCGCGGTAGTCGACCGACGCGATGCGGATGCGGTCGTACTGGGAGCGCCGCATGTAGTTCTCCTGGTTCTTCCAGTCCTTCACCGGGTCGGACTTGGGCGAACTGGTCCAGCCCACCAGGAGCTTCTGCGCGTCGGGGCCGGTGAAGCGGGCCCCGGCCGCGCTGGTCGAGACGTACTTCCAACCCTTGGGCAGATCGATCGAGAAGCCCTGGGAGTGCTTGTACGTCTTGGCGTCGGGGTCCGTGCCGTCGGCGCCCGGCGAGGAGCCCTGCCCGGCGCCCGCGCCGGACGCGGAAGCCGAGGCGGAGGGGCTGCCCTTGTCCTTGCCGGAGCCCTTCCCGGAGGAGTCGTCGTCCTTGCCGGAGCCCTTGCCCGAGTCCTCGTCCTTGCCGCCGTCCGTCTCCTTGCCGCCGCCCGCCGCCGCGGACCCGGTGGCCCCGGCGGAGGCGGCCTTGTCGCCGCCGCCCTTGGCGCCGCTCGCCTTGTCGTCGCCGCCCCTGCCGAGCGAGAGCGCCAGGATCACGCCGAGTACGACGAGCGCCACGACCGCCGCGATGATCACGAGCGTGCGGCGCGGCACGACATCGGTGATCGACGCCTTGGGCACGGGCGCGCGCGGCGGCACACCGCCGCCGGACTGCGCCGGGATCCGGCCGGACGTCACGCCCGCGGACCCGGAGACAGCTGTGGCGGCCGTCTTCTGCGCGGCGGGCTTCTCCCGCGCGGCCGTGGCGGCAGCGGCGGCCTTGCGTACGGACTTCAGCGCGCCCCGCAGCTTCTCCGCGGCCTCCTCGCCCCTGGCGGCGACGGCCGCGCCGGACTTGCCCTGCGGCTTCTCGAAGGAGGGCGCGGGCGGCAGCGGCACGACCTTCGTGGCCTCGGCCGCCTCCGGCTCCGGGGCCGGCTTGGGCGCGGGCGCGTCGATGACGCTCTTGAGCAAGGCCCGAGCGCCCGCGTCGTCGAGGCGCTGGGCGGGGTCCTTGGCGAGCAGCCCGTAGATGACCGGCTCCAGCGGGCCCGCGTTGGCCGGCGGGTCGACCGGCTCGGTCATCACGGCGGTCAGCGTGGCGATCGCCGACCCCTTGTCGTACGGCGGGACGCCCTCGACGGCCGCGTACAGCAGACCGCCCAGCGACCACATGTCGGCGGCGGGGCCCGGCTTGTGGCCGCGCGCCCGCTCGGGCGAGATGTAGGAGGGCGCGCCGACGAGCATGCCGGTGGAGGTGATCGAAGGGTCGCCCTCGACCTGGGCGATGCCGAAGTCGGTGAGCACGACCCGGCCGTCCTCGGCGATCAGCACGTTGGACGGCTTTACGTCGCGGTGCAGGATGCCCTCGCGGTGCGCCGAGCGCAGCACGTCGAGGATGGCGAGGCCGACCTCGGCGGCGCGCTGCGGCGACAGTACCCCGTCCTCGCGCACGGCCTCGGCGAGGGACTTGCCCTCGACCAGCTCCATGACGATCCAGGGCCGGTCGTCCTCGTCCACGACGTCGTAGACGGTGACGGCGCCGCTGTTGCGGATCCGGGCGATCGCCTTCGCCTCGCGCAGCGTGCGCGTGATGAGGCGGCGCTTCTCCTCCTCGTCGATGCTCGACGGGAAGCGCAGCTCCTTCACGGCGACGGTGCGCCCGAGCGTCTCGTCCTTGGCCCGCCACACGGTGCCCATGCCGCCGCGGCCGAGCACGTCGCCCAGGCGGTAGCGCCCGGCGAGCAGCCGCCCGGCCGGCTCCTGGCCGGAAGGGGATGCCTGACCGGCGGGGTTCCGCCCGTCCCGGTCGCCGCCCGTGTCCGGCGCGTCCTTCACGGACGCGTCCTGACGAGCGCTCTTGTCCTGACGGGTCTCGCCCGCCCGCTCCGCCTCCGACATGCGTCCCCTCTGCAACCCGCCCTGACAGAGCCTTCATTGTCCCTCACGTGGGGACCGCCCGACGCCCAGGGTCGCTCCCGCGAACGGTTGTCGGGAACGTCTTCTCTGTCCGGATCCGGGCAGCTCGCCTGCCCGTTGACCTTGTGTGACGCCACTCTTCCTGTGCCGGCCACCGAGGGCAAGGGCTACCGGCGTGTCACAGGGGGACGATGTCGGGCGCACCGAGGCGCGCGGCGTCGGCCGTCAGGTCGTCGGGCTGCAACTGGGACTCGCGTTCGGCCTCCACCCGCTTCTCGTAGTGCGTGACCTCCCGCTCGACCTGGTCCTCGTCCCAGCCGAGCACCGGCGCCATGAGTCCGGCCACCTCCCGCGCGCACCGGGTGCCGCGGTCGAAGGTCTCGATGGAGATGCGGGTGCGGCGCGTGAGGACGTCGTCGAGGTGGCGGGCCCCCTCGTGCGAGGCCGCGTAGACGGCCTCCGCGCGCAGATAGTCGTCGGCGCCGGTCAGGGGCGCTCCGAGGCGGGAGTCGGCGGCGATCAGTTCGAGTACTTCCTGGGCCAACGCCCCGTACCGGTTGAGGAGATGCTCGACGCGTACGACGTGCAGTCCGGTGCGGGCGGCGATCCGTGCCCGCGCGTTCCACAGCGCCCGGTACCCCTCGGCGCCGACCAGCGGTACGTCCTCGGTGACGCATTCGGCGACCCGCTGGTCGAGGGCGTGCACCGCCTCGTCCACGGCGTCCTTGGCCATGACCCGGTACGTCGTGTACTTGCCGCCCGCGACGACGACGAGGCCCGGCACCGGGTGGGCGACGGTGTGCTCGCGGGACAGCTTGCTGGTGGCGTCGGACTCGCCGGCGAGCAGGGGGCGCAGGCCCGCGTACACGCCCTGCACGTCGTCGCGGGAGAGGGGCACGCCGAGCACGGAGTTCACGTGCTCCAGGAGGTAGTCGATGTCGGCGCTGGACGCCGCCGGGTGCGCCTTGTCGAGGTCCCACTCGGTGTCGGTCGTGCCGACGATCCAGTGGCGGCCCCACGGGATGACGAAGAGCACGCTCTTCTCCGTACGGAGGATGAGCCCGGTGGTCGAGTTGATGCGGTCCTTCGGCACGACGAGGTGGATGCCCTTGGAGGCGCGGACGTGGAACTGGCCGCGCTCGCCGACCATGGCCTGTGTGTCGTCGGTCCACACCCCGGTCGCGTTGACGACCTGCTTGGCGCGGATCTCGTACTCGCCGCCGCCCTCGACGTCCCGCACGCGCGCGCCGACGACCCGTTCGCCCTCGCGCAGGAACCCCGTGACGCGCGCCCGGTTGGCGACCTTCGCGCCGTACAGGGCGGCGGTGCGCACGAGCGTCGCGACGTAGCGGGCGTCGTCCATCTGGGCGTCGTAGTACTGGAGGGCGCCGACCAGCGCGTCCTTCTTCAGGCAGGGCGCGACGCGCAGCGCGTGACGGCGCGACAGGTGACGGTGCGTCGGAAGCCCGCGTCCGTGCCCGCGCGCCATGGACATGACGTCGTAGAGGGCGACGCCCGAGCCCGCGTACACGCGTTCCCACCCCTTGTGCTGGAGGGGGTACAGGAACGGCACCGGCTTCACGAGGTGCGGCGCGAGCCGTTCGAGCAGCAGGCCACGCTCCTTCAGCGCCTCCCGTACGAGGGCGAAGTCCAGCATCTCCAGATACCTGAGCCCGCCATGGATCAGCTTGCTGGACCGGCTCGACGTGCCGGACGCCCAGTCCCGCGCCTCGACGAGCCCGGTGGACAGGCCGCGCGTCACCGCGTCCAGGGCCGTGCCCGCGCCCACGACCCCGCCGCCCACGACGAGGATGTCCAGCTCGCCCTCGGCCATGGTCGCGAGGGCCTGCGCCCGCTGCTCGGGTCCCAGTGTCGCTGCCTTCACTGCTGCCTCCCGCTGTCGTCGGCGCCGGGCTCAGGGCCTGTCACCGGCAGGTGTACCCGTCTCGGGGCTCCTCGCACGCAACACTCCACAACCCATTGCGGCGCAATACCGCATATCGGTCATATTTACTCCTAGTGTGACAGTGCGCTCGCCCGTCCCGACCACCGGGCCCGCGCCCTCGTCCCGCCCCGGCCACCGGCCGGAACCGCCTCCTCGGGAAGGACGGCAACCGCCATGCCCGCAGACCTCGCCGTCATCGGCCTCGGCCACCTCGGCCTGCCGCTCGCGCAGGCCGCCGTCGCCGCGCGCATCGCCACCGTCGGCCACGACCCGGACCGCGCGAAGGACCTCGCCGCGGGCCGCGTCCCCGGCGACGGCGACGACGCGGCCCTGACCGCCGCCGACGTCCGCCGCATGCTCGCCGGCGGCTTCCGCCCCACCACCAACCCCGCCGAACTGGGCCGCGTCCGCACCGCCGTGATCTGCGCCCCGACCCCGCCCGGCGCCGACGGCGGCCCGTCCCTGGACCCCGTCATCCAGGCGACCCGCACCCTCGCCGCCCACCTGCGCCCGCACACCACCGTGATCATCGAGTCCCCGGTCCCGCCGGGCACCACCGAGTCGATCCTGCTCCCGCTCCTCGAAGAGGGCTCACGCCTGCGCGCGGGCCGCGACTTCCACCTCGCCCACGCCCCCGGCCGGCTCGACCCCGGCAACCGCAGCCAGCCCTACTCCGCGACCCCCAAGGTCATCGGCGGCTACACCCCCGCCTGCACCGAATCGGCGGCGACCTTCTACAGCCGCCTCACCGACAAGGTCGTCCGCGCCCGCGGCCCCCGCGAGGCCGAGACGGTGCACCTCCTGGAGACCAACTACCGCCACGTCAACATCGCCCTGGTCAACGAGATGGCCGTGCTCTGCCACGACCTCAACGTCGACCTCTGGGACGTCATCCGCTGCGCCGAGACCAAGCCCTTCGGCTTCCAGGCGTTCCGCCCCGGACCCGGCGTCGGCGGCCACGCCCTCCCCCAGGACCTCACCTCCCGCCACCTGCCGACCCGCCCCCTGCGGATGGTCGAACTGGCCCGCCAGGTCAACGACCACATGCCCGCCTACGTCGTCCAGCGCGCGGCCACGCTCCTCAACGAGCACGGCAAGTCCGCGCGCGGCGCCCGCGTCCTCCTCCTCGGCATCACCTACAAGCCCGACCTCGCGGACTGCCAGGGCGCCCCCGCGCAGGAGATCGCCACCCGTCTGATGCAGCTCGGCGCGGCCGTCAGCTACCACGACCCCTACGTACCGTCCTGGAATGTCCTGAACCGGCCGGTCCCGCGCGCCGATTCGCTCTACGAGGCCGCCGCCGACGCCGACCTGACGATCCTGCTCCAGCACCACCGCACGTATGACCTGCAAGGTCTCGCGGTGAAGGCGCAGCTCCTGCTCGACACCAGGGGGGCGACTCCGGCGGGGGCGGCGCACCGGCTCTGACTGATAATGTGCGGCCCTTCATGTCATGGGCACACCCGTGCCCATGCTCACTCTTCGGGGGGACCGCATGACCCAGCCGCCACCACCACAGGACACCAACCCGTACGCCCAGTCCCAGCCGCCCCAACCGGCACAGCCGTATGCCCCGTTCCCGCAGCAGGGCCCTCCGCAGCCGGGCTTCCCGATGGCGCCGCCGGCTCCCGCGCGCGGCAACCTGGGCCTCGGCATCCTCGCCGGTTTCGTGACGATGCTGGCTGCGGCCGGCGCGTACGGCGGCATCATCGGCGGTGTCGAGCGCGAGATCGGTTACGCGGCCGTCGGCGTCGGCTTCCTGGTCGGCCTCGTCACGGGCAAGGTCGCGGGGCGCAACCCGGCGGCACCCTTCGCCGCCGTGCTCATGTCGCTGATCGGCGTCTACTTCGGCCAGCTGCTCGGTGAGGCCATCATCGGCGCCAAGCAGCTCCCGGTGACGGTGACCGAGCTGTTCATGGACCACTTCGACCTGCTGAACGAGGCGTGGAAGGCCGACGCGGACTTCCTCACCTTCGTCTTCTTCGCCATCGCGGGCGTCGCCGCGTTCGGCGCGACCAAGCGCGCGGCCGGCTGAGCCGACCAGCACACACGAGTGGGGCCCCGCCGATCCGG
>NZ_JBEYWV010000012.1:207518-215434 GCF_040644575.1 Streptomyces sp. NPDC046939
GCCCCCCCCCGGGGCGCGCCGTCTCCCCCCACAACCACACCGGTGGGGCGCCCCGCCGATCCGGCGGGGCCCCACTCACGTCCTGCTACGACACAGCGTCAGCGCCGGTGCTGGGAATCAGCCACCGTCACCTCGACCCGCTGGAACTCCTTGAGCTCGCTGTACCCGGTCGTCGCCATGGCCCGCTTGAGCGCGCCGAAGATGTTCATCGAGCCGTCCGGCGTGGACGAGGGCCCGGTCAGGACCTCCTCCGTGGTGCCGACGGTGCCGAGGTCGACCTTCTTGCCGCGCGGCACGTCCTCGTGGACGGCCTCCATGCCCCAGTGGTGGCCGCGGCCGGGCGCGTCGGTGGCGCGGGCCAGCGGGGAGCCCATCATGACGGCGTCGGCGCCGCAGGCGATGGCCTTGGGCAGGTCGCCGGACCAGCCCACGCCGCCGTCGGCGATGACGTGCACGTACCGGCCGCCGGACTCGTCCATGTAGTCGCGGCGCGCGGCGGCGACGTCGGCGACGGCGGTGGCCATCGGGACCTGGATGCCCAGCACGTTGCGCGTGGTGTGCGCGGCGCCGCCGCCGAAGCCGACGAGGACGCCCGCGGCGCCGGTCCGCATGAGGTGCAGGGCGGCGGTGTACGTGGCGCAGCCGCCGACGATCACCGGCACGTCCAGCTCGTAGATGAACTGCTTGAGGTTGAGCGGCTCGGCGGCGCCGGAGACGTGCTCGGCGGAGACGGTGGTGCCGCGGATGACGAAGATGTCGACGCCCGCGTCCACGACCGCCTTGGAGAACTCGGCGGTGCGCTGCGGGGAGAGCGCGGCGGCGGTGACGACGCCGGAGTCGCGGACCTCCTTGATGCGCTGCCCGATCAGGTCGGCCTGGATCGGGGCGGCGTAGATCTCCTGGAGGCGGCGGGTCGCGGTCTCGGCGTCCAGCTCGCGGATCTCGTCGAGCAGCGGCTCGGGGTCCTCGTACCGGGTCCACAGACCTTCGAGGTTGAGGACGCCGAGGCCGCCCAGCTCGCCGATGCGGATCGCGGTCTGCGGCGAGACGACGGAGTCCATGGGGGCGGCCAGGAACGGCAGCTCGAAGCGGTAGGCGTCGATCTGCCAGGCGATCGAGACCTCCTTCGGGTCGCGGGTGCGCCGGCTCGGTACGACGGCGATGTCGTCGAAGGCGTACGCGCGGCGGCCGCGCTTGCCGCGCCCGATCTCGATCTCAGTCACGTGATGTGGGCCTTTCCCTCTTGGTCTGCGTGTTCCAGTATCCCCGACACACGGGTGAGGGGCGGCCCCGGCAATGCGGGACCGCCCCTCACTCGTGCGCGGCTGTTACTTGCGGCTGTAGTTCGGCGCCTCGACCGTCATCTGGATGTCGTGCGGGTGGCTCTCCTTGAGGCCCGCGGACGTGATGCGGACGAAGCGGCCCTTGCTCTCCATCTCGTCGATGGTGGCCGCGCCGACGTAGCCCATGGTCTGGCGCAGGCCGCCGACGAGCTGGTGCAGCACGTTGGCGAGCGGGCCGCGGTAGGGCACCTGGCCCTCGATGCCCTCGGGCACGAGCTTGTCGTCGGAGGCGACCTCGGCCTGGAAGTACCGGTCCTTGGAGTAGGAGCGGCCCTGGCCGCGGGACTGCATGGCGCCGAGCGAGCCCATGCCGCGGTAGGACTTGAACTGCTTGCCGTTGATGAACTGCAGCTCGCCCGGGGACTCCTCGCAGCCCGCGAGCAGCGAGCCGAGCATCACCGAGTCGGCACCGGCGGCGAGCGCCTTGCCGATGTCGCCGGAGTACTGCAGACCGCCGTCGCCGATGACCGGGACACCGGCCGCGCGGGCGGCGACCGCCGCCTCGTAGATCGCCGTGACCTGCGGGACGCCGATGCCGGCGACCACGCGGGTGGTGCAGATCGAGCCCGGTCCCACGCCGACCTTGACGCCGTCGACACCGGCGTCGATGAGCGCCTGAGCGCCGTCGCGCGTGGCGACGTTGCCGCCGATGACGTCGACGGAGACGCTGGACTTGATCTTCGACATCCAGCTCAGCGCGTTGCTGTTGTGGCCGTGCGAGGTGTCGACGATGAGGAAGTCGACCCCGGCACCGGCCAGCGCCTGGGCGCGCTCAAGCGCCTCGGGGCTCGCGCCCACGGCGGCGCCGACGAGCAGACGGCCCTCGGCGTCCTTCGCCGCGTTCGGGTACTGCTCGGCCTTCTTGAAGTCCTTGACGGTGATGAGGCCCTTGAGGACACCCGCGTCGTCGACGAGCGGCAGCTTCTCGATCTTGTGGCGGCGCAGCAGCTCCATCGCGTCGACACCGCTTATGCCGACCTTGCCGGTGACGAGCGGCATCGGCGTCATGACCTCGCGGACCTGACGGCCGCGGTCGGACTCGAAGGCCATGTCGCGGTTGGTGACGATGCCGAGCAGCTTGCCCGCCGCGTCGGTCACCGGGACGCCGCTGATCCGGAACTTCGCGCACAGCGCGTCCGCCTCGCCGAGCGTGGCGTCGGGGTGCACGGTGATCGGGTCGGTGACCATGCCGGACTCGGACCGCTTCACCAGGTCGACCTGGTTGACCTGGTCCTCGATCGACAGGTTGCGGTGCAGCACGCCGACGCCGCCCTGGCGGGCCATCGCGATCGCCATGCGCGCCTCGGTGACCTTGTCCATCGCCGCGGAGAGCAGCGGGATGTTCACCCGGACGTTCTTCGAGATGCGGGACGAGGTGTCGACCGCGTTCGGCAGCACTTCCGACGCGCCCGGCAGCAGCAGCACGTCGTCGTAGGTCAGCCCGAGTGTCGCGAATTTCTCGGGCACTCCGTCGACGTTTGCAGTCATGACACCTTCCCCAAATGGCCTTGATCGGTGCGGATGTCCATGCTAACGGGAACAAGGGGTGTCTCATTCCACGAGCAAGATCATCGGCCTTCTTTGTACGTTCCCACGTACGGCGGGAAGGGCTGTGTGCTACTGCTCGGCCAGGGCCCGCAGGCGGCTGAGCGCCCGGTGCTGTGCGACGCGCACGGCCCCGGGTGACATGCCCAACATCTGCCCCGTCTCCTCGGCGGTCAGCCCGACGGCGATCCGCAGCAGCAGCAGCTCCCGCTGATTGTCCGGGAGGTTGGCGAGGAGCTTCTTCGCCCAGGCGGCGTCGCTGCTGAGCAGCGCCCGCTCCTCCGGGCCGAGCGAGTCGTCGGGCCGCTCCGGCATCTCGTCGGACGGCACTGCCGTCGAACCGGGGCCGCGCATGGCCGCGCGCTGAAGGTCGGCGACCTTGTGCGCGGCGATGGCGAAGACGAACGCCTCGAAGGGGCGCCCGGTGTCCTTGTAGCGCGGCAGCGCGAGCAGCACCGCGACACAGACCTCCTGGGCGAGGTCCTCCACGAAGTGCCGCGCGTCCCCCGGGAGCCGGGAGAGGCGGGTGCGGCAGTAGCGGATCGCCAGAGGATGGACGTGTGCGAGCAGATCGTGCGTGGCCTGCTCGTCACCGTCGACGGCGCGGCGGACGAGCGTACCGATGACCCCCTGCGGGGCCGCTGCCTCGTCGTCGCGCATCGGACCATGGTGCCTTGCCGAAGCGCGGTCCGTGACATCGCGGCCTTGGTTGTGCACCGAAGCGTTATGAGCAGGTGCGCCGGAACTCATCTCCTGCGCCCTCCCCTCTCGCTGACCCTGCTCGCCCGAATCGCCGTCCCCGAGGAACTCCACACCTCAAGGATGCGGCATCACGCGCGAAACGCGGGAGCGGCGTTCACCGCGGCCCCGTAAGGGGCGCGGGGAACGGCGCGCTCAGCCACGACGAACCCGCAGGCGGACCGGCCACCGCACCCCAACGGCGCTATCGCACCAGGCCCCATCGAAAGCCGAGCGCCACAGCGTGGGCCCGGTCGGAAGCCCCGAGCTTCTTGAACAAACGCCGCGCGTGCGTCTTCACGGTGTCCTCGGAGAGGAAGAGCTCGCGCCCGATCTCCGCGTTGGACCGCCCGTGGCTCATGCCTTCGAGCACCTGGATCTCGCGCGCGGTGAGGGTGGGCGCGGCACCCATCTCGGCCGAGCGCAGTCTGCGCGGAGCGAGCCGCCACGTGGGGTCGGCGAGCGCCTGCGTCACGGTGGCCCGCAGTTCGGCGCGCGAGGCGTCCTTGTGCAGATAGCCGCGGGCGCCGGCGGCGACGGCGAGCGCCACCCCGTCCAGGTCCTCGGCCACGGTGAGCATGATGATGCGCGCACCAGGGTCGGCGGAGAGCAGCCGCCGGACGGTCTCGACGCCGCCCAGGCCGGGCATGCGTACGTCCATCAGAATCAGGTCCGAGCGGTCGGCGCCCCAGCGGCGGAGGACTTCCTCCCCGTTGGCCGCGGTCGTCACGCGCTCGACGCCGGGCACGGTCGCTACCGCGCGGCGGAGCGCTTCTCGGGCGAGCGGGGAGTCGTCGCAGACGAGGACGGATGTCATGGCCGTCCTCCGCAGCTGATGCGCGTCACCTTGAGCCTCCAGGCTTTGTACGAATCGTCACCTGTGCGGTCGACACTCGCAAACCACCGGACAGATGCCCGAGCGCTTGTTCTTTCAACCGCCTCCGCACTACCAACGACGGTCACTCGAAAGAGTTACGGGTCGGCCGGTCTCGTTCGGCACTCTACGTGAGGGGCCGGACACAGTGGAGGTGCCGCAACGGACCCTCAAGGTTTCATCACAAGCTATGCCCCATTTAGCGGCTTTTCTTTCCTTTTGCTGGTGTCTGTAGCTAGATTCGCAATGAGTCATATTTTCATCTCCTTAGATAGTAGATGTACGGTCAGGCACCGTAACCGCGCCACAACCGGATCGAACCGGCCACAACCGGCTACAAGGGGACAACGCAATGGCAGATTTCTCCCGCCTTCCCGGACCGAACGCTGATCTGTGGGACTGGCAGCTCCTCGCGGCCTGCCGCGGGGTCGACAGCTCGCTCTTCTTCCACCCGGAGGGCGAGCGAGGAGCGGCGCGCAGCGCGCGCGAGAACTCGGCGAAAGAGGTCTGCATGAGGTGCCCGGTGCGCGCGGAGTGCGCAGCTCACGCGCTCCAGGTGCGGGAGCCGTACGGCGTGTGGGGCGGGCTCACCGAGGACGAGCGCGAAGAGCTGATGGGGCGGGCCCGCAACCGGCTCGTCACGGCGTCGGCACCGGGCGGCGGCGGACCCGCGACCGCAGGCCCGGACCACTGAAGGAACGTTTCTGCGCACGCCCGTGCGCGGCCGCGGTCGTCTGTACGGACGCCCGCACGGGCCCGGGTTTCAGCGAGCGGCGGCCATCGCCAGGTGGTCGAGGGTCGCGGCGACCGCCGGAACCTGCGCCAGATCGGGCAGCGTGAGGGCCACGATCTCGCGCCGCACGGGCGGCTCCACCGTCACTGTGCGTGCACCCTTGGGCCGAACGGATTCGATGGCCAGTTCGGGAAGGACGGCAACTCCGAGCCCCGCGCCGACCAGTCCGACCACCGCCGGGTAGTCGTCCGTCGCGAAGTCGATGCGCGGGGCGAACCCGGCGCCCCGGCACACCTCGACGAGCTGGCGGCGGCAGCGCGGGCAGCCAGCGATCCACGGGTCGTCGGCGAACGCGTCGATGGTCACCGAGCCCGCCCCGGCCAGCGGATGCCCCTCGGCGACGAGCCCGACGAGCCGGTCGGCGAGCAGCGGCCGCACCACGAGGTCGTCCCACTCCTCGGCGGGGTGGGCGCCTTCGTACCGAAAGGCGAGCGCCACATCGCAATCGCCCTCCCGCAGCATCTCCACCGAGCGCGGGGGCTCGGCCTCCACCAGGGAGACGCGGGTGCCGGGGTGTTCGGCGCGCAGAGCGGCGAGGGCCGTCGGGACCAGGGTCGAACTGCCGCTGGGGAAGGAGACGAGCCGGACGCGGCCCGCGCGCAGGCCCGCGATCGCGGCGATCTCCTCCTCGGCGGCGGTGAGCCCGGCGAGAATTCCCGCCGCGTGCCGCACCAGCGCCTCCCCCGCCTGCGTCAGCCGCATCTCGCGCCCGGTACGGATCAGCAGCGGCGTACCCGCCGACGCCTCAAGGGCCTTCATCTGCTGGCTGACGGCGGGCTGCGTGCAGCCCAGCTCGCGGGCCGCCGCCGAGAAGGATCCGGTGGCGGCGACGGCGCGCAGGACGCGGAGATGCCGGGCCTCGATCATGGTTCAAGCATAAGCCCTGCTTGGAGCAGGCGCCGAATAATGCGTGGCGCCTTTGATGACGGGTCCCGTACGGTGCGATGCCATGAAGCTTCTGTCGCTGAACCTGGGCCGGCCCAAGGCCGTCGACTACACCGACCAGCCGGACGGCGTGACCGGCATAGACAAGCAGCCGGTCGAGGGCCCGGTCCGGGTCAGCGCGCCGGGACAGAAGGGGACCGGCGCGAGCGGCGTCGCGGGGGACGCCGTCTGCGACACCCGCCACCACGGCGGGAACGACCAGGCGGTGTACGCGTTCGCCCGTGAGGACCTGGACGAGTGGGAGCGCACGCTCGGCCGCACACTCCCCAACGGCTCCTTCGGCGAGAACCTCACCACCGAGGGCGTCGACGTGAGCGGGGCGAAGATCGGCGAACGCTGGCGGATCGGCCCCGACCTGCTCCTGGAGGTCAGCGCCAGCCGTATCCCGTGCAAGACCTTCCAGGGACACCTGGGCGAGAAGGGCTGGGTCAAGCGGTTCACCCAGCGGCAGCGGCCGGGCGCTTACCTGCGGGTGATCGAACCGGGCGAGATCCGCGCGGGCGACCCGATCGAGATAGTGCACCGCCCCGCGCACGAGGTGACGGTGGCCTTCGAGTTCCGCGCGCTGATGACGGAGCGGGAGCTGCTGCCGCGGGTCCTCGCGGCCGGGGACGCGCTGCACGGTGAGGTGGAGCGGACGGCGCGTACGTACGTGGAGAAGTACGGGGCGCGGATGGCGTGAAGGGTGCGGGTGGATCTGCCCGGTGATCACGGGCACCGCGCGCCCCTCACTAACCTTGCTCCATGACTACGGCACTGATCACGGGATCCACCGCGGGCATCGGCGCCGCCTTCGCCCGGCGCCTCGCCGCGGACGGACACAACCTGGTGCTCGTCGCGCGGGACACGAAGCGGCTCCAGGAGCAGGCGACGGAACTCCACGACCGGCACGGCATCGAGGCCGAGGTGCTCACCGCCGACCTCGCCACGGACGACGGCATCACGGCGGTCGAGCAGCGCCTCTCCGACCCGAGGGCCGCGGTCGACCTGCTGGTCAACAACGCCGGTTTCGGCAACAAGGGCCGCTTCCTCGACGTGCCCATGGCCGACGAGCTGACGATGCTGAAGGTGCACTGCGAGGCCGTCCTGCGGCTCACCTCGGCGGCGACCGGAGCCATGCGAGAGCGCGGCCGGGGCGGCGTGATCAACGTGGCGTCGGTCGCGGCGTTCGTGCCGCGCGGCACGTACGGGGCGTCGAAGGCGTGGGTCGTGCAGTTCACGCAGGGCGTGGCCAAGGACCTGGCCGGTACGGGCGTCCGCCTGATGGCGCTCTGCCCCGGCTTCGTCCGCACGGAGTTCCACCAGCGGGCCGGCATGGGCACGGACAACATCCCGAACTGGATGTGGCTCGACGCGGACAAGCTGGTGGCAGCGGCCTTGTCGGACCTCGCCCGCAACAAGTCCCTGTCGATCCCGGACCCCCGCTACAAGGCGCTGATGGGTCTGGTGAAGGTGACGCCGCGCGGCCTGCTGGGCGGGGTCACGTCGCGGACGGGGCGCAAGTACGGGCCGCAGTAGCCGTCCTCGTGCGCGGGCCGGTGGGGGCTGGTCGCGCAGTTCCCCGCGCCCCTGGAGCATGCGGCTTCGCCGCAGCCCCATAGTGCTGAGATGGCGCACGCAGTGCGCATCTCAGGGGCGCGGGGCCGCGGCCGTCGCCCAGTACGCCAATTGGCGCGTG
>NZ_JBEYWV010000013.1:0-215414 GCF_040644575.1 Streptomyces sp. NPDC046939
CCTGCGATGCGCACTTCGTGCGCCATCGCGGGGCGCCCGTTGGAGGCGCCGCCTCCAGGGGCGCGGGGAACTGCGCGAGCAACCACGACGAAGCGACGCGCCCGACTGACGACCGTATGGGGGTAGCGGCGCAGCCGCACCCCCCAGGGGCGCGGGGAACTGCGCGACCAGCCACGACGGCGCGATGGCCGGCCGACGACCGAACCCCCCAGGGGCGCGGGGAACTGCGCGACCGGCCACGACGGCGCGACGGCTGGCAAACGACCGAACCTCCTGCGGCGCTCACCCGCAGCCACCCCCACCCAAGCGCCGCCGATTCCGACCCCCGCCCCGAGCGGAGCGCTACCGTTCGGAGGTATGACCAACGCCGACCCACCCGCCCTGACCCCCCTGGAGCCGATGCCGGACGACTGGGCGAGAGCCCTCGCCGTCGTGGCGCACCCCGACGACCTGGAGTACGGCTGCGCGGCCGCGGTCGCCACGTGGACGGACGCCGGCCGGGAGGTCACGTACGTCCTGGCGACCCGCGGAGAGGCCGGCATCGACACGCTGGAACCGGCCAGGTGCGGCCCGCTGCGCGAGCGGGAGCAGCGGGCGAGCGCCGCGGTCGTCGGCGTCGGCACCGTCGAGTTCCTGGACCACAGGGACGGCGTCGTCGAGTACGGCACGGCGCTGCGCCGCGACATCGCCGCCGCGATCCGCCGCCACCGCCCGGAACTGGTCATCACGCTCAACCACCGGGACACGTGGGGCGGCGTCTACTGGAACACCCCCGATCACGTGGCGGTGGGCCGGGCCACGCTGGACGCCGCCGCCGACGCGGGCAACCGCTGGATCTTCCCCGAGCTGACGGAGCAGGGTCTGGAACCGTGGGGCGGGGTGCGGTGGGTGGCTGTCGCCGGTTCGTCGCAGCCGACGCACGCGGTCGACGCCAGGGCGGGGCTGGAGCGTTCGATCCAGTCGCTGTTGGAGCACCGTACGTACATCGAGGTGCTCACGGACGAGGACCCGGAGACGTACTGCCGCACCTTCCTGACGCGGAACGCGCAGGTGGCCGCCGACCGGTTCGGCGGAAGGCCCGCGGTGCCGTTCGAACTCTTTCCGCGCTGACGGCTGTGCGAGACTCGGGGCGTGGACACTGCCAAGCTCGAACTCGCAGCTCAGCGCTACAGGGAAGCCGTGGAGGCGCTGGAGGGCGCCCAGTTCGACCTCCGGACGGAGGCGCTCGCCGCCCTGCGCCAGGAGGACGCGCGCCCCGGCGACGAGGACGAGGTCGCCCGGATCACGGGGTGGAGCCGCGAGGACCTGCGGCGCCTCGTGGAGGGCGCGCCGGACGAGCCGCGCCCATGATGGCGCGCTCCCGGCTGATCCAGGAGTTGCGCCGCGGCGGCTGCACCCGGGAGACGGCCGCCGCTCTGGTCGAGGACTACGCCCATCAACTGGCCGTGGAGCTGCGCGACACCGGCCATCGGGACGCCGCCGACCTCATCGACCCGCGCGCCGGGCAGTGCACGTGCGGCGCGCCCGAGGGAAGCGACGACGACAGCGCGCAGACCCGCCACTTCTGGCACCACGCCCGCTCCTGCCCCCTCGGCACCGCCTAGGACGGCCCGGTCCATCCCGTGGCGGCCACCACGTCGCGCGCTATGGCGATGACGGACCGGTCGTCCGTCGCCACGCGCACGGTCTCCGGGTGGGACTCCCGGTCCAGGAGCCGCGCCTTGCGGGCGCTCGACGCCAGTTCGTGGGCCAGTTCCGAGCCGAGTTCGCGGCCGGAGAGGCGGGCGTGGGCGGTGGCGTCGGTGGCTGTCAGCAGGACGCGGGTGATCCTGGTCCGCGGCCCCAGGGCGCGTTCGAACATGCCTGTGGTCTCCGTGAGGACGCTCGCCGTGTTCGTGTAGATGAGTCGGCGGCAGCCGGTCGCGGCGAAGTTGGCCCAGACCGCCGTGAGGTTCCGTTCGGTGATCTCCGAGCGGCGCGGGTCGCCGTCCGGCGCGGGGTGGATCTGGCCCATGAAGTCGCCCTCGATCACCGCGTGCGGTACGCCCGCGGCGCGCAGCAGCACCGACACCTCCCAGCCCACCGTCGTCTTGCCGACCCCGGCGCGGCCGCCGAGCAGGAGTGCTTCTGGGGCGTTCCCGTTCTCGTTGCCGTTCATGGAGGGCAGCGTAGGCATGAGGGGGGCGGCGCAAGCACTATGGTGTCGGGATGGTTGCCGAGCTGATCCGTATCGTCTCCCGTTCCTCGCCGATGGCGCTCGCCCAGGTGGAGCGGGTCCGTGCCGAACTCGCCGTTCTGCACCCGGGCGTGCGTACGGAGGTCGTCCCCGTCACCACCAGCGGCGACAAGTGGATGGGGGATCTCGCCAAGCTCGGCGGCAAGGGCGCTTTCACCAAGGAGGTCGACCAGGCGCTCCTCGACGGCCGCGCCGACCTGGCCGTGCACTGCCTGAAGGACATTCCGGCGGACCGGCCGCTGCCGGAGGGGTGCACGTTCGGCGCGTACCTGGAGCGCGACGACGTGCGCGACGCGCTGATCGACCCGCGGGGGCGCACGCTGGACGAGCTGCCCGAGGGCACCCGCATCGGCACCTCGTCCGTCCGCCGTGTCGCCCAACTTGCGGCCAGCCACCCGCACTTGACGTGCGTCCCGATGCGCGGCAACGCCAACCGCAGGCTGGAGAAGCTGGCGGCGGGCGACGCGGACGCGCTGCTCCTCGCCGTGTCGGGCCTGGAGCGGATCGGCCGCCCGGACCTGATCACCGACGCCTTGTCGCCCGAGACCATGTGCCCGCCCATCGGCGCGGGCATCCTCGCGCTGCAGTGCCGCGCCGACGACGAGGCGACCTTGGAGACGGTGAGCGGGCTCGGCCACCGGGACACCTGGCGGGAGGCGACCGCCGAGCGCATGTTCCTGCACGTCCTGCAAGGGCACTGCAACTCGCCGGTCGCCGGGTACGCGCGTGCGGAGCGCAGCGGTGATCTGTCGCTGCGGGCCTGCGTGTTCACGCCCGACGGGAAGCGGGTGCTCAACGCCCAGGAGTGGGCCGGCCCGCTGGACCCCGCGACGCTCGGCATGTCGGTGGCGGTGGCGCTGCTGCGGCAGGGCGCGCGCGAGCTGATCGACTCCATCGCGCACTGAGACCCGCCTTCGAACCCCTACTCGACGGGCAGGGGCCGGGCGGCGCGCGGCAGCCTGCTCGCGGCGGCCGCGCCCGCGCACGACAGGACCGCGAGAACGGTGAGCGTCGGCCCCATCGACGCGGTGAGGTCCCGGCCGGACACGAGCAGCGTCGTGGCGATGGCCGTCCCGAGCGTCGGGCCGACATTCATCGCCGTCTGCTGGAGCCCGCCCGCCACCCCGGCGTCGGCGGCCGCCGCCCGGCGGACGAGGACTTCCGTCGCGGTGACCATGACGGTGCCGAACCCCGTGCCCAGAGCGAACGCGCAGGCACCGACGGACAGCGCCGTCAGCGGCGCCGCAAGCACCATGCACAGCGCGGCGGGCAGCATGACCAGGGACATGTCGAACGCGTCGAGCCCGAGCACGTCCTGAAGGACGCACGTCCTGAAGGATGTACGACGCCACGAACAGGGTGTCTGTTGTCGATGAGGCACCATGGGTCCAGCGCAGCGCACCGCATCGTGTCCTTCCGTCCGACGGAGAGGTGACCATGACCACCGCAGCCTTCGATCCGCGCTCCCTGCTCGCCGAGAGCCGGCTCGGCGTCCTGGCGACGATCAAGAGCGACGGGCGTCCGCAGCTGTCGCCGGTCACGCCGTTCTACGACCGGACGACCGAGACGCTGTACGTGTCCATGACCGAGGGGCGCGCCAAGACGGCGAACCTGCGACGCGATCCGCGCGCCGCGCTGGAGGTCACCGCGCCCGACGCGGGCGCCTGGGCCACCGCCGAGGGCACGGTGCGGCTCGTCGGGCCCGGCGACGACCCGCACGGGCCCGAGGTGGAGGCGCTGGTCGCCTACTACCGCAAGGCGGCGGGCGAGCACCCCGACTGGGACGAGTACCGGGCCGTGATGGTCGCCGACCGCCGGGTGCTGATGGAGATGACGGTCGACCACGTGTACGGGCAGCGGATTCGCTGACCTCTGTCCTAGTCGCCGCCGCCCGTGCGGGTGTCTCATACGCGGCGCGCCCGCGCCCGGGCCACCGCGCGCTCGCCCTCCGGCGAGAAGACCCCGGCGCGCCGCCGCTCCGCCGCGCGCTCCAGGTCGGTGTGGAGGAGGTCGGCGTGCAGGGCGGCCCCGGCCCGGTATCCGGCGCTCGCCGCGTTCACCACCTGCTCGGCCGGGCCCGTCGCGTTGCCGGCCGCGTACACGCCCGGCACGCTGGTCTGCCCCATCGGGTCCACGTCGGTGAACGGCCCGGCCGGGGTCTCCTTCGTGCGGGCGCCGAGCGCGGTGAGCAGCCCGTCCCGCGGGACCATGCGCGGCGCCACGACGAACACCGAGCGGGCGAACTCCCGGCCGTCGGCGAGGCGCACCGCGCTCAGCGCGTCGTCGCGCACCACGAGCCCGTCGAGCTTGCCGCCGATCACGCTCACGCCGGCCGCCGCGAGCATCTGCCAGTCGGCGTCCGGCAGGTCGTCCTCGGCGGCGCCGTCCAGGAACAGTGTCACGTCGTCGGACAACTGGCTGAACAGCAGGGCCTGGTGGATGCCGAAGGCCTTCGCGTACAGGACGCCGATCGCCTGGTCCCTGACCTCCCAGCCGTGGCAGTACGGGCAGTGGATGACGTCCTTGCCCCATCGCTCGGCGACGCCGGGGAGGCCGGGCAGCTCGTCCACGAGGCCGGTGGCGACCACGAGCCGACGGGCGTGCACCTGGCCGCCGTCCGCCAGGAGGACGCGGAACTCGCCGGACCCGTCCGGCTCCGCCGCCGCCACCCGGTCCCGGACCAGTTCCACCCCGTACGCCTCGGTCTCGCGCCGCACCTCCGCCAGGAACTCGGCGGGCGGCATGCCGTCGCGCGAGGGGTAGCCGTGCATGTGCGCGGCAGGCGCGTTGCGCGGCTCGCCCGCGTCGACGACGAGGACCGAGCGGCGCGAGCGGCCCAGGACCAGCGCGGCCGCGAGGCCCGCCGTCCCTCCGCCGACGACCACGACGTCGTACGCGTCCCGCGCGCGCTGCCGGTTGTTCATGGGGACCACCTCGTCTGCGATACGTGCCTGTCTCCTGCCGCGTCCGACGGTGCATCCGGACCCGCGCCATTGACAAACGGACTTGCCGAAACTGCAATGGACCCATGAAGCGGAACTCTCCCCACCCCACGGACGAGGCGCCCGAGGCGAGCATGGACGCCGTGCTCGGCGGGGTCGGGCCGCGCCTGCGCGCCCTGCGCAAGGAGCGCGGCGCCACGCTCTCCGGGCTCTCCGAGGCCACCGGCATCTCGGTCAGCACGCTCTCCCGCCTGGAGTCGGGGCTGCGCAAGCCCAGCCTCGAACTGCTCCTGCCGATCGCCCGCGCCCATCAGGTGCCGCTCGACGAGCTGGTCGGGGCGCCGCCCGTCGGCGACCCGCGCGTGCGCGCCAAGCCGATCGTGCGGCACGGCCGGACGATGATCCCGCTCACCCGTCAGCCCGGCGGGCTCCAGGCGTACAAGGTGATCGAGCCGGCGCGCACGGACGAGCCGGAGCCTCGGACGCACGAGGGGTACGAGTGGCTGTACATGCTCTCCGGCAAGCTGCGACTGGTGCTCGGCGAGCACGATGTGATCCTCGGTCCCGGTGAGGCGGCGGAGTTCGACACCCGTGTGCCGCACTGGTTCGGGGCGACGAAGGACGGGCCCGCCGAGTTCCTGAGCCTGTTCGGGCCGCAGGGGGAGCGGATGCATGTGCGGGCACGGCCGTCGCGGGGCGGATCGGACTGAGCGGCGTGCGGCGGTGTCCGGGATCGGCATTCCCAAGGGGGCAAGCGACCGCTTAGTATGCGGCTGAACGCGAACCTGGTAGCCAGTCCGTGGAGGCCCCGCATGCAGGCATGGCAAGTGCACGAGAACGGCGAGCCGAGCGAGGTGATGCGGCTCGAGGAGATCGAGCGCCCCGTGCCCGGTGACGGGCAGGTGTCGCTCAAGGTGCTCGCGGCCGACATCAACTTCCCGGACGCGCTGCTCTGCAAGGGCCAGTACCAGGTCAGGCCCCCGCTCCCGTTCACCCCGGGCGTGGAGATCTGCGGCGAGACCGAGGACGGGCGCCGTGTCATCGCCACCCCGGCGCTGCCGCACGGCGGCCTCGCCGAGTACGTCGTCGCCGACGCGCGCGCCCTGCTGCCCGCGCCCGACGCCCTCGACGACGCGGAGGCCGCCGCCCTGCACATCGGCTACCAGACCGGCTGGTTCGGCCTGCACCAGCGCGCCCGCCTCCAGGAGGGCGAGACGCTGCTCGTGCACGCCGCCGCGGGCGGGGTCGGCAGCGCCGCCGTCCAGCTCGGCAAGGCCGCGGGCGCCCGCGTCATCGGCGTCGTCGGCGGCCCCGACAAGGCGAAGGTCGCGCGCGACCTTGGCTGCGACGTGGTCGTGGACCGGCGTAGCGAGGACGTCATCGCCGCCGTGAAGGAAGCCACCGGCGGCCACGGCGCCGACGTGATCTACGACCCCGTCGGCGGCGAGGCGTACACGCAGTCGGCCAAGACGGTCGCCTTCGAGGGCCGCATCGTCGTCGTCGGCTTCGCCAGCGGCACCATCCCGAGCCCCGCGCTCAACCACGCCCTGGTCAAGAACTACTCGATCATGGGCCTGCACTGGGGCCTGTACGCCACCAAGAACCCGAAGCTCATCGCGCACTGCCACGCCCAGCTCACCGAGCTGGCCGCGCGCGGCGCCATCAAGCCGCTGGTCAGCGAGCGCGTCGACCTGACGGAGGCGGCGTCCGCCGTGCAGCGCGTCGCCGACGGGGTCACCACGGGCCGCGTCGTCGTCGTCCCCGGCCTCCACGCGCGTAAGGAAGGAGCCGCGGCATGACCACCCCCGACGCCGCGCGACTGCGCACCCTCACCCAGGAGTTCCTGGCCGCCCACCCGCCCGCCACCACGCCCCGCGCCGACTTCCTCAGCGCCCGCTTCGACGCCGGACTCGCCTGGGTGCACTACCCGAAGGGGCTCGGCGGGCTCGACGCGCCGCGCGCGCTCCAGGCCGTCGTCGACGCCGAACTGGAAGCGGCCGGCGCCCCCGACAACGCGCCCCGGCGCAACGGCATCGGGCTCGGCATGGCCGCCCCGACCATCCTCCACTACGGTACCGACGAGCAGAAGCAGCGGTTCCTCAAGCCGCTCTGGGTCGGCGACGAGATCTGGTGCCAACTGTTCAGCGAGCCCGGCGCCGGGTCCGACCTCGCCGCGCTCGGCACCCGCGCCGTTCGCGACGGCGACGACTGGATCGTCAACGGGCAGAAGGTGTGGACGTCCGGCGCGCACAACGCCCGGTTCGCCATTCTCATCGCCCGCACCGACCCGGACGTGCCCAAGCACCGGGGCATCACCTACTTCGTCTGCGACATGGCCGACCCCGGCGTCGAGGTGCGGCCACTGCGCCAGATCACCGGCGAGGCCGAGTTCAACGAGGTGTTCCTCACCGACGTCCGCATCCCCGACGCCCACCGCCTCGGCGCCGTCGGCGACGGCTGGAAGGTCGCCCAGACCACCCTCAACAACGAGCGCGTCGCCATCGGCGGCATGCGCCTGCCGCGCGAGGGCGGCCTCATCGGCATCGTCGCCAAGACGTGGCGCGAACGCCCCGAACTGCGCACGCCCGACCTGCACCAGCGTCTGGTGAAGTTGTGGGTCGACGCCGAGGTGGCCCGGCTCACCGGTGAGCGGTTGCGCCAGCAGCTCGTCGCGGGCCACCCCGGCCCCGAGGGCGCCGGCATGAAGCTCGGCTTCGCCCGCCTCAACCAGGAGATCAGCGGCCTGGAGGTCGAAAT
Source organism: Streptomyces sp. NPDC046939 (assembly GCF_040644575.1). NCBI lineage: Bacteria > Bacillati > Actinomycetota > Actinomycetes > Kitasatosporales > Streptomycetaceae > Streptomyces > Streptomyces sp. NPDC046939. The sequence continues at coordinate 7,936 of NZ_JBEYWV010000013.1, forward strand.
CCTCGGCGAGGAGGGCCTGTTGTACGACGACTGGACACTGCGCCGCCCCGAACTCGTCGACTTCGCGGGCCGCGAGGCCGGATACCGCTACCTCCGCGCCAAGGGCAACAGCATCGAGGGCGGGACGAGCGAGGTCCTGCTGAACATCGTCGCCGAACGCGTCCTCGGCCTGCCGCCCGAGCCGCGCACCGACAAGGACGTCGCCTGGAAGGACCTCGCCCGATGAGTACCCGGAGCACCCAGCCCGATCTGCTCTACTCCGAGGAGGAAGAGGCGCTGCGCTCGGCCGTCCGCGACCTCCTCGCCGACCACAGCGACGCCGCCACCGTGCTCGCCCGCGTCGAGACGGACGAGCCGCACGACCGCGCCCTGTGGAAGAACCTCGCCGAGTCCATGGGCCTCGCGGGGCTCCTGATCCCCGAGGACCTCGGCGGCCAGGGCGCCTCCCACCGCGAAGCGGCCGTCGTCTGTGAGGAACTGGGCCGGGCCGTCGCGCCCGTCCCGTACCTGACCAGCGCGGTCATCGCGACGGAAGCGCTGCTCGGCTGCGACACCGACGAGGCGCGGGCCCTGCTCACGGCCCTGGCGTCGGGCCGGACCGTGGGTGCGCTCGCGGTCCCGCTGTCGGCGGCGCCGGGTGCCTGCCCCGACTCCGTACGGGCGTCGGACGGGGCCCTGACCGGACGTGTCACGGCGGTGGCGGACGCGGCGGCGGCCGACGTGTTCCTGGTCCCCACGCCGGACGGCCTGTACGCGGTCGACGCCACGGCCTCCGGAGTCACGGTCGAGCCCCAGATCTCGTTCGACCGCACACGCCCGCTCGCGGCCGTGACGTTCGAGGCGGCGACGGCCCGCCTCCTCACCACGGACGCGGCCCCCGCGATCCGGCGGGCCCTGCGCGCGGGTGCCGGACTCCTGGTCTCCGAGCAACTCGGCATCGCCGACTGGCTGCTGACGGAGACGGTGCGCTACACGCGCGACCGCAACCAGTTCAACCGGCCCGTCGGCTCGTTCCAGGCCCTCAAGCACCGGCTCGCACAGCTCTGGCTGGAGGTCGTCAACACCCGCGCCGCCGCCCGCAACGCGGCCGACGCGCTCGCCTCCGACAGCACCGACACCGACCTCGCGGTCGCCGTCGCCCAGGCGTACGCGGCGCCGGTCGCGGTCCGCGCCGCCGAGGAGGCGCTCCAGTTGCACGGCGGCATCGGCATGACCTGGGAACACCCGATCCACCTCTACCTGAAGCGCGCCAAGGCGGACTCCATAGCCCTGGGCACCCCGGGCCGCCACCGCGAACACGTGGCCGAACTGGCCGACCTCCAGGCGCCGTGACCGGCCGATAGACACCGCCCCCCGGCACGGCGACGAGCACGCCGAGGGGGCGGCCCGCGGTGCGGGCCCGCCATGACGTCCGTATGAACCATGCGCGGCAGTCCGGCCAACTCCCGGTTCAGGGCTGCCCCTTGGTGTTCCGCGCGCCTCATACTCACCGTGTCCGTCCGTCCCCTCCGACCGACACGGGAGGCACCCATGGCCCCGACCACCCGTCGCAGAGCCCTCGGTACGCTCGCTGCCGCGTTCGCCGCAGGCGCCGCCGCGCCGCAGCTCGCCCACGCCGGGGAGGGCAAGCGCGGGCCGCGGCCGCTGCTGCGGGCCCACGCGCACAACGACTACGAGCACCCGCGGCCCCTCTTCGACGCGCTGGACCACCGGTTCAACAGCGTCGAGGCCGACATCTACCTCGTCGACGGCGATCTGCTCGTCGCGCACGACCCCGTCGACCTGGACCCGAGCCGTACGCTCGAATCGCTGTACCTCGCCCCGCTCGCCGCCCGCGTGCGGGCCCAGCACGGGTCCGTCTACCGGGGGTGGCGGATACCGTTCCAGTTGCTGATCGACATCAAGACCGAGGGCGCCGCCACCTACCTCGAACTCGACCGGCAACTGCGGCGGTATCGCGGCCTGTTCACGACTTACGCCCACGGCCGCGTCCGCACCGGTCCGATCACCGCCGTCGTCTCCGGGGACCGCGCCGCCCGCGCCCCGATGGAGGCCCAGCGCGCCCGCAGCGCCTTCTACGACGGGCGCCTCACCGACCTGGGGACGCCCGCCCCGGCGTCGTTCGCTCCGCTGATCAGCGACAACTGGTCCAACAACTTCAGCTGGCAGGGCGTCGGCCCGATCCCCGCCGCCGAGCGCGCCAAGCTGCGCGGCATCGTCGCCGCCGCCCACAAGCGCGGCCAGCGCGTACGGTTCTGGGCCACGCCGGACCTCCCGGGCCCCGCCCGCGACGCGGTCTGGACCGAACTGCTCGCGGCGGGCGTCGACCACCTCAACACCGACGACCTCGCCGGCCTGGAGCACTTCCTCACCGCCCATAACGGGTGAGCCAGATATAACACCCGATCGGGGGACAGGTCAGACACCGCCGAACGGCCTCCGCTGCGCCACACTTGCGGCCGAAAGCCACGGTGCCGGCGTGGCGGAGGAGGTTCGACGGTGTCTCTGTCCATTTCCATCGTGCTGCTGCTCCTGGTCGTCGCGGTGATCTTCCTGCGCAACGGGGCCATGAAGTTCTCGCACGCTCTCGTGTGTGTCCTGCTCGGCTTCCTGCTCGCGGGCACGAACGTGGCCCCGACCATCAACGACGGCCTGAACGCCACCGCCGGCCTGGTCAGCAGCCTCCAGCCCTGACCCCGTACGGCAAGGGGCTCAGCGGCGCGTCCACACCCCGATGCCGTTGGCGACCGCCCGTTCGGGGGCGTCCGTGGGGTGGTTGAGGACCGTCACCGAGGGCGCTCCCGGTGCGCGGGCCACCAGGGTCGAGGAACCGCCGCCGTCGAGCGAGAACGCGTCGTCCGCGCCGAGCGCGCGCATGGTCGCGGCGATCTCCGCGATCGACAGGCCCGTGCGGTACGCGGGCGCGCCGTCCAGGGCGAGGAGGTAGAGCGTGCGGCCGTGGCCGCCGATGCCCGCCGCCGTACGGACCGCCGACGTCCTCGCGTCCAGGCCGGGCAGCGGCGCGCCGTCACGAAGGACCGGGTAGCCGCCGACCGCGAACCGGTACGGCACGCGCGAGCGCTCCGCCACCAGGCGGTGCCGCACCCGTACCGGATCGCCCGCCGACAGCTTCCGCAGCCACTGCGCACCCGCCTCCCGGCCCACCAGGACGGTGGTGCCGTCCGCGATCGGACCGGCGCCCGGCGTGTCGGCCGCCGAGACGACACGCCCGTGGCGCACCGTCACCTCGTACGTGTCCGTGCTGCACGGCGCCGCCCGCTGCGTGTCCGTGCCGCACGTGGCCCGCACCCGCGAGACACTGCCCCACTGCGGGGTGAACGCGCCGACCGAGCCGACGGGCAGCGCGTACTGGTTGAGCCCGCCGAGGGGCAGCCGGTCCGTCCGCGTGCGCACCGAGCCGTCCAGGGCCATGCTGTCGAGCCGCGCCCGCCGGTCCACGCCGACGCCGAGCACGTCCCGCGTGGAGGTGCCGGGCGGCAGGGCGGGCCCGAACCGCTGCCCGTCCGGCACGGCCGCCTTCAGGGTGTGGCCGCTCGCGACCGCCGGGCCGACCGCCGCTCCCGTCGCCTCGACGCCGGGGTGCTGGGCCTCGCTGATGTTGAAGAAGTCCCCGTTGACCCCGCCGACGGCGCCGCTCGCGTCCGCCATCGCGGAGACGGTGGCGCGGGCCCCGACCGCGCCCGGGTGCAGCAGGTCCACGCGCACGCGCGGGTCGCGCAGGTCGACGGTGAGGAGATGGGCGTGCGCGGTGCCCCTGGCGCCGGGCACGTCGAACTCGGCGTACGACACGCCCGGCGCGACCCGCCCGGCCTCCGTGGCCGCGCCCGCCGGTGCCGCCACCGTCAGACCGGTACCGGTCAGCGCGCCCACGAGCGCCAGGCTCGCGAGGACCTGCTTGCGTCTCTTGCCAACTCTCGTCTGCATCAGGGGAGTTCAGCAGACGACAGCGGCCCCGTCGACGGCTACGCGCCGACGAGCCGGGAACGGATGAGGAAACGTACTCCTTCCGGCGCCTCCAGGGAGAACCCGCTGCCGCGCCCCTCGACGACGTCGACGATGAGCCGGGTGTGGCTCCAGACCTCGTACTGGCTCCGCGACATCCAGAACGGCACCGTCTCCGCCACCCCGTCGACGGCCAGCTCGGCGAGGAGGATGTCCGCGGCTCCGGTGCGGAACTCGCCCGCCGGGTAGCACATGGGCGCGCTGCCGTCGCAGCAGCCGCCGGACTGGTGGAACATCAGCGGCCCGTGGTCCGCGCGCAGCCGCCGCAGCAGCTCGGCGGCGGCCGGGGTCAGCTCCACACGGGGCACGTCGTCACGGGCGTCGTCGCTCATGACACCGCAGTGAAGACGACAGGACGTTGCGACCACGTTGCACGCGCGGGCGGCCCGCACGCATAGGCTCCGCACATGGAACAGAGGGAGATCGTTCTGCGGGCCATCGGCGTACTGACCGAGACGCAGGAGATGGTGCGCAGAATCAACGACGGGGCCGAGCTCGACAACGACCTCACCCAGCTCGGGCGGCTCGTGTCGGAGGTGTTCCCGACCATCGAGATCCCGGCCGGGGCCGACCCGGAGGAGGCCGCCGAGCTGGCCATCGCCGCGCTCATGCCGGCCAGCGTGTCGCTCGTCGAGGCGTTCGCGTTCCTCTTCACGCAGCTCGCGAAGGTGCACGACGAGGGGCGGACCGACGTGGGCTCCACCGAGCTGCTGCGGGAGATCGCGCTGCGGATGTCCGACCCGGGCGGCCTGGAGGCGGACGAGGAGGACTGACCCGCCCGTGAGACCTTCCGCGGCTACTTGTGCGGGTCGCGGAAGCGGCCGAACGCCTTCGTGAGCGCGCTCAGCGGTGAGCCGTCCGCCCTGGACTGGCCGGTCCCGGCCGGTCCGGGCGGCGGGGCGGCCGCCCCGACCTCGGCGAGCGCCGCCTGGGCCGCCTCGGCCGCCTCCCGGTACAGGTCGCGCGATTTCGTCATGGCGTCGAGCGCCTCCGCGTACCGGCCGACCATCGCCTGGGCGTGGACCAGCTCCTCCTCGTGCGTCAGCAGGTGCCAGCCGTGCCGCAGCCGCAGCAGGGCCCGCTCGGCGTCCGGGGTGAGGGGCTGGGGCAGCGCCGCGTACTCGTTGATCCGCTGGAGCAGCTCGACCGGCTCCGAGCCGTCGAGGAACACATTGCGCACGGCGAAGCGCTCCGCGTCGTACCCCGGCTCCAGCGGGGCCGTCGGCAGGAGCACCGCGCCGCCGCGCGGCATCCGCAGCTTCAGCTCCCGCTTCATCGCGAAGTCGGCGATCTGCGCCTGCTCCGGAGTGGCCCGGTGCTCGATCACCCGGTGGCGCAGGCTCGGCGGCAGGAACTGGATGACGGGCTGCTGACCCCGTACGTCCGGCGTCATCGCCTCGTGCACCAGGACGTGCACGTACCAGCTCTCGCGGGTGCAGTCCCGCAGCCGGTGGCGCAGCTCGTCGTCGTCCTTCGGCAGGTGGTTCACGGCGCGCAGGCGCACGCCGGGGATCATGGCGTGGTCCCACGGGATTATGTCGCTGTCCGGCCAGAACATCGTGACGGGCGAGGCCCAGTGCGGGTGCCACGCCCGCTCCGCCTCCGCCGCCAGGACCCAGATCACACCGTCGCCGTCCTTGCGGCGCCCCTCGGGCTCGTACGTCGTCAACTGCGCGCGCACCGTGACGTCGTCGGCGACCCGCCAGCGCGCCTCGAACAGACGGCGTGCGGTGGGGCCCGGGTCGGCGGTCTCGTCGCGCGGGTGCAGGACGGTGGAGCGGGCCGCCTCGGCCGGTTCGAGGTCGAGGAAGTCGTCGAGCACCCCGGCCGCCTTGAGGGCGATCAGGTTGCGCCGTACGTCCTGCTCGGGTTCGGGGCCGAGGTGGCGTCCGTGCCCGAGCCAGGCGGTGTCGGGGACGGTCATCGAGGGGTCGCTGTTTTTGGCCATGGGGTTTTCTGTGAGTGGTCGGGGCACGACCAGTATGGGCCGTGGATCGCCCGCCGGAAGAGGGCAGGGTGGGCGGGTGTCGGGATTGTCGCGCGTGTACGCGCCTCGCGCCGCCCCGCAACGCCGTGGCGTTCGCCACTGATCCCGTAGGGTCGACGGATGGCCCGCTATTTCGACGTGCACCCCGAGAACCCGCAAGCCCGCATCATCGGCGCGGTCGCCGACTCCGTCCGCGACGGCGCGCTGATCGCCTACCCCACGGACTCCTGCTACGCGCTCGGCTGCCGCCTCGGCAACCGCGAGGGCGTCGAGCGGATCCGCGCGATCCGGCACCTCAACGACAAGCACCACTTCACCCTGGTCTGCCAGGACTTCGCGCAGCTGGGCAGGTTCGTGCACATCGACAACGACGTGTTCCGCGCGGTCAAGGCGGCGACCCCGGGCAGCTACACGTTCATCCTGCCCGCGACGCGCGAGGTGCCGCGCCAGCTGCAGCACCCGAAGAAGAAGACGGTCGGCGTCCGCATCCCCGACCACGTCGTGACGCAGGCGCTCCTCGCCGAGCTGGGCGAGCCGCTGCTCTCCAGCACCCTGCTGCTGCCCGGCGAGGACGAGCCGCTGACGCAGGGCTGGGAGATCAAGGAGCGCCTCGACCACGCGGTGGACGCGGTGCTCGACTCCGGTGACTGCGGCACCGAGCCGACGACCGTCGTCGACTTCTCCGACGGCGAGGCCACCGTCGTGCGGCGCGGCGCGGGGGACCCCGACCGCTTCGAGTGACGGCTACCGGTGGCCGGTGAGCGTCCCCAGGAAGCGGATGTGGGGGCGCTCGCCCGGTCCCGGCCTGCTGAGGTGCGCGCGGACGCCGTAGACGTCGGCGATCAGCTCCTCGGTGAGGACGGCGCCGGGCGCGCCCGCCGCGACGACCCGGCCCCGGCGCAGGACGACGACCTGGTCGCAGTAGGTGGCGGCCAGGTTCAGGTCGTGCAGGGCGACGACGCTGGTCAGCCCGAGTCCGGAGATCAGGTCGAGGAGTTCGAGCTGGTGCTGGATGTCCAGGTGGTTCGTCGGCTCGTCGAGCAGCAGCTCGCGCGGCTCCTGCGCGAGGGCGCGCGCGATCTGCGCCCGCTGCCGCTCGCCGCCCGACAGGGTGTGCCACAGCCGGTCCGCGTGGCCGGTCAGACCGGTGCGCTCCAGCGCGTCGCGGACCGCCGTCTCGTCGGCGGCGGAGAGGGACGACCAGGCCCTGCGGTGCGGGACGCGGCCGAGCCGTACGACGTCGGCGACCGTCAACTCCACCTGCGTGTCCGCCTGTTGGTGGACGAGCGCGATGCGCCGGGCGGCCGTCCTGCGCGGTACGCCGCCCAGCGCGCTGCCGTCGAGCGTGACGACACCGGACGCCGGGGCGAGGACCCCGGCGAGCAGGCGCAGCAGGGTCGACTTGCCGGAGCCGTTGGGCCCGAGGACGCCGGTGACGGCGCCGGGCCGGGGCGTCAGGCTCACCCCGTCCAGGACCAGCGCGCCGCCCGCCGACCAGGAGACGCGGTCCGCCGCCAGGCCCGCGCTCACCGGACGCCCCGTCCCCGGAAGAGGACGAGCACGAACGCGGGCACGCCGATCAGCGACGTCACCACCCCCACCGGAACCTCCTGCGGTTCGAGGACCGTACGGGCCAGGGTGTCGACCCAGACCAGGAACACCGCCCCGGCGACCGCCGTGACCGGGAGCAGCCGGGTGTGCCCGGCGCCGACCAGGGCGCGCGCCGCGTGCGGAAGGACGAGCCCGACGAAGCCGATCGCCCCGGCCGCGCTGACCAGCGCCGCCGTGAGCAGCGCCGTCGCGCAGAGCAGGACGAGCCGGGTCCGCGCGACGTGCACGCCGAGCGCGGCGGCGGCCTCCTGCCCGAAGGCGAACGCGTCCAGCGTCCTCCCGTACCCGAGGCACACCGCGAGCGTCACCGCGAGCACGGCGAGGCACAGCCACACCTCGGTCCAGCCGACGCCGCCGAGCGAGCCGAGCAGCCAGAACAGGACGCCGCGGGTCGTCTCCGCGTCGGCTGCGGTCAGCACCACGAACGAGGTCAGCGCCGAGAACAACTGCATCGCGGCGACCCCGCACAGCACCACCCGGTCGGTCGTGCCGCCCAGCATGTGGCTGAGCATGAGGACGAGCGCGAACGAGCAGAGCGCGCCGAGGAAGGCGCCGCCGGAGACGGAGAGCGCGCCGCCGCCGAGGCCGAGGACCACGACCAGGACGGCCCCGGTGGAGGCACCCGAGGAGACGCCGAGCACGAACGGGTCGGCGAGGGGGTTGCGCAGCAGCGCCTGCAACACCGTGCCGCAGACCGCGAGCCCCGCGCCGCAGACCGCCGCGAGCAGGGTGCGTGGCAGCCGCAGGTTCCACACGATGCCGTCGCGGATCGGGGAGAGGTCCGAGGTGCCCCAGCCCAGGCGGGCACCGACCGCCGACCACACGTCGGCCACGCGGATGTGCGCGGGGCCGATCGTGATGGCGACGGCGACCGACGCGCAGAGCACCGCCAGGCCCGCCGCCCAGCAGAGGGCGGGCCGGATCACCGCCGCGCTCACGTGTCTCACGTGTCCAGGCCGAACTCGCGCAGCGCGGCGGCCACCTTCTCCACGCCCTCGACGGTCCGGATGGTGGGGTTCAGGGCCTGCCCGCTGAGCAGCACGTACCGCTCCTTCCGTACGGCCGTCATGTTCCTGGTGACCGGGTCGGACTCCAGGAACCCGATCTTCTGCGCGGCGGACTCGGCGGACTGCGAGCGGCGCGTCAGATCACCGATGACCAGGACGTCCGGGTCGCGGTCCGCGACCGTCTCCCAGTTGATCTGCGGCCACTCCTCGCGCGTGTCGTCGAAGACGTTGCGCACGCCCAGCTCCTTGGTGACGATGCCGGGCGCGCCGCAACACCCGGCCATGTAGGGCGAGTCGGAGTTGGCGAACCAGTACAGGACGCTCACGCCGTGGCCGTCGACCCCCGCCCTCGCCTCGGCGACACGGGACTTGAGCCGCGCGACGAGCTTCTCGCCGCGCTCCCTCACGTCGAAGATCCGCGCCAGGTCGCGGATCTCGCCGTAGACGGTGTCCATGGTCAGCGCGCTGGTACGCACCCCGTCGCCGTCGCCGCTGTTGTCCTTGCCCGCGCAGTCGCTGGGGGAGAGGTAGGCGGGCACGCCGAGCTCCCCGAACTTCTCGCGCGGTGCGACGCCGCCCTTGCCGAGCGTGTACTGGAAGGAGGCGGCGACGAAGTCCGGCTCGGCGTCGAGGACCTTCTCGAAGGAGGGGTAGCGGTCGGCGAGCCGAGGCACCTGGGCGTTCGCCTTCTCCAGCCCCTTGAGCACCGGGTCGGTCCAGGTCGCCGTCCCCGCCATCCGGTCCGCGAGGCCGAGGGAGAGCATGATCTCCGCCGCTCCCTGGTCCAGGGCGACGGCGCGGCGCGGGGTGTGCGCGACGCGGACCTTCGCGCCGCAGTTGTCGAGCGTGACGGCGGCGTCGGCACCCTTGGCGGTGCCGGCCGGGCCCGCGCCGCCGCTGCCGCACGCGGTGAGGAGGAAGGCGCCCGCGAGCAGCGGTGCGAGGGGGCGGAGTCGACGTGCGAAGGGCACGGGTGTTCCTTAAGCGTCCAGGGCCCATACGCGGAGCCGGCCTACGGTTCACCCCCGGCCGGATGCCGGTCCGGAGGCCGCCAGCAGGTCTTCGGACTCGGGATCGTCCTGGCGGAGCGCCTTCCCGAACCGGCACGCGGCTCAGTGGCAGTGGCCCCGCCCGTCCCCCTCACCGCTGCGCGTCAGCTCCGGACTTCCACCGGATTCCCTGACCCGTACGCGTTCGAAAACGCACAAAGGTACGACTGGCTTACGGAACGTATCACGGGCCTGCCCGGCCCCCCCCACCATCGTTCACCGCCCCCGCCGGACCGGCCACACGTCTCGTCGCGCCAAGAATGGCGGTCATGCCCGCCCGCGCCCAGCATGGGAAGCGTGGTGGCAACCGAAGGCGTGGCGTCGGCAGAAGGGCACTCAGGCATGCACTCCTCGTTGAACCCGGTGATCCTGCGGGACCTGCGCGCGCCGCGGCCCTACCCGGCCGTCTCCCTGACCATGCCCACCCACCGGACGCAGCCCGCCAACGCGCAGGACCCCGTCCGCCTCGACAACCTCGTCCGCGAGGCCGTGCGCCAGCTCGACACGGACCCCGGCGTGACCGAGGAGCGCCGGGACGAGGTGGTCGCCGAGCTGGAGGCCGCGGTGGCCGAGATCGACCTCGCGTACGTCCGTGACGGCCTCCTGGTCTTCGCGGCGCCCGGCGAGCACCAGGCGTGGCTCGTCGACCGGACCGTGCCCGAGCGCGTCGTGCTCGCGGACACCTTCCTCACCCGCAACCTCGTCGCCGCCGACGCCGCGCAGCGCCCCTACTGGGTCCTCGCCGTGGCCGCCGACCGGATCACCCTCTGGGACGGCCGGGGCGCCCGCGTCACCGAGCACACCGCGCACGGCTTCCCGCAGACCCGCGGCCTTGACCGCCCCGACTCCGAGCGCAAGGAGCGCGTCGGGGACCTGCCCAGCACCTTCCACAGCGAGGAGACCCGGCAGTTCTTCCGGGAGGCGGACACCGCCCTCGCCGCCGTCCTGCGCGCCGCGCCGCGCCCCCTCCACCTCACCGGCGACCCAGCCGCGCTCGCCCTCTTCGCCGACGCGGGCAGCACCGCGCACGACGCGGTCCAGGTCCCCGTCGGCGGACTCGCCCAGGCGACGCCGGAGACGGTCGCCCGGGCCGTCGGCCCCGCCCGCGCCGAGGAGGCCGAACGGGCGGTCGCCGACGCGCTCGCCGCCCTCGACCGGGCGCGCGGCGGCAACACCTACGCCGCCGGTGTGGACGAGGTCTGGGAGAAGGCGTCGGACGGCCGCATCCACCGGCTCGTGGTCGAGGAGCACTACCGCGCCACCGTACGGGCGGGCGACGGCCACCTCCAGCCCGCCGCCGACGACGACCTGGACGCCGTCCACGACATCGTCGACGAGATCGTGGAATCCGCCCTGGAGACCGGCGCACGGGTCGACTTCGTCCCCGACGGGACGCTGGAGGAGGCGGGGCACGTGGCCGCCGTCCTGCGCTTCTGACGACCGGAGAGGAACTGACGACCGGAGAGGAACCCCTCGGGAGGCGAGCTCTCGTGGTGCCGGTCGCTATCTTGTGGACCATGCAGTCCTACACAATCGGCCAGGCGGCGCGGCTGCTCGGGGTGAGCCCGGACACCGCGCGGCGCTGGGCCGACGCGGGCCGGGTCGTCACGCACCGGGACGAGACCGGGCGCCGGCTCATCGACGGCAAGGACCTCGCCGCGTTCTCCGTGGAGCTGGCCAAGGGTGCGGGCGGCGACGAGGACGTCTCGTACACCTCCGTGCGCAACGCGTTCCCCGGCATCGTCACCGCCGTCAAACTCGGCGACGTGGCCGCGCAGGTCGAGATCCAGGCCGGACCCCACCGCCTGGTGTCACTGCTGACCCGGGAGGCCGTCGAGGAGCTGGGCCTTGAGGTCGGCATGGAGGCGACGGCCCGCGTGAAGTCGACCAACGTCCACATCGACCGGGCCTGACGCGCTGAGCACTCCAGTCCGGCGCCGACGCGGCGCGGAGAATCCCACTGGCGCACATGCGTAGGTCCAAGCCCCAGCAGCCCCGCTCATGCGATGCGACAGAAGACGGGAGCCTCGCAGATGCGGCAGTATGATCCACGTAGTCCGGCGATGGCCGCACCCGTCGCACGGCCGTGAGCAACGCTCAGGAACCGAGGGAGTGGACCCGTGATGACCCGTTCCGCGCGCCGGACCCGGCGGATGCTGTCCCTGGGCGGTCTCGCCGCCGCCGCGCTGCTGACCCTGAGCGCCTGTGGCTCCTCCGACTCCGGCGGTGACTCCAGCGGCGAGTCCGGCTCGTCGTCCTCGGCGGAGCGGAAGCCGTCCGGCACGGTCACCGTGTTCGCGGCCGCCTCGCTCAAGGAGAGCTTCACGACGCTCGGCAAGCAGTTCGAGAAGGCGCACCCCGGCACCAAGGTCACCTTCAACTTCGGCGGCAGCGACAGCCTCGCCGCCGGCATCACGGGCGGCGCCCCCGCCGACGTGTTCGCCGCCGCGAGCCCTAAGACGATGAAGACGGTCACCGACGCGGGCGACGCGGCCGGCGCCCCGGTCACCTTCGTCCGCAACCAGCTGGAGATCGCCACCCTGCCCGGCAACCCGGACAAGGTGGCGTCCCTCAAGGACCTCACCGAGCCGGGCCTCAAGGTCGTGCTCTGCGACAAGACCGTGCCGTGCGGCGCCGCCGCGAAGAAGGCGCTGGACGCGAGCGAGTTGAAGCTGACCCCTGTCTCGTACGAGCAGGACGTCAAGAGCGCCCTGACCAAGGTCGAGCTGAAGGAGGCCGACGCCGCCGTCGTGTACAGGACCGACGTGAAGGCGGCGGGTGACAAGGTGGAGGGCGTGGAGTTCCCCGAATCGGCCGACGCCGTCAACGACTACCCGATCGCCCTCCTGAAGGACGCGCCCAACGCGGCGGCGGCGAAGGCGTTCATCGCGCTGGTCCGCTCCGACGACGGCCAGAAGGTGCTGACCGGGGCCGGATTCCGCAAGCCGTGACCCAGCCCGACCAGCGCGCCGCCGCGGCCGACACCCTCCAGGGCGGCCCGCGGCGCCGTCGCACCCGTGGCCGCGCGGCCCCGCTGCCGCTGCTCCTGCCCGCCCTCGTGGGCCTCGCGTTCCTCGTCGTGCCGCTGCTCGCCCTGCTCGTCCGCGCCCCGTGGAGCGACCTGCCGTCCCAACTGACCAGCACCGAGGTGTGGCAGGCGCTGCGACTCTCCCTCGTCTGCGCCACGTCGGCGACGCTCGTCAGCCTGGTGCTCGGCGTGCCGCTCGCCTGGCTGCTCGCCCGCACCGAGTTCCGCGGCCGCGGTCTCGTACGGGCCCTGGTGACGCTGCCCCTCGTCCTGCCGCCCGTCGTCGGAGGCGTCGCCCTGCTGACGGCGCTGGGCCGCAACGGCGTCGTCGGCCAGTACCTGGACCAGTGGTTCGGCCTGACCCTGCCCTTCACGACGACCGGTGTGGTGATCGCGGAGGCGTTCGTCGCGATGCCGTTCCTCGTCATCAGCGTCGAGGGCACCCTGCGCGCCGCCGACCCGCGCTACGAGGAGGCGGCGACGACGCTCGGCGCCTCCCGCTTCACCGCGTTCCGCCGCGTGACGCTGCCGCTGATCGCCCCCGGCATCGCCGCGGGCTCGGTCCTCGCCTGGGCCCGCGCCCTCGGCGAGTTCGGCGCGACGATCACCTTCGCCGGGAACTTCCCCGGCCGCACCCAGACCATGCCGCTCGCCGTCTACCTCGCCATGCAGAGCGACCCGGCCGCGGCCATCGCCCTCAGCCTGGTCCTGCTCGCCGTGTCCGTCACGGTCCTCGCGGGCCTGCGCGACCGCTGGATGACCGCCTCATGACGCCCCGCACCGCACCGGGCACGGACGGCGCGCCCGGGCTCGACGCCCGCCTCGTCGTCGACCGCGGTACCTTCCGGCTCGACATCGCCCTCACCGCCGCCCCCGGTGACGTCGTCGCCCTGCTCGGACCGAACGGGGCCGGGAAGACCACCGCCCTGCGCGCCCTCGCCGGGCTCGTCCCGCTCGACGACGGGCATCTGCGCCTGGACGGCACCGAACTGGACGGCACGCCGCCCGAGTCCCGGCCCGTCGGCGTCGTCTTCCAGGACTACCTGCTCTTCCCGCACCTCAGCGCCTTGGACAACGTCGCGTTCGGGCCGCGCTGCCAGGGCCGGACCAAGGCCGAGGCCCGCACCGAGGCCGCCGCATGGCTCGACCGGATGGACCTCACCGCCCACGCCGGGGCCAAGCCGCGCCGTCTCTCCGGCGGCCAGGCGCAGCGCGTCGCCCTCGCCCGCGCCCTGGCCACCCGCCCGCGCCTGCTCCTCCTCGACGAACCGCTCGCCGCGCTCGACGCCCGTACGCGACTCGACGTACGGGCCCAACTCCGGCGCCACCTCGCCGAGTTCGAGGCCGTCGCCGTCCTGGTCACCCATGATCCGCTGGACGCCATGGTCCTCGCCGACCGCCTCGTCGTCGTGGAGGACGGGCGCGTCGTGCAGGAGGGCGCGCCCGGCGACATCGCCCGCCGCCCGCGCACCGACTACATCGCCCGGCTCGTCGGCCTCAACCTCTACCGGGGCCGCGCCGAAGGCCACACCGTCCACCTCGACGACGGGCCCGCGATCACCACCACCGAGGAGCTGAACGGCCCCGCGTTCGTCGCCTTCCCGCCCAGTGCGGTGACCCTGCACGGCGAACGCCCCACCGGCACCAGCGCCCGCAACCTGTGGCGCTGCGAGGTCACCGGCATGGAGACGCACGGCGACCGGGTCCGAGCCGCCCTCACCGGCGAACTCCCGCTCGCCGTCGACCTGACGACGGTGGCCGCGGCCGAGCTGAACCTGCACCCCGGCGCCGCGGTCTGGGCCACGGTCAAGGCGACGCAGACCCACGCGTATCCGGCGTAGACGGGCCAGGACGGCCGCCGTACGGCCCGCGGCGGGGATCGGAGAGGATGACACCGCTCACTGATCACCGATCACCGGTCACCGGGCAGTCCTCGTCGCGGAGTGCCCCTCGGAAAGGAACGGCGAGACCATGCACGTCCCCGACGAAGCCCCCGTCCTCGTACGCAGGGACGGGCGCGCCGCCCATCTCGTCCTCAACCGGCCGCGCGCCCTCAACGCGATCAACCACGCGATGGTGGGCCTCGTCGACCGGGCGCTGACGGAGTGGGAGCACGACGACACCGTGGAGACCGTCGTCGTCAGCGGCGCGGGGGAGCGCGGCCTGTGCGCGGGCGGCGACATCCGCGCCGTGCACGACGACGCCCGCGACGGCGACGGCACCGCCTCCACCGACTTCTGGCGCGACGAGTACCACCTCAACGCCCGCATCGCCCACTACCCCAAGCCGTACGTGGCCCTGATGGACGGCATCGTGATGGGCGGCGGCGTCGGCATCTCCGCGCACGGCGACATCCGGATCGTCACCGAACGCTCCCGGGTCGCCATGCCCGAGACCGGCATCGGCTTCGTCCCCGACGTCGGCGGCACCCACCTCCTCGCCCAGGCCCCCGGCGAACTCGGCACCCGCCTCGCCCTCACCGGGGAGCACATCGGCGCCGGTGACGCCCTGCTGTGCGGCCTCGCCGACCACTACGTCCCCTCGGACGCCCTGCCCGCGCTCCTCGCCGACCTCGCGACGCTGCCCGCACGCGACGCCGTCGCCCGCCACGCACGCCCCGCGCCCGAGGGCGTGCTCGCGGCCCAGCGCCCGTGGACCGACGCCTGCTTCGCGGCCGACAGCGCCGAGGAGATCGTCGCCCGGCTCCTCGACCACGGCGACCCCGCCGCCAAGGAGACGGCCGAGACGCTGCTCGGCAAGTCGCCCACCTCCGTGAAGGTGACGCTCGCCGCCGTGCGCCGGGCCCGCGCGCTCGGCTCCCTGGAGGACGTGCTCGACCAGGAGTACCGCGTGTCCTGCGTCGCCCTGCACAACCCCGACTTCGTCGAGGGCGTCCGCGCCCAGGTCATCGACAAGGACCGCCAGCCGCGCTGGTCCCCGCGCACCCTCGCCGAGGTCACCGACGCCGATGTGGAGCGGCACTTCGCGCCGCTCGGCGAGCGTGAACTGGGGCTCGGCGGCCGCACGTCCTGATGCGGAACGTACGGGCCCGGGGCGCGGGCCCGTACCGGCCGCCTTGGCCATGCACGCGACAGGCGGTACCTTCAGTGCGTATCGACGACAGCACGACGGAAGCCGGTGGAACTCCGGCACGGTCGCGCCACTGTGTGCGAACGGTCCCTGCCCATCAGGCCCGGGCCCGTTCGTGAGTCAGACCCGTGGCTGTCGTCCTGTGCACCACCGAGAGGGGACGCGAATGAATCCCCGAGGAGGCCCCTGCCATGGCACAGCACGTCGCCCAGCCGACTGCCACCACCCCTGAGATCCCGAGCAAGCTGCCGCTGCGGACCATCGCCCCCTGGGCGGTCTTCTTCGGCGTCCTCATGCTCGTCCTGTTGTACTTCGTCGGCGCGGAACAGGGCGCCACCTCCGTGTTCAGCGGCGCCGAAGTCCATGAATGGGTGCACGACGCCCGCCACCTGCTCGGTTTCCCCTGCCACTGACCAGAGGGACACCGCAGAGCCCATGAACTCAAGCACCGTACGCAATCTGCTCGTCCGGGGCATGCTCGCCGGTCTCGCCGCCGGCGTGCTCGCCCTGATCGTCGGGTACTTCCTCGGCGAACCCGGCGTCGACAGCGCCATCCGCTTCGAGGAGTCCTCCCACGCGGGCCACGCCCACGGCGGCGAAGAAGTCGAACTCGTCTCGCGCTCCCTCCAGTCCACGGCCGGACTCGCCACCGGCGTTCTCGTCTACGGCGTCGCCTTCGGCGGCATCGCGGCGCTCGCCTACTGCTTCGCCCTCGGCAGGGTGGGCCGCTTCGGCCCGCGCCCGACGGCGCTGCTGCTCTCCGGCTGCGCCCTGCTCGCCGTCTACGTCGTCCCGTTCCTGAAGTACCCGGCGAACCCGCCCGCCGTCGGCAACCCCGACACCATCGGCAAGCGGACCACCCTGTACTTCCTGATGATCGTGCTGAGCGTACTCCTCGCCGTCGGCGCGACCCTCCTGGGCAAGCGCCTCGCCCCCAGGACCGGCACCTGGTACGCCACCGTCCTCGCGGTGCTCGCCTACGCCGTCGCGACCGGCATCGCGTTCGCGCTGCTGCCGGTCGTCGACGATGTGCCGGACCACTTCCCGGCCACCCTGCTCTGGCGCTTCCGGCTCTCCGCCCTCGCCATGCAGACGGTGCTGTGGGGCGCGTTCGGCCTGGCCTTCGGCGAACTGGCCGAGCGCCTGCTCCACCCCCACCCACTGGCCCCGACCGAAGCGCTACCGGCCCAGCACTGACGGCCCCTCAAACGCGTCGCCGACCCCAGCGGGAGCGTGGTCGGCGACGCCATGGGCTACGGGGCTCAACCCGCCGTCAGCGGTCGGCCCAACCCCACGTTCCAGCGGCCCAAGCGGCCGGTGAACTCCGTGACGGTCAGTGGGAGTACGTCGAAGCGCCAGAAAGCCGCGGGCGGCGCCCCGGTGGCGTGGACGGTCGCCGCCCGTACGACATCCGGCTCGACGACCGCGACCAGGCGCCCCGCGCCCGGCTCCACCCCGTCCAGCCAGCGCCCGACCCGCGCGCACACCTGAGCCACCGATTCGCCGCCCGGCGCCGCGACCTCCGGCTCGGTGAGCCAGCGCCCCAGGGCCTCGGGGTCCGCCGCGCCGACCTCGTCCAGCGTCCTGCCGCGCCACGTTCCCGAGTCAACTCCGGCCAGATCAGCGGAAGTTGTTGCTTCCGTGAGGCCCAGCGCCACCGCTGTCTCCGCGCAGCGCGCACTCGGCGACCTCGCGACCCGGGCATCGGCGGGCAGCGCGCCCGCCGCCGCGCGGGCCCGTGCCGCGCCCGCGGGGTCGAGCGGCTCGTCGGCGTCGAAGGCGGCCCGCCGCTGCGCCACGCTGAACGCGGGCGTCACGAACAGGACGCGGTTGGTCTGGTGCACGGGGACGAGCCTAGTCCGTGGCGGTCCGGGAGCGCTCTCTCAGCCATCCCACAATCGCCGCCCACTTTCTGGTGGTTGCGGGTCGTATGTGCTTGGCGAGACGCGGCGGGAGCGCGACACCCGTAGGCAACAAGCCGTTCACCCACTCTTGACACTGCCACGTCAGAGCGAGAACACTCCCCGGCGAGAGAGCGCTCTCTCGTTCTCTCTCGGCACGCCCCACACCTCGTACCGACACGGCAGGAGGTCTCCATGGCACGGAGATCGAAACTCGTCTCAGGGCTGCTCATATCCGGCGCACTCGTGCTGACCACGATGGGCGTCGGCGGTGTCGCCCTCACCGCGGGCGCCGCCGAGGCTCCCGCACAGCAGACGTCGCACCACCAGGGCCACACGATGGCCGCCTCCACCAAGGCCGCCGCGGAGGACGCGGACGGCGACGGCTACATTCCGGCCAACCCGCCCGTCACCGGCGTCGAACCCTCCACGAAGGTGCCGCCGCACGCGTACTTCCACGAGTTCCAGGCGCACTGCTACGTCACGCACACCAAGCCGGACGACCCGATCGTCTACCCGGGCCAGCCCGGGAAGTCCCACGACCACACGTTCATGGGCAACACCACGACCGACGCGCACAGCACCACCGCGTCGCTGGACAACGGCTCCACCAAGTGCCTCGCGCCCGGCGACAAGTCCGGCTACTGGATGCCGACCATGCTCAACGGCGACCGGCCGGTGCTCCCCGTCGGCGAGCAGACGATCTACTACAAGGCCGGGGTCACCGACTACACGAGCGTGCGGCCCTTCCCGAAGGGGCTGCGGTTCGTCGTCGGGAACCCGATGCAGACCGCGCAGGAGTTCCGCAACCACCCCGGCTTCGTGGAGGGCTGGGAGTGCGGCAACAGTTACTTCAACGTCGACTTCCCGGCCTCCTGCCCCACCTCCCAGGACACCCAGGTCAACATCCGTATGCAGGCCCCGAGTTGCTGGGACGGCAAGTACCTGGACACCCCGGACCACAAGAGCCACATGGCCTACCCGGTGGTGAAGCAGGGCACGAACGACAACGTCTGCCCGGCCGACCACCCCGTCGCGCTGCCGATGATCGAGTTCAAGATGGCGTTCCCGGTCAACGGTGACCTGTCGAAGGTCCGGCTCTCCAGCGGCCGCGGCTACTCGTTCCACTACGACTTCTTCAACGCCTGGGACGACCGCACGCTGAAGGCGATGGTCGACCACTGCGTCGTCGGCGGCCTCCAGTGCGACCCGCGCGGCTACGACCAGAACCACCCCGAGCGGGGCGCGGTCCTCAACGACCGGTACGAACTGCCCTGACCGACACCACCCCGCACGCCCCGGAGCGGCGGCCCCCCTGACCGGCCGCCGCTCCGCCCCCCGGGGCCTCCTCATCCGCCCCCCTTAGCCGCCCCCGGGCCTGCTCATCCGCCCCTCTCATCCGCCCTCCGGGCCTGCTCATCCACACCCCTTCATCCGCCCTCCGGGCCTGCTCATCTGCACCCCCTCATCCGCCCTTCGGGCCTCCTCATCCGCCCCCCTTAGCCGCCCCCGGGCCTGCTCATCCGCCCCTCTCATCCGCCCCCCGGGCCTCCTCATCCGCACCCCCTGAACCGCCCCCGGGCCTCCTCATCCGCACCCCCTCATCTGCCCCCAGGGCCTCCTCATCCGCAACCTCGGATCCCCTCATCAGCTCCAGCCCCCCGACCCCGCCGGAGGTATCCCCATGCGCCCCACCCCCACCCGCACCACCCACACCGCCCGCCGCACGACGCGCCGCCTCGCGATCCCTCTCACCGCCGGCGTGCTCGCGGCCGGTTTCCTCACCCTGCCCTCGCAAGCCGCGCACGCCGCCGCCGACGTCGTTAAGGTGACCGGCTCGCAGGGCAACTGGCAGCTTCAGGTGAACGGGTCGCCGTATCAGATCAAGGGGCTGACCTGGGGCCCGTCCGTCGCGGACGCGGACCGGTACCTGCCCGACCTCAGGTCCATGGGCGTCAACACCATCCGCACCTGGGGCACCGACGCCTCCAGCAAGCCGCTGTTCGACTCCGCCGCCGCGCACGGCGTCAAGGTCATCGCCGGGTTCTGGCTCCAGCCCGGCGGCGGCCCGGGCAGCGGTGGCTGTGTGAACTACCTGACGGACACCGCGTACAAGAACCAGATGCTCGACGAGTTCCCGAAGTGGGCGCAGACCTACAAGGACAACCCGGGCGTCCTGATGTGGAACGTCGGCAACGAGTCCGTCCTCGGCCTCCAGAACTGCTACAGCGGTGACGAACTGGAGAGGCAGCGCAACGCCTACACCACCTTCGTCAACGACATCACCAAGAAGATCCACGCCGTCGACCCCAACCACCCGGTCACCTCCACCGACGCCTGGGTCGGCGCCTGGCCCTACTACAAGCGCAACGCCCCCGACCTCGACCTGTACGCCGTCAACTCCTACAACGCCGTCTGTGACGTCAAGGCGGCCTGGGAGCAGGGCGGTTACACCAAGCCGTACATCGTCACCGAGACCGGGCCCGCGGGGGAGTGGGAGGTGCCGGACGACGCCAACGGGGTGCCGCAGGAACCCACCGACCAGGCCAAGGCCGAGGGCTACACCAAGGCGTGGGGCTGCGTCACCGGGCACAAGGGCGTCGCGCTCGGCGCCACCATGTTCCACTACGGCACCGAGTACGACTTCGGCGGCATCTGGTTCAACCTGCTGCCCGCGGGCGAGAAGCGGCTGTCCTACTACGCCGTGAAGCGGGCCTACGGAGCGGACACCTCCCGCGACAACACCCCGCCGGTCATCTCGCGGATGGACATCGAGGGCGGCGCCACGAACGTGCCCGCCGGACGTGACCTCATCATCTCCACCACGGCGACCGACCCGAACGGCGACCAGCTCTCCTACCAGGTCCTCAGCAACAGCAACTACATCGACCAGAGCAAGCAGCTCGTGCCCCTGCAGGTCACCAACCTGGGCTCCGGACGGCTCAAGGTGACCGCCCCCGACAAGCCCGGCGTGTGGAAGATCTACGTCAAGGCCACCGACGGCCACGGCAACGTCGGCGTCGAGACCCGCTCCGTACGGGTCGTCCCGCCGCCCGTCAACGGCACCAACATCGCCCTGAACCGGCCCGCCACCGCCTCCTCGCAGCAGACGAGCGACTACGGCGACTGCCCGTGCACCGCGCCGCAGGCCGTCGACGGCAAGAACGACACCCGCTGGGCGAGCGACTGGAGCGACCCGCAGTGGCTCCAGGTCGACCTGGGTTCGCGCCGCTCGTTCCGGCACGTACAGCTCACCTGGGAGACCTCGTACGCGAAGGCGTACACCATCCAGACCTCGGACGACGGCCAGAACTGGACGACCGTCCGCCAGGTCACCGACGGCAACGGCGGCGTCGACGACTTCGACGTGACCGGCACGGGACGCTACGTCCGCGTGAACGGCACCGCCCGCGGCACCGGATACGGCTACTCGCTCTACGAGTTCGGGATCTACAGCTGAGCGCTGCCGGCATCCGCGCCAGGCAGCAGGCAGCACATACAGGGGAGACGAGGGGTGGGGGCCATGACCGACGAGGAGCCGGACCGGCTGACCGAGAAGCTGAGTCCGCGGCAGAAGGTGCGGCTCCTGACGGGCGGCACCACCTGGCGCACCCGCGCCGAACCCGCCGTGGGCCTGGACGAGATCGTCACCTCGGACGGGCCCGCGGGGGTGCGGGGCGAGGCATGGGACGAGCGCCTCACCTCGCTCCTGCTCCCCTCCGCGTCGGCGCTCGCGGCGGCCTGGGACGAGCAACTGGTGCGAGAAGTGGGCGGGTTGCTCGCGCGGGAGGCGCGTCGGAAAGGCGTGCACGTCGTCCTCGCCCCCAACCTCAATCTGCACCGCTCGCCGCTGGCCGGGCGTCACTTCGAGTGCTTCTCGGAGGACCCCTGGCTCGTGGGCCGGACCGGTGCCGCGCTGATCCGCGGCCTCCAAGGCGGAGGCGTCGCGGCGACGGCCAAGCACCTCGTCGCCAACGACTCCGAGACGGGCCGTCTGACGGTGGACGTACGGGTCGACGAACGGACCCTGCGCGAGGTCTGCCTCGCCCCCTTCGAGGCCGCCGTCGAGGCCGGGGTCTGGGCGGTCATGGCCGGATACAACCGCGTCAACGGCGCGACGATGACCGCCAGTCCGCTCCTCGCGCGCCCGCTGAAGGACGAGTGGGGCTTCGACGGTGTCGTGGTGTCCGACTGGGGCGCCCTGCGCACGGCGGTCGACACGGGAAACGCGGCGCTCGACCTCGCGATGCCGGGCCCCGGCGGCCCCTGGGACGAGACGCTCGCCGACGCCGTGGCCGCCGGTCTCGTCCCGCAGGCCGTGATCGACGACAAGGTGCGCCGGCTGATCCTCCTCGCCCAGCGCGTCGGCGCGCTGAACGGGGCGCCCGCCCCCCGGCCCCGTACGGTTCCGGGCGCCCGCCGGCTGCTCCGCCGCGCCGCCGCCTCGGGCACGGTCCTGCTCAGAAACGACGGCGTACTCCCGCTCGGGCAGGGCGAGTTGCGTACGCTCGCCGTGATCGGCGCCCATGCCACGGCGCCCCGCGTACAGGGCGGCGGCAGCGCCGGTGTCTTCCCCGAACGGGTCGTGTCACCGCTGGAGGGGATACGGGAGCGGTTGCGGGGGCAGGCCCGCGTCGTGCACGCCCCCGGCCCCGGCCTCGGCGCCCCGCCCGCCCCGCTCGGGCCCCGTGACTGCGTCGACCCGCGCTCCGGCGCCCCCGGCGTGCTCCTCCGTGTGCTGGATGCCGACGGTGCCGAGCTGTACGCCGAGCACCGGGGCACGGGTCGCCTGCTCGAACCCGGCCTGCGGGACGGCGCCCGTACCGTGGAGATCAGCGCCCTGCTGACGCCGGGGACCGGTGGCCGTTGGACGTTCGGGCTCGGCGGGTTCGGCCGGATGTCGCTGACCGTGGACGGGCGGCCGCTGATCGACGGCACGTACCCGCGCCGCACCGACGACCCGGCGGTCGTCCATGTCACCCCGCCAGGGCCGACGGCCCGTCACACCCTCACCGAGGGCGTGCCCGTGCTCGTCGTGGCGCGGCGCGAACTCGCCCCCGACACCGGCCGCGCCACCGTCCTGACGGCGGCCCCGCCCGCCACCCCCGACGCGGACGCCCTCGCCCAGGCGGTCGCCGCGGCGCGCTCCGCCGACGCCGCGATCGTCGTCGTCGGCACCACCGACGGAAGCGAGTCGGAGGGACACGACCGCACCGGCCTCGCCCTGCCCGGCCGCCAGGACGACCTCGTGCGCGCCGTCGCCGCCGCCAACCCCCGTACGGTCGTGGTGGTCAACTCCGGCGGCCCGGTCGAACTACCGTGGCGCCACGAGGTCGGCGCCGTCCTGCTCACCTGGCTGCCGGGACAGGAGGCGGGTGGCGCGCTCGCCGACGTCCTGTTCGGCGACGTCGAGCCCGGCGGGCGGCTCCCCACCACCTGGCCCGCGCGCCTCGCGGACGCCCCGGTCACGGCGACCCGGCCGGTCGGGGGCAGGCTCACGTACGACGAGGGCGTCCACGTCGGACACCGGGGCTGGCTGCGCGATGGTCGCGCCCCCGCCTACTGGTTCGGGCACGGACTCGGCTACACGACATGGGCGTACGAGCATGTCGACGCCCCCGAAACCGTCGACGAGGGCGCCGGGTTCACCGTGACCGCGCTGGTCAGGAACGCGGGCGGACGGCCCGGCCGCGAGGTCGTGCAGGTCTACCTCTCCCGGCCCGACTCGCGGATCGAGCGGCCCGTGCGCTGGCTCGCCGGGTACGCCGCCGTGCATGCGGGCCCCGGCGAGACGGCGCGCGCCGAGGTCGTCGTGGCGGCGCGCTCGCTGCGGCACTGGGACGTCGCCGGGCAGTGGTGGGCGGGGGAGCCGGGCCGGTTCACCGTGCACGTGGGCCGCTCGGCCGACGACCTGCCGCTCACCACGCGCGTACGGGTCGTCGGCCGAGCGTCAGAGAGCGCTCTATGCGCGGTGCGGAGGCCCGATTAAGCTGCCCGCATGCAACGACAGTCCCTGACGCTGGAGGACGTCGCGCGTGAGGCGGGGGTCTCACGGGCGACCGTGTCGCGAGTGATCAACGACGTCCCCAGCGTGGACCCCGCCATCCGCGAGACCGTGCGCGAGGCGATCAGGCGCACCGGCTACACCCCCAACAGGGCGGCGCGTGCGCTGGTCACGCGGCGGGCGGAGACCATCGCGCTGGTGGTGTCGGGGGCGGGCGAGGAGGACGAGGGCGCGCAGAACGCGTTCGCGGCGCGGGTCTTCGCCGACCCCTTCTTCGGCCGCATCGTCAGCGGTGTCGTGGCGTTCCTGCGGACGCGGTCCATGCACCCGGTGCTCATGTTCGCCGAGTCGGGGGCCGCCCGCGAGGAGGTGATGGCGTATCTGCGCCAGGGCCGGGCCGACGGCGCGCTCGTCGTCTCCACGCACGCGGAGGACCCGCTGCCGCCCCTGCTCGCCCGGGACCGGCTGCCCGCCGTGTGCTTCGCGCGGCCCGCCCTCCCCGCGCCGGTCAGCTACGTGGACCTGGCGCACGGCGAGGGCGGCAGGATGGCGGCGCAGCATCTCCTGGAGCGCGGGCGGCGCCGCCTCGCGACCGTGTCGGGCCCGCTCGACCTGCCCGCCGGGCAGCAGCGGCTCGCCGGGTTCCGGGAGGCGGTGGAGCGGGCCGGGATGCCGTACGTGCCGATCGCGGAGGGCGGCTTCACGCTGGACAGCGGGGCGGCCGCCATGGCGCGGCTCCTCGACGACCATCCGCACCTGGACGGGGTGTTCGCCGCCAACGACCTGATGGCGCAGGGCGTGTGCCAGGTCCTGCGGGAGCGCGGGCGGCGCATCCCCGAGGACGTCTCGGTGGTCGGGTTCGACGACTCCAGCATCGCGATCACCTGCACCCCGCCGCTGACGACCGTGCGCCAGCCGGTGGAGGAGATGGCCATGGCCATGGCGCGCATCCTCCAGGAGCACATCGAGGGCGAACGCACGGAACCGACCTCGCTCATCTTCGAACCCGAGCTGGTGGTCCGCGCGTCGACCTGAGATCCGTCCGGGCTCTCAGCGGCGGTCGAGCACCGCCACCAGCGTGAGCAGCGCCAGGAGCAGCCCGGCGAACCAGGTCATCGCGGCCGTGGCGGTGAGCGCCAGCGTGGCGACGCCGATGGCGACCGCGGGGACGCTCAGGCCCAGGTACGCGACGAGGAACAGGCTCGCCAGGGCCTCGCTGCGGCGCGCGGGCGCGGCCATCGCGACGACCCGGCCCACGGCGGCCTTGAACAGCAGGCCCGCGCCGACGCCCGCCGCGACGCCGCCGGTCAGGAACGCGGCGAGGCTCGCGGTGTGCATGCCGACCACCAGCGTCAGGAACCCGGCACCCTCGGCGAGCAGGCCCGCGGTCATCTTCGTACGGGGCGCGAGCCGCTGGGTCAGCGTCTGGGCGAGGGCCGCGCCGCCGAACACCGCGAAGACGATGCCGCCCGCGAGGGCCCGGGACGGGTGGCCGAGCGTGTGCCCGACGAACCCGGCGGCGATGGACGTGAACAGGCCGAACACCGCGAAGGAGGCGAAGCCGGCGGCCGCCGCGGCGACGTACCCGGCGCGGTCCCCGTGGTCGGCGCTCACCCGCTGCGGCCGGTACTTCGGCCGGACCGGCAACGCCGCGACGGTCTCGGGGGCCAGGGCGAGCGCGGCCATGACCAGGACGAGCAGCACGGCGAAGACCGCGTACGGCACCCGCAGCGGCGCCCCCGCGTACTGGGCGAGGAACCCGGCGACGAGCGGGCCGAGCCCGAGGCCGCCGATGTTGGCCGCGGTGGAGACCGTCTCGAACCGCTGCGCGGAGGCGCCGGGCCGGTGCGCGGCGTGCAGTTCGTGCAGGTGCGCGGTGGCCGTGGCGGTCAGCATGCCGACGCCGAGACCGGTGACGAACCGGGCCACGAGCAGCATGGGCAGCGCGGCGGTCGACAGGAAGAGCAGCGCCGCGACCAGTTCCAGGGCGAGCGCCGCCAGGAGGATCCTGCGGCGGCCCACCCAGTCCGAGACGTGCCCGGCGAGGACGAGGCTGACCATGACGCCCACCGAGTAGACGGCGAAGACGACGGTGACCATGAAGGTGGAGAAGCCGTCCCGCGCCTCATAGAGCGGGTACAGCGGCGTCGGCACGGTGGAGAACGCCATGGCGACGAGGAACGCGGTGGCGACCGCCCAGAAGCCGACGCCGTGGCGGGCGGAGCCGGTGGCCTCCGGAGCGGACCTGGTGGTGCGTGGGGGTGTCGTCATGGTGGCCATGGCGTGCTCCGATCTCGACAAGATCCGTGGTGCGGACGTGTCTCACTGTGCGCCCGCACCTGCCATCGCGTCCAACGAATCTTCGAGCTGGCAGCGATCTCGATGTGCGATAGTCGAGCGCGTGGAGCTACGCCATCTCGAGTACTTCGTCGCCGTCGCCGAGGAACAGAACTTCACGCGCGCCGCGGCCCGACTGCACATCGTCCAGTCCGCGGTCTCCGCCGCGGTCAAGGCCCTGGAGCGCGAGCTCGACGCCCGGCTCCTCGACCGCAACTCCAAGCGGGTGCTGCTCACCGACGCGGGTCGTGCCCTGCTGCCCAAGGCCCGGATCGCCCTGGACGCCGCGCGGGACGCGGCGGACGCCGTCGCGGAGGTGCGCGGCGGGCTGCGCGGCACCCTGCGCGTCGGCACGCTGACCTCGATCCGGCTGATCGACCTGCCCGCGCTGCTCGGTGAGTTCCACCGCCGCCACCCGGGTGTGCAGGTGCAGATCAGCGTCGCGCCGACCGGTTCGCGGGGCCATCTGGAGGCGCTGGTCGAACGCCGTCTCGACCTGGCCTTCGTCTCCCTGCCGGGCCCGCGCCCGCCGGGCGTCGAACTGCTGCCGCTGACCGGCTCGACGCTGTACCTCGTCGTGCCGCCGGACCATCCGCTGGCCGGGCGCGAGGAGGTGGAGATCGGTGAGCTGGCCGGGCTGCGGTTCATCGACTGTCCCGTCGGCTACGGCAACCGGGCCGTCGCCGACCGGGCGTTCGCGGCGGCCGGGGTGCCGCGCCACGTCACCATCGAGATCACCGACATCGCCACCAGCGCGGACTATGTGCGCGCGGGCCTCGGCGTGGCGCTGCTCCCGCGCTTCCTCGCCGACACCGCGCACGGCCTGTCGGTGATCCCCGTGACCGGCGCCGACCTGCACTGGCCACTCTCCCTCGCGGCCCCCGCGGACCGTACGCGGGGCGCCGCGGCCCGCGCGCTGACCGAGCTGCTGCGGGAGTTCGTGCCGTCGGGGTGAGCGGATGGCTCAGGCCGCGTCGCGCGCCACCTTCCGCGCCCACAGCACCAGCGGCACCTGCAACGGGACCCGGGCCGCGGCCGCGCGGCGCAGCGGGGCGGGGCGGTCGCGCCAGTCGACGGCCATCTTCACGTTGGCGGGCGCGACGGCGACGAAGAAGGCGGCCGCGGCGCCGGCCGTGCGCCTGCGGGTGTGCGGCAGCGCGATCCCGGCCGCGAGCGCCAGCTCGACCGCGCCGCTGGCGTAGGTCCAGGCGCGGGGCGAGCCCGGCAGCGTACGCGGCACGATCGAGTCGAAGGGCTTCGGCAGCAGGAAGTGGGCGACCCCGGCGCCGGCCAGGAGACCGGCGAGGAGCTGGGGCGAACGGACGCGGCGCACGGGGGCCTCCGGGGGTGCGGTCGAGCTGCGGGCGGGTGCTGCCGCATGATCCTACTGACCGGTAAGTAAGAATGCAGCCCCCGTCCGGCGCCGCCCCCGCTCAGACCCTGCGGTAGCGCGCCAGCGCGAACGAGAACAGCCCGAACAGGAGCAGCCCGAACGCCACCAGCGCCAGGAGCCACGGGCCCGCCGGGGTCCCGGCGAAGGCGCGCAGGGTGCCATCGACGCCCTTGGCCTCGTCCGGGTCGTACTGCGCGGCGGCGATCAGGATGAACAGGCCCGCGCCCGCGTAGATCAGGCCACGCGCCACGCCGCCGCTGACGCCGAGCACGTCGATGCCGCGCCGCACCTGCCGCGACATCTGCGCCTTCTTGAGGTGCTTGTGGTACTTGCGCTGCGCCGCCCGCACCCCGACGCCGATCCCGATGCCTATGATCACCAGCCCGGCGATGCCGACCAGCCAGCGGCCCGCCGGGAGGTCGAGCGCGCGGGCCGTGAAGTCGTGGGACTTCGCGTCGCTGCCCTTGTTCTTGCGGGCGGACGCCGCGAACGACAGCACGGAGTAGGCCATCACCCCGTAGAAGACGAACCGGCCGGCCGACAGCGCGCGCTTGCCGGGCTTGTCCCCGTTCGGGCCCGCCGAGCCGAACAGCGCCTCGCTGAGCCGCCACAGCGCCATGCCGACCAGACCGATCCCGACGGCCCACACGAGGACCTTGCCGAACGGCTGCTGGGCCAGTTCGCGGATGGCGCCGCTGCTGTCGGCCTCCTGGTTCTCGCCGCCGAACGCCACGCGCAGCGCCAGGACGCCGATCAGGATGTACAGCACGCCGCGTGCGATCAGTCCGACGCGCGCCCCGGTGTCGACGACCGAACTGTTCGCCGCCTGCCGGGCCTTGGCCTTGCCCGTGACCATGCTCGCTCTCACTTGCCCTCCTCGTCCGCCGTCGCGCCCGGTGCGGCGCAGGCGACAACTTCCCCGGTCCGGGCCGCACATGCGGGGGCGGGCGACACGGCCGGGAGGGTGATGCGGGTGGGGCGGCGGGGGCGCACGGAAAGATCATGGCCCGACTTTGAACTCGTTGATGACAAAGTATGGACGAGATGAGCAGAAGTCCCCTAGCGTGACGGCGCATCAACCGTAGGAGCCCCGGCTTCCGCACCCCCGCGGGGCCGTTCAGCTCGACCGGAGTGCGACCCGGCGGCCTCCGGTCCCGTCCTGGAGGACCGATGCATCCACGGCTGTTCCGCCGCGCCCACAGACGTCTCGCCACCCTGCTCGTCGGGGGCTTCCTGGCCGGAGGCGTGTGGGCCGCGCCCCCGTCCGTCGCCGCCGACGCCGCCATACCGCCCCAGGAACCCGGCGTGACGCTGCGCGTCTTCGACACGCAGGTCCCGCTCAGCAAGCTCTGCACGCTCAAGCCCGGCCAGACGCCCAACCACGACAAGCTGATGAAGACCGTGGACTGGTCCACGACCGAGGACTTCGGCGGCTTCGCCGACAACTTCTCGGCGCAGGCGTCCGGTTACCTCGTCGTTCCGAGCGACGGGACGTACAGCTTCCGGCTCACCAGCGACGACGGCTCGCGGCTCACCATCGACGACCGCGAGGTCATCGACCACGACGGGCTGCACGGCGCCGAGCCCAAGGACGGGGCCGTGCAACTCACCGCGGGCTCCCACCCGTTCCGCGTCGACTACTTCGAGGCGGGCGGCGGCCAGCAGCTCACCCTCGCCTGGAAGCCGCCGGGCGCCGCCGACTTCACCGTCGTACCGAACGAGTCCCTGACCACCGACGCGGGTGTCGTCCGCGTCACCGCGCCCGGCCGCAAGGAGTGCGAGGCCGGTACGGACAGCCCCGGCGACGGCCTCCCGCTGACCGGCGTACGCCCCGACCTCGACCTCACCGATCTGCGCCCCGACGGGTTCGAGCCGCAGGTCACCGGCATGGACTGGCTGCCCGACGGGCGCCTCGCGCTCAGCACGTGGGGCGGCACGGACAACGTGGCGGGGGAGGTGTACCTCCTCGACCACGTCACCGGGAAGACCGACCGCACCAAGGTCGGCGTCAAGAAGATCGCGAGCGGCCTTCGCGAGCCGATGGGCCTCAAGTACGTCGACGGGTCCCTGTACGTCTCGCAGAAGCACGAGCTGACGCGGCTCGTGGACACGAACAAGGACGGGGTCACCGACGAGTACAAGACGGTCGCGACCTTCCCGTGGGGCAAGAACTTCCACGAGTTCGCCTTCGGCCTGCTCTACCGCGACGGCTACTTCTACGTGAACCTCTCCGTCGCCATCAACTACGGCGGCGCGACCACCACCCCGCAGCCCGTCGCCGGCCGCGGCACGACGTACAGGATCAGCAAGAGGACGGGGGAGCTGCACGCCGTCGCGGGCGGGCTCCGCACCCCGAACGGGATCGGCTGGGGCCCCGACGGGTCGATCTTCACCACCGACAACCAGGGCGGCTGGCTGCCCGCCTCCAAGCTCGTCCAGATCAAGCAGGACCGCTTCTTCAACCACTACACGGAGCCGTCCGGCCGCTTCGACGACAAGCCCGTCACCCAGCCGGTGCTCTGGCTGCCGCAGAACGAGATAGCCAACTCGCCCAGCACCCCGCTGACCCTCACCAAGGGGCAGTTCGCCGGGCAGATGCTCTTCGGTGACGTCACCTACGGCGGTCTCCAGCGCGGCTACCTGGAGAAGGTGAAGGGGCAGTACCAGGGCGCCGTCTTCCGCTACACGCAAGGGCTCGAAGCGGGGGTCAACCGGATCACCGTCGGCCCCGACGGCGCGATCTACACGGGCGGGCTCGGCGCCGACGGCAACTGGGGCCAGGAGGGCAAGCTCCGCTTCGGCCTCCAGAAGCTCACCCCGAACGGCGGCAACACCTTCGACATCAAGGAGATGCGCGCCGTCCCCGGCGGCTTCGACCTGACGTACACGCAGCCGCTGTCGCAGGAGACCGCGGACAAGCTGGCCGAGCGCTACACCGCCGAACAGTGGCGCTACACGCCGACCAGCGACTACGGCGGCCCGAAGATCGCCGAGGAGAAGCTCGCGGTGCGCTCGGCGACCCTCGCCGACAAGGGCCGCACGGTGAAGCTGCGGCTCGACGGGCTCAAGCCCGGCCGCGTCGTGCACGTCCGCTCGCCGCGCCCCTTCGCGTCCGCCTCCGGCGAGACGCTGTGGAGCACCGAGGCGTGGTACACGCTCAACGAGATGCCGGGCGCGCAGCCGCCGGCCGCCACGCAGTACGAGGCCGAGGAGGCGCGCCTGACCGGTACGGCCGGGATCAACCGCGACCACACCGGCTTCTCCGGCAGCGGCTTCGTCGACCGCTACAACACCGAGGGCAAGGCCGCCACGACCTTCGACGTGACGGTCCCCAAGGCGGGCGTCTACGACGTCAACCTGCGCTACTCCAACGGACCCAACCCCTACGAGGGCACCAAGTCCCTCTCCCTGTACGCCAACGGGCAGAAGCTGCGGCAGACCCAGCTCCCCTCGACGGGAAACTGGGACACCTGGTCGACGAAGACCGAACGCGTCACCCTGCGCGCGGGCAAGAACACGATCGCCTACCGTTTCGACACCGGTGACGCGGGCCATGTCAACCTCGACCTGATCACCGTGCGCCCGCAGGGCTCCCCGGTCGCCCTCTTCGACGGCACGGGCGCCTCGCAGGCCCAGTGGCAGCATCCGGACGGCCGGACCATCCAGTGGCCGCTCGCGGCCGAGAAGTCGATGGAGGTGTGCTGCGGCGACATCCGCACCAAGGACGCCTACCAGGACTTCCGCCTCCACGCCGAGTTCCGCGTCCCGCTCCTGCCGGACGACGTCACCGGGCAGAACCGCGGCAACAGCGGCATCTACCTCCAGGACCGCTACGAGCTCCAGATCCTGGACTCGTACGGCGACACCACCCTCGACACCAACGAGGCGGGGGCGATCTATCTGAAGAAGGCGCCGGACGTCAACGCGGCGACGGCGCCCGAGACATGGCAGACGTACGACATCACGTTCCGCGCGGCGCGCTTCGACGACAGCGGCAAGAAGACCGCCGACGCGCGGGTGACCGTGGTGTGGAACGGCAAGAAGGTCCATGACGACATCGCCCTCGACGGCCCGACCGCCGGCGCGGGCGTGCCGGAAGGCCCCGCGGCCGGGCCGCTCCGGCTCCAGGACCACGGCAACCCGGTCCGCTTCCGGAACCTCCGGGTGACGCCGCTGGGCTGAGCCACGGCCGGGTGAGTCCGCCGCGTCCGCGCCCCGGAGACCTCCCGGGGCGCGGACGCGGCGCGACCACCGCCGACCGGGCTCGGTGTCGGCGTGACCTTCGCGGCCACGCCGGCCTCGTCGTGAGCGACGAGGGCCCCGCGCGGCCGTGGGTGAGGCGGCGGGGTGCGGCGCCGCGGTGGAGCCGAGGTGCGCGGCCCGGCTCGAGGACGAGCCGCCCGGGACGAGTTCCGCCGGAGCCGGTCAGCAGACGCTGTCCGTCGGCCTCGGGTTGCCCAGGCCGAACAGGGGGCGCAGGCGCAGGCCCGCCCATGTGCCCAGGATCGCGACCGCTCCCCAGATCCAGCCGTGCAGGGAGCCCGAGGCGATGCCCGCCAGGTAGGCGCCGATGTTGCAGCCGCCCGCGAGGCGGGCGCCGATGCCCATCAGGATGCCGCCGAGGACCGCGGCGAGCGCCGTGCGGGCCGGGATGCCCCGGTGCAGCTTCCACACGCCTCCCGCGGCGGCGGCCACGGCGGCGCCGACCATGATGCCGATGTCGGTCAGGCTGTTCTTGTCGGCGAGCACGGGCCCGGACAACTGCGCGGCGCTGCCCGGCTGCCGCCAGTACGTCCACGTCTCGGGGGAGCCGCCGAACGCGCCCACGATCTTCGAGCCCCACAGCGAGAACGCGCTGGTGATGCCCCACGCACCGCCCGAGACGAGCAGCACACCGGCGCCGAGGACGGCCAGGACGACGGCGCCCGCGGCGAGCGGCCAGGACCCGCGGACCGTACGGGCCAGGGCGCCGCGGGCGGACGGCGGCGTGCCGACCGGCGGCGGGTTGCGGCGGGCCTGGACCGTGCGCGCCACCCACCAGACGGCGGCGAGCGCCACGAGGGTCAGCGCCCAGGAGCCGAACCAGCCGACGTGGTCGGAGAGGAGGAACGGGTCGAGCGCGGGCAGGTCGTTCCAGAGCGTGAACTGCCAGGCGGCGAGCGTCGACCCGGTGATGAACCCGAAGAGGGTGAGCACGATCGTGGACTGCCCCGAGCCGACGGCGAACAGGGTGCCGGAGGCGCACGCGCCGCCGAGCTGCATGCCGACGGCGAAGAGGAACGCCCCGAGGAGGAGGCCCACGCCGATCGGTCCTGCGCTGGGCGCGGGCACCGAGCCGAACAAGCCGCTGCCGGTGCCGATGATCAGCGCGAAGAGCGTCGCGGTGGTGCCGAGGAGCAGGGTGTGGGCGCGCAGCCCGGTGCCGTTGCCGACCGCGACGAGCTGGCGCCAGGCGGAGGTGAAGCCGAACCGGGAGTGGAAGAGGGCGAAGCCGAGCCCGATGCCGAGCAGGAGCAGCACGCCCGGCTTGGCGCCGTGCTCGGCGAAGACGTACCCGGCGAGGGCCGCGCCGACGGCGCCCGCGACGGCGAGGGGAGCCCGCCGGACGCGCGGGAGGGGCGCGGCGACGGGGGCGGGGGAGGACGTGGGGGAAGGCGTGAGCAGGGTGGCCCGCGACGCCCCGGGGGAGGGAGCGGTGGTCAAGGGGGTCTCCGAGGAGGGAGGGGGGAAGGCCGGACGGGCGGTGCGGCGCGGCGGGGAAAGGGCCGCGAGGCGTGCGTCAGCGGCGACAGAGCGCGTCGTCGACGCTCCACGCGGTGGCCGCGAAGAGCGCGAGAGCCAGCTGGCGAGCGGGTCCGAACATGCGCACCACCATAGGGAAGGCGGTGCGAGGAGCCCGCATGCGTCTCACATAGCGGGCATATACATGGACATCCGGGCGTGCCGGGGCGGTGCCCTGGCGCGAAATCGAACCCGAGGTCGGTCTTGTGCAAAACCGCAGGTGTGAGAGGGAGCGAACCGGGTAACCGGCGCGCGACGGGGGACGTCAGCCAAGCTCGATTTCACAAGGAGCGGGACTCAATGATCACCGTGACGGCTCAGGAACAGACCCGGTCCGACCGGGTTTCGGAGGACCTGGTCGAGCGCGCATACACGGATCCGTCGTCCATCGCGCCGAAGGACGCGCGAGAGATCGGCAAGCGGTTCTTCGACCGCCTGAGCCAGCTCGAGGAGGGCACGCACGAGTACAGCTACGTGCGCAACTGCCTCATCGAGATGAACCTCTCCCTGGTGCAGTACGCCGCGTCCCGGTTCAAGCACCGGGGCCAGCAGGAGATGGAGGACATCGTCCAGGTCGGCACGATCGGGCTGATCAAGGCGATCGACCGGTTCGAGCTGACCCGTGAGGTGGAGTTCACCTCCTTCGCCGTGCCGTACATCACCGGTGAGATCAAGCGGTTCTTCCGTGACACCTCCTGGGCCGTGCACGTGCCGCGCCGCCTCCAGGAGGCCCGCCTCGAACTCTCCCGCGCCACCGAGGAGCTGCGCTCGCGCCTCGGCCGTTCGCCCTCCACCGCCGAGCTGGCCGAGCTGATGCAGCTGGAGCCCGCCGAGGTCGCGCAGGCCCAGATGGCCTCCAACGGCTACAACGCCGTCTCCCTGGACGCGGCCGTCAACGGCCAGGACGACGAGTCCGACACGATGCTGGCCGACTTCATCGGCGTCGACGAGCACTCCTTCGAGCTCGTCGAGAACTTCCACTCGCTCGCCCCGCTCATCGCGGACCTCGACGAACGGGACCGCAAGCTGCTGCACCTGCGCTTCGTCGAGGAGCGCACCCAGCAGCAGATCGCCGACGAGCTGGGCTGCTCGCAGATGCACGTCTCCCGGCTGATCACCCGCGTGGTGAGCAAGCTCCGCGCCGGGCTGCTGGCCACCGACTGAACCACCGTTCTTCTCTCTCCCCGCTCCTCTCTCATCTGGACGAAGGCGCTGCCGCACACCCCGCGCGGCAGCGCCTTCGTCCTGTTTCGGCGCCCGCGTTGTGGGTTACCTGTCCTGTCCGGCCCCGGCGCGACGTGCGGGACCGCCTCGGACCAGGCACGGAAAGGACGACAGGGCGCGCGATGGGTCGGTTGAAGGACGCCTGGGCATGGTGCACGCGCGCGTGGAGCTCGTCCGGGTACGAGCGTGAGACAGTCCTGAGGATCATGAAGAGCGTGGTCGCGGCGACGCTCGCCTGGTGGGTCTCCCACGACGTCGTGCACGCGACGTCCCCCGCGTTCGCGCCGTTCTCCGCCGTGCTGACCATGCACGTCACCATCTCCCGGTCGATCTGGCAGACCTTGCGCTACGTGGCCGCCGTCGCCCTCGGCGTGGCGGTGCAGGCGGCGATCGGCTTCAGCGCGGGCCCCGACCTGTTCGCGTTCCTCCTCGTCGCCGTCGTCGCGCTGACCATCGGCCAGGTGCGCACCCTGGGCGAACAGGGGCCGCAGGTCGCCACGGCCGCGTTCTTCGCCTTCTCGGTCTACTCGCAGTCCACGTCCAACGCCGACCGCATCAAGGAACTGAGCCAGATCGTCCTGCTCGTCCTCATCGGCTGCGGCATCGGCCTGATCGTCAACCTGTGCGTCGCGCCGCCGCTGCGCTACCGCAGCGCCGAGCAGGGGCTGCACGCGCTCGCCGCCGAGATGGAGACCCTCCTCGACGACATGGCGGACGGGCTCGCCCACAGCGACGTGAGCGAGGAGCGCGCCGAGCGGTGGCGGGTGGCGGGCGAACGCACGCAGACGGCGGTGGGCCAGGCCCGCGCGGGGCTGAGCACGGCCGAGAACAGCCTGCCGTTCAACCCCCGGCGCCTGCTGCCCGCCCACCGGGACCTGTCCTTCACCCGCTACCGCGAGGTCCTCGCCGCCATGGAGCGGGCGGCCTACCAGCTGGCGTCGCTCACCCGTAGCCTCGCCCGGTGGCGGGAGGCCGAGGAGACGTACACCTACACGCCGGTCCTGAAGGCCTACGGCGCGTTCACGGCGCGTCTGCGCGACCTCGCGCACGTCATCGCGGAGCTCGACAGCGACACCCTGGGGAAGCAGGCCGAGCAGATGAACGAGGTGGCGGGCCGGGCGCAGGAGGCGCTCCAGGACGTCCTGGGCGCCGCCGCGGAGCACGGTCTGCCGCTGGCCGACGCGAACCGCCCGTACGGCGTCCTCGTCGTCGAGGCCACCCGGCTGATGGAGGAGTTCCAGCACACGTGCGACGTCCTGCGGGACACCGCCGACGCCTGAGCGGAGCGCGGGTCAGCGCGCCGACGTGAGCTGGTACTGGCACTCGCGCTCCTGGTCCCCGGAGACCGATCCCGCGTCCCGCACGGTGTACGCCTCGGCGAGCGCCGTCCGCACCGTCGTCACGTCGTGCGGGGCGCCCTGCGCGGTCAGGCAGACGGAGCCGTCGAGGCCGTCCGCGCGCGCCGTCGCCGCCCTCGCCGAACCGGTCGGGGTCACATCGAACTCGGCGGTCCAGACCGTGGCCCGGGTGTGCTCGCCGCCCGGCGTCTCCTGGCCGGGGGAGCGGTCGGTGAACTCCGTGGCGAGGTGCGTGAGGACGCGGTGGGCGTCGTCGTCCGAGCAGTCGCTCAGGGTCACGGTGACCGGGTGCTCGTTGGGGGTCGGGGCGGTCGCGTTCATGCGGGTCTCCTGGATCGGCGGTCTCCGCCCAGCGTGACCCACCGGAGCGCCCCGCGCACCCAGTGACATGCGCGGGCGCGCATCAAGGTGCCCGGCAGGGGTACGCGGGCGGCGTCCGTATGGCGAGGCGCCGCACGGTGTGAGCCCCTGGAGAGGGGCCGCACCCGAGCCGTGGTCCGCTGAGCCCCACCCGCAGGAACTCACGCTGGGAGGCGCAGCATGCGCGCACTGACATGGCAGGGAAAGCGCGATGTCCAGATCCAGGAGGTCCCCGACCCCCGGATCGAGAAGCCGGACGACATCGTCGTCCAGGTGACGTCCACCGGGATCTGCGGTTCCGACCTGCACCTGTACGAGGTCCTCGGCCCGTACCTGGACCCGGGCGACATCCTCGGGCACGAGGCGATGGGCGTCGTCGCGGAGGTCGGTCCCGAGGTCACCGAGCTGGCCGTGGGCGACCGGGTCGTCATCCCGTTCAACGTCTCCTGCAACGACTGCTGGATGTGCGATCAGGGCCTGCAGTCCCAGTGCGAGACGACGCAGGTGAAGTCCATGGGCAGCGGCGCCGCCCTGTTCGGCTACACCAAGCTGTACGGGCAGGTGCCCGGCGGCCAGGCCGAGTTCCTGCGCGTCCCCTTCGGCAACAAGCTGCCCATCAAGGTCCCGCACGGCCCCTCGGACGACCGGTACGTCTACCTCTCCGACGTGCTGCCCACCGCCTGGCAGGCCGTCGCCTACGCCGACATCCCGCGAGGCGGCAGCGTCACCGTGCTCGGCCAGGGCCCCATCGGCGACATGTGCGCCAGGATCGCCCGGCTGCGCGGCGCCGAGAAGATCATCGGCGTGGACCTGGTCGACGCCCGACTCGAACGCACCCGGAACAACGGCTTCACCGCCCTGGACCTGCGCGAACACGAGAAGGACCTCGGTGACGCCGTCCGCGACCTGACCGACGGCCGGGGCACGGACGCCGTCATCGACGCGGTCGGCATCGAGGCGCACGGCGCCCCCGTCGCACAGGCGGCGCAGTGGGTCAACAGCCTCCTGCCCGACAAGCTCGCCCGCCCCATGATGGAGAAGATCGGCGTCGACCGCATGGGCGCCCTGCTCGCCGGCATCGACGCGGTGCGCCGCGGCGGCACCCTCTCCATCAGCGGCGTCTACGGCGGCGCGGCGAGCCCCATGCCGCTGCTCACCATGTTCGACAAGCAGATCCAGATCCGCATGGGCCAGGCCAACGTGTGGCGCTGGGTCGAGGACATCCTGCCGCACCTCACCGACGAGGACCCGCTCGGCGTCGACGGCTTCGCCACCCACCACCTGCCGCTGTCCGAGGGCCCGCAGGCGTACGCGACGTTCCAGGCCAAGAAGGACGGCATGGTGAAGACCCTCCTGCAGCCCTGACCGGGGCGGGCGGCAGCCCACTCGGCCGCCCCGGCTTGCGGTTTCCGGGTGTATGCGCAGCTAGGAGGGGCACTCCGTCTCGATAGCGAACGCCTGTCACTCCATCCACCCCCGTCGCTCACGAGCGGTGCCCCTCCCGATTGGTGATCGGGGGCGGCCCGGCGGAGGGTGGAAGGGCAGGCGTTTCCGTCGGAGAACCGGAACAGAGCAGGGTGAGGTGCTGATGACCACACATGCCCGGCCGAGGCAGCCCCGTGAACCACTGGGTACGCCGCGCCTGCTGGCCCCGCGCGGCGTGTACGCCCCGCAGTACGACACCGACCTCCTCCTGCGTGCGCTGCGCGAGGAGCAGGTCGACGAGCACACGGACGTCCTCGACCTGGGCACCGGCACCGGAGCCCTCGCCGTCGCCGCGGCCCGGCTCGGCGCCCGCGTGACCGCGGTCGACCTGTCCTGGCGGGCCGTGTGGACCGCCAGGCTCAACGCCCGCCTCAACCGCGCCGCGGTGACGGTCCGCCACGGCGACCTGGCGACGGCGTTCCCGCCGGCCTCCTTCGACCTCATCGTCAGCAACCCGCCCTACGTGCCCGCGCCGTCGCCGGACCTCCCCACGCGCGGGCCCGCCCGCGCCTGGGACGGCGGGCTCGACGGCCGCTCCGTCGTCGACCGCGTCTGCGACGCCGCGCCGCGCGCGCTGCGCCCCGGCGGCGCCCTGCTGATGGTGCACTCCCAGTTGTGCGACGCCGACGCGAGCCTCATGCGCCTCGCGGGGCTCGGCATGAGCGCGGCCGTCATCGACAAGACGTACGTACCGTTCGGGCCCGTCACCCTCGAACGCCGCGCCTGGCTGTGCGCCCAGGGTCGGCTCGACGAGTCGGCGACCCACGAAGAGCTGGTGGTGATCCGTGCCGAACTCCTCTGAACGACCGCGCCGCGTCACCGTCGACCGCGCGGAAGGGCCCCTCCTCATCGAGGGGCCCGTCGAGGTGGTCGACGCCGACGGCACCACCCACGTGTCCCGGCGGTTCCAGGCCGCGATCTGCACCTGCCGCCGCAGCAAGACCTACCCCTGGTGCGACACCAGCCACCGCAAGCGCCGCCGCACGGGCGAGGACGGCGCCACCCCCACGGAGAGGAGCGAGCAGTGAGCACGATGACGGAGTCCCGGCGCACACAGCCCGGACTCCCCGCCCCGACCGGACCCCTGTCCGACGCGGTCGTCACCGCCCTGCGCGGGGACGACCTGCCGGCCGACTCCCTGGCGGCCGCACAGAAGAGCGCCGAGAGCGCGGACCCGTACGGCCTCGACCTCCAGACGGCCCTGTACGTGCTCTACGAACTGCACTACCAGGGGTTCGACGGCGTCGACGCCGACCGGGAGTGGGAGCCGCACCTCCTCGACCTGCGCCGGACCCTGGAGCGCCGCTTCCTCGACGCCCTGCGCGTCGACGCGACCCCCGAGGCCGACGCCGAGCGGACCCTGGCCGCGCTGCAGATCGAGCCCGCCGGGTTCGACGACGCCAGTGTCAGCCACCACCTCCAGCGCGACGGCGAGCTGTGGCAGTTCCGCGAGTACGCCGCGCTGCGCTCGCTGTACCACCTGAAGGAGGCGGACCCGCACGCCTGGGTCATCCCCCGCCTGCACGGCCGGGCGAAGGCGGCGATGGTGGCGATCGAGTTCGACGAGTTCGGCGGGGGCCGCGCGGACGAGATCCACGCCGGTCTCTTCGCCGCCTTGATGGCCGATCTCGGCCTGGACACCACGTACGGCCGCTACCTCGAAGCGGCCCCCGCGGAGGCCCTCGCCACGGTCAACCTGATGTCGCTGTTCGGCCTGCACCGCAGTCTGCGCGGCGCCCTGGTCGGCCACTTCGCGACCGTCGAGATCACCTCCTCGCCGGGCTCGCGCCGCCTCGCGGAAGCGCTCCGGCGCCTGGGAGCGGGCCCGGCCGCGCAGCGGTTCTACGACGAGCACGTCGAGGCGGACGCCGTGCACGAGCAGATCGTGCGGCGCGAGGTGGTCGGCGGACTGCTGGAGGCCGAGCCCGGCCTCGACGAGGACGTGGCCTTCGGCGTCACCGCCACCGGCTTCCTGGAGGACCGCCTGGGCGCGCACCTGCTGTCGCGCTGGCGCGAGGGCGAGAGCGCCCTGCGCGTCCCGCTGCCGTCCCCCGGAGAGCCGGGGCAAGAAAACACGAACAAAACGGTCGAAAATTGGGAGGAATGACCGGGGCCGCAACGGTCACTCCATAGGGAGACCCGAAAGGGACAAAGCAACCCCCACACAGAGAGGCGCACCATCATGGTGGAAACGTCGCTGAACGGCCGTCGTGTCCTCGCTCTCGTCACCAACTACGGCGTGGAGCAGGACGAACTGGTCGTCCCGGTCAAGAAGCTGAAGGAGCAGGGCGCGGACGTCACCATCGCCGCCCAGTCCTCGGACGCCGTGCAGACGCTCGTCGGGGACAAGGACCCGGGCCAGAACGTGGACCCGGACACCACCATCGAAGCGGTCGACGCGGACGGGTACGACCTGCTTCT
This sequence comes from Streptomyces sp. NPDC046939, assembly GCF_040644575.1. Lineage (NCBI taxonomy): Bacteria > Bacillati > Actinomycetota > Actinomycetes > Kitasatosporales > Streptomycetaceae > Streptomyces > Streptomyces sp. NPDC046939. The sequence continues at coordinate 47,995 of NZ_JBEYWV010000013.1, forward strand.
GCTGCCCGGCGGCACGCTCAACGCCGACACGCTGCGGCTCGACGAGAAGGCGGTCGCCACGGCCAAGGCGTTCGTCGCCTCCGGGCGCCCGATCGCCGCGATCTGCCACGGCCCCTGGCTCCTGGTGGAGGCGGACGTCCTCGACGGCAAGACGCTCACGTCCTACCCGTCGCTCAAGACGGACATCAAGAACGCGGGCGCCAAGGCCTGGGTCGACGAGCCCGTCGTCCGGTGCACCGCGTCCGGCTTCACGCTGATCACCTCGCGGACGCCGAAGGACCTCGACGACTTCGTGGGCGGCATCGGCGAGACCCTCACCGCCGCCTGACCAGCCCATCAGCCTTTGCCCCGGAAGGAGCCCCCGTGAGTGCACGCGCCGCCGTCTTCGACGTGGACGGCACCCTCGCCGACACCACCCATCTGCACACCGTGTGCTGGTGGGAGGCGCTGCGGCAGGCAGGCCACCGGGTGCCGATGGCCGCGGTGCACGGCGCCATCGGCCTCGGCTCCTCCGACCTCCTCGACCACCTGCTCGGCAAGGACCGGGACACCGAAGAGGACGCCTCACTGAGTGCCGCGCACAAGACGCTGTACGCCACCTGGTTCGAGCGCCTCGCCCCCGTCCAGGGCGCCGCGGATCTGCTGCGGCGTCTGCACGCCGACGGCTGGTCGGTCGTGCTCGCCACCTCCGCCGAGGGCTCCGAACTCGAAGCGCTGCGCGCGGCGATCGACGCGGACGACGCGATCGACGCGACGGCCAGCTCCGACGACGTGGAGGAGGGCAAACCCGCCCCCGAACCGGTCCAGCACGCACTCGACCTCGTCGGCGCGAAGGCGGAGGACAGTGTCTTCGTCGGCGACTCGGTGTGGGACATGAAGGCGGCGCGGGCCGCGGGCGTCGTCCCCCTCGGCGTCCTCAGCGGCGGGATCAGCCGGGCGGAGCTGGAGAAGGCCGGCGCCGAGGCGGTCTACGCGGACACCGCCGAACTCCTGCGTGAGCTGGACGACAGCGCCTTCGGTAAGAAGTAGGAAAGGCATTCCCGCGAGGCGGAGAAAGCGCGCGACGCAGTCCCGGGTACGGCACCACGCCGGACCCGGGACTTTCGCGTGCGCCCCGCTGTCCTGCCCTGTTTGCCCGGAGTTCAGTGGGACACCCGACCAGTCCGGGAGCAGGACGAACGAGGCAGGAGGGACACCATGGTGGACCGCATCGCTGTGGAGCGGTCGGTACGGGAGGCCGCCGAGGGCGACCCGGCGCGGCTGCCCCGGCGCCTGTGCGAGGCCATCAGGGAGAGCGTGTCGATGGAGGCCGGGACGCTCTCGCTGTTCACGGACACCCCGCACCGCCAACTGCTCTGCGCGACCAGTGACGCGGCGCTGCGCCTGGAGAAGCTCCAGTTCGGCCTCGGCGAAGGGCCCTGCGTGACGGCCGCGCGGACCGGCGACAAGGTCGTGGTCGGGGATCTGCACACCGAGCTGACGGGCTGGCCCGTCTTCGGCTCCTGCGCCCAGGAACAGCTCGGCGACGTCGGCGCGATCTACGCCTTTCCCCTGCGGCTCGACGCCCATCGCACCCTCGGCGCGGTCGACGTGCTGTGCCGCGACCCTCATGACCCGGACCCGGAGACCGTCCGGGCCGGTGTCATCGCCGCCCGCGCCGCGAGCCGGGAACTGCTCCACTCCTACCAGGAGACCGTGGACCAGGGCGGCCTGCCGATGTGGGAGCCCGAGGACATCATGGACTCCTACTGGGGCCCCACCCACGCCGCCGTCGGCCTCCTCGCCGGTGAGCTGGACATCACGGCCGACGAGGCGCTGACCCGGATGCGGGCCCACGCCTTCGGCTCCGGCCGCTCGCTGCCGGACGTCGCCGAGGACATCCTCGCGGACCCCGAGTGCATCACGCCGTAGAGCCACACGCCCCACCGGAGCCCGACAGGGACGTTTGTCCTGTTTCCGCCCCGGGCGCCCGGGTACTCCGACCTCTGTGAAGGAGACGGAACGACACGTTCCGTCGAACGCCCTCAGCAGTCGTTCTGGAGATGTTTCTCATGTCGGACCAGCGGAAGAGCTCGTTCGCGACGGTCAACCCGTACACGGGGGAGACCCTCGCGGAGTTCCCGGCCCTAGAGGGCGCCCAGGTGGACGCCGCGCTGGAGACCGCGGGGCACGCCTTCGAGAGCTGGCGCGCGCGGCCCGTGAAGGAGCGCGCCGCCGTCGTCGGCCGCGCGGCCGCACTGATGCGGGAGCGCAAGGAGGACCTCGCGCGGACCATCACCACGGAGATGGGCAAGCTCATCGCGGAGGCGCGCGGCGAGGTCGATCTCGCCGCGTCCATCCTGGAGTACTACGCCGAGCACGGGCCCGCGTTCACGGCCCCCGAGCCCCTGGACGTGCGGGACGGCGAGGCATACCTCGTCAACGAGCCGCTCGGCACCCTGCTCGGCGTCATGCCGTGGAACTTCCCGCTCTACCAGGTGGTCCGCTTCGCGGGCCCGAACCTGGTGCTCGGCAACACCGTCCTGGTCAAGCACGCCGGCATCTGCGCGCAGTCCGCCCTCGCTCTGGAGTCGCTGTTCCGCGACGCCGGAGCCCCCGAAGGCGTCTACACGAACCTCTTCGTGAGCCACGAGGACATCGAGCGGATCATCGACAGCCCCGTGGTGCGCGGCGCCTCCCTGACCGGCAGCGAGCGCGCGGGCGCCCAGGTCGCCGAGCGCGCCGGACGGAACATGAAGCCGAGCCTCCTGGAGCTGGGCGGCAGCGACGTCTTCATCGTCCTCGACGGCGAGAACCTGGAGCGCACCATCGGCGCCGCCGTCGCGGGCCGGATGGCGAACACCGGCCAGAGCTGCGTCGCCTCCAAGCGGTTCATCGTCCTCGACGAGGTCTACGACGACTTCGTCGACGGGCTGCGCCGCGCCTTCGAGGAGCTGCGCCCCGGCGACCCGCTCGACGAGTCGACCACCCTCGGCCCGCTCTCCTCGGAGAAGGCCGCCGCAGAGCTGGCCGACCAGATCCGCGAGACGGTCGAGCAGGGCGCGGAGCTGGTCACCGGCGGCCACCGCATCGACCGGCCCGGTGCCTTCGTCGAGCCGACGATCCTCACCGGTGTGAAGCCGGGCATGCGCGCCTACGGCGAGGAGCTGTTCGGCCCCGCCGCCGTGGTGTACCGCGTCGCCGACGAGGACGAGGCCGTGGCGCTCGCCAATGACAGCCGGTACGGCCTCGGTGGCTCGGTGTTCTGCGCCGACGTGGACCGCGGGCGCCGGGTCGCGGAGCGGGTGGAGACCGGCATGGTCTGGGTCAACCACCCCACCTCCACCCAGCCCGACCTGCCGTTCGGCGGCATCAAGAGCTCGGGCTACGGCCGGGAGCTGTCGAAGCTCGGCATGCGGGAGTTCGTCAACCGCAAGCTGGTGCGCGTCCTGCCGCCGGACGCGGAGCTGAGCGGCATCGCGGGCTGAGACCCGGCCCCGTACCCGTACCCCTTCTACTCACGAGTCAGGAGAACCACTGTGACCGCAGTCCCCACCATCGCGCTCAACAACGGCGTCCAGATCCCCCAGCTCGGCTTCGGCACCTTCCAGATCCCGCCGGAGGAGACCCGGGAGACGACGCTGGCCGCCCTGGAGGCCGGGTACCGGCACATCGACACGGCGGAGATGTACGGCAACGAGAAGGGCGTCGGCGAGGCGGTCCGCGACTCCGGTCTCGACCGCGCCGACATCTTCGTGACCAGCAAGCTCAACAACGGCGCGCACGCCCGTGACGACGCGCTGCGGGCCTTCGACACCACCATGGACGAGCTGGGCCTGGATCACCTGGACCTCTTCCTCATCCACTGGCCGCTGCCCGGCAGGGGCGACTTCGTCGAGACGTGGAAGGCGCTGGAGGAGATCTACCGCTCCGGCCGCGCCAAGGCCATCGGCGTCTCCAACTTCCAGCCGCACCATCTGCGCCGCCTCCTGGGCGAGACCGAGGTGGTGCCCGCGGTCAACCAGATCGAGGTCCACCCCTACCTCACCAACGACGACGCCCGCGCCTTCGGCGCCGAGCACCACATCGCCACCGAGGCCTGGTCGCCCATCGCGCAGGGCAAGGTCCTCGACGATCCCGCGATCAACCGCATCGCGCAGGCGGTGGGCAAGACGCCCGCCCAGGTGACGCTGCGCTGGCACCTCCAGCGCGGGGACATCGTGTTCCCGAAGTCCTCGACCCGGAAGAGGATCGAGGAGAACTTCGACCTCTTCGACTTCGAGCTGAGCGAGGCCGACATGGGCACGATCTCCGCCCTGAACCGCGACGAGCGCACGGGCCCCGACCCGGACACGTTCAACGGCTGACACATCCGCTTCCGCCCAGGCCCGGTCCCCTCGGACCGGGCCTTTTCGCGTGCGTTTTCCGCGCGTTTTCCGTGACCCCACCCATAGGAGCCAGATCACATGCGAAAGAGGGTAGTAGTGCCATAAATGCCCGATTCGCGATGCTTGAGCGGTCGCAAACCCCCCTGGGTGATCGAATCGGACTTTTCTCCGTAATGGCGTAGTACGTCACAATCTTGCATCTCTCTCCAGGCGTCCCTAAACCTGGTGAACGTTCCGGTCGCCGACACCGCGCCGGGCCCCTCACCACAGCACGCATTGGAGAGTCACCCCCGCATGTCGATCGCCCTGACGCAGACCAGCACCGACCGCAACGCCGCCGACCGCACCGAGAGCACCCTGCGCCTGCGCAAGCTCTCCTTCTCCGGCATAGCCGTCGCCGGTGCCGTCGCCGCCGCCCTCACGCTGGTCCCCTCGACCGCGAACGCCGCCGCGTTCGCCGCCGCGCCGAGCGCCAAGACGACCACCCCGGTCACGACCGCCGCGAAGCCCGCCGCCCCCGCGAAGCCCGCCACCAAGGCCCCCGCCAAGACCGCGGCCGCCGCGGTGAGCTACCCGGACAACCTCGACGGCTGGATCCGCGAGGCCCTCGCCATCATGAAGGCCAAGGGCATCCCCGGCTCCTACGAGGGCCTGCACCGCAACATCATGCGCGAGTCCTCCGGCAACCCGAACGCCGTGAACGACTGGGACATCAACGCCCGCAACGGCATCCCCTCCAAGGGTCTGCTCCAGGTCATCCAGCCCACCTTCGACCGCTTCCACGTCGAGGGCACCAAGGACAGCCTGACCGACCCGGTCGCCAACATCACCGCGGCCGCCAACTACGCCGCCCACCGCTACGGCTCCATCGACAATGTGAACTCGGCTTACTGAGCAGCAAACCGACGAAACCGGGTACACGGCCCGACGACGAAGGGGAGCGCATGCCGCAGCACGACAGCACGAGGACGAGGCGGAAGAAGATCCTGCGCTGGACCGCGTGGGGCGCCCTGGGCCTGGTCCTGGCCGGAGCGGGCGGCACCGCGTACGCCTGGCAGCACCTCAACGGCAACATCGAGGGCACGGACGTGGACGCCGTCCTCGGCGAAGACCGGCCCGGCGCCCAGCACAACGGCGCGATGAACATCCTCCTGCTCGGCTCGGACTCCCGGGCAGGCACCCACGGCGAGTACGGCCGCGGCATCGCCGGGGCCCGCGCCGACACGGCGATGGTGCTGCACGTCAGCAGGGACCACAAGAAGGCCACGGTCGTCAGCATCCCGCGCGACACACTGGTCGAACGGCCGCGGTGCGCGACCGAGGACGGCGGCAGCGCGCCCGCCGCGCACGAGGCCATGTTCAACACGTCCTACGAGGTCGGCGGCCCCGCCTGCACCGTGAAGACGGTCGAGAAGATGTCCGGCGTCCGCATGGACCACTACCTGGAAGTCGACTTCAAGGGCTTCCGCAAGCTCATCGACGAACTCGGCGGCGTGGACATCACCACCCGCAAGGCCATCGACGACCCCGGCAGCGGCCTCGACCTGCCCGCGGGCCGGCACACCCTCAAGGGCGAGCAGGCCCTCCAGCTCGTCCGCACCCGGCACCACGTCGCCGACGGCAGCGACCTGGGCCGCATCCAGCTCCAGCAGGCGTTCGTCAAGGCGCTGATCCACCGCGTGAACACCGTCGACCCACTCAGCCACCCCGCCAAGGCCTACGACCTCGCCGACACCGCCACCAAGACCGTCAGCGCCGACTCCGGTCTGGCCTCCACCGACAAACTGCTCGGCTTGGGCAAGGACTTGAAGGGCATCAGTCCGGAGAACACGGACATGATCACGCTGCCGGTCACCTACGACGCGCAGGGCCCCGGACGGGTGCTGCCGCTCGACAAGGCCGCGCGGCGGGTCTGGAGCGCGCTGCGCCACGACCGGCCCGTGCCGAAGTCGGCGACGCGGGGCTCGGTGGCCGACAGGACCGACTCGCCGGTGGCGGCGGACTCCTGAGTTCCGGTCCGTTTGCTACAACGGATCGTTCATTTGCTCACTCACAACATTGGGGACGGTACGGATGCGCAGTGTCGGGGTCGAAGAGGAGCTGCTGCTCGTCGACGGCGAGAGCGGTGAGGCACGAGCCCTCTCGCACGCCGTCCTGGCGCGGGCCGCGCGCGGCGGACAGGGCGACAGCGAGGCATTCGAGGCCGAACTCCACCGCCAGCAACTGGAGTTCGCCACCAGCCCGCACGAGAAGATGCCGGACCTCGCCCAGGAGATCGTCCGCTGGCGCGAGCAGGCCGCCCGCCACGCGGAGACCCTCGGCGCCACCATCGCCGCCCTCGCCACCTCACCGCTCCCGGTCAGCCCGACCGTCGGCAGCGGCGAGCGCTACCAGTGGCTCGAGGAGCAGTTCGGCCTCACCACCCAGGAGCAGCTCACCTGCGGCTGCCACGTCCACGTCCACGTCGAGTCCGACGAGGAAGGCGTGGCGGTGCTCAACCGCATCAGGCCCTGGCTCTCCGTCCTCGTCGCCCTGAGCGCCAACTCCCCGTTCTGGCAGGGCAAGGACTCCCGCTACAGCAGCTACCGCAGCCGGGTCTGGGGCCGCTGGCCGTCCGCCGGACCGGTGGAGCTGTTCAAGGACGCCGACGACTACCACCGCCAGGTCGACGCCATGGTCTCCACCGGCGCCCTCCTCGACAACGGCATGATCTACTTCGACGCCCGGATCTCCGCCAACCACCCGACCGTCGAGGTCCGGGTGGCCGACGTCTGCCTCGAACCGTCCATGACGGTGCTGCACGCCATGCTCGTACGCGGCCTGGTCGAGACGGCGGCCCGCGAGTGGCGGGCCGGCAAGCCCCCGGCCGCGCACCCGGTGGCCCTGCTCCGCCTCGCCAACTGGCGCGCGAGCCGCTCCGGCCTCGACGACGAGCTCGTGCACCCCGTCGACATGCGCCCCGTCCCTGCGGTCACCGCGGTGGAGGCGCTGTTCGAGCACGTGCGGCCGGCCCTCGAGGACGCCGGTGACTACGACGACGCGCGCATGCGCCTCGACCGCGTCCTGCGCGACGGCAACGGCAGCCGCGTCCAGCGCGAGGTGTTCGCCCGCACGGGCAGCCTGCGCGACGTGGTCGACGAGTGCGTGCGCCGCACCGGCCTCCCGGCCTGACACCTCCTCGGCCCCTCCCGCGCACCGCCCCTTCGGTTGCCCGCGCCGCCGACCGGGGCGACGATGTCCGCATGACCGGGACAACACCGCGGCATCGCGTCTGACCTGCATGGAAAGGCGATCAGTGGGCAAGCGGGTCGCCTGAGGGCGATCGCCTTCCTGCTCGGACGATGATGCGTCTCCCCGTCGGGAGGCGCGTCGTCGTTCGAGGAGAGTCGACGGTCCGGCGGGTGGCCGGAGGAAGGACTACCGTCCGTGAGCGCAGAGACGACGCAGGCGGCGAGCGAGAGCGAGCCGGAGTGGGACCCGGAGGCGGTACGCCGCCACCGCGGCCTCTTCCGGGTGATCGAGCGGCGGCGCAACCCCAAGCTGCGCCAGAGCGACATCACGGTGACCGAGGAGCCGACGGTACGGCGCGCGGTGAAGGCCGCGATGCTCGGCAACGCCATGGAGTGGTTCGACTTCGGCATCTACTCCTACATGGCCGTCACCCTCGGCAAGGTCTTCTTCCCGTCCGGCAACCCGACGGCGCAGACCCTCGCCTCCTTCGGCGCCTTCGCCGCGGCCTTCCTGCTGCGGCCCATCGGCGGGTTCGTCTTCGGTCCGCTCGGCGACCGCATCGGCCGCAAGAAGGTGCTGTCCCTCACCATGATCATGATGGCGCTGGGCACCTTCGGCATCGGCCTGGTGCCCAGTTACGCCGCCATCGGCATCTGGGCCCCGGCCCTGCTCCTGCTGTTCCGCGTCATCCAGGGCTTCTCGACCGGCGGTGAGTACGGCGGCGCCGCCACCTTCATCGCCGAGTACGCGCCCGACAAGAAGCGCGGCTTCTTCGGCAGCTACCTGGAGTTCGGCACCCTCGCCGGCTACGTGGGCGCGGCCGGGCTCGTCACCATCCTGACGACCTTCCTGGACGACGCCACCATGACCTCCTGGGGCTGGCGCGTGCCGTTCCTCGTCGCGGGGCCGCTCGGCCTGATCGGCCTGTACATGCGGCTCAAGCTGGAGGACACCCCCGCCTACCAGGAGCTGGAGCGCGAGCAGGAACAGGGCGCCGACCGCCCGAAGTTCCGCTTCGGCCCCTTCTTCCGCGACCACTGGCGCGCCCTGCTGCTGTGCATGATCCTGGTCGCCGCCTACGACATCGCCGACTACGGCCTGCTCTCGTACATGCCGACGTACCTGACCGACGAGCTGGACTACGGCTCCACCGCGGGTCTCGTCGCCCTGGTCATCGTCATGATCGTGCTGATGTGCCTGGTGCACCCGCTCGGCACGCTCTCCGACCGCGTCGGCCGCAAGCCGATCCTGCTGGCGGGCATGACCGGCTTCGTGGTCCTGACCGTCCCGGCGTTCCTGCTGCTCCGCGCGGGCGGCCACGTCGCGGTCTACGCCGGTCTGCTGCTGCTCGGCCTGTGCCTGCTGTCATTCCTCGCGACGATGTCCGCGGTCCTGCCGGCGCTGTTCCCGACGGAGGTGCGCTACTCGGCGCTGGCGATCTCCTTCAACGTCGCCGGCTCCCTCTTCGGCGGCACCACGCCCCTGGTCATGGAGGGCCTGACCAGCGCCACCGGCAACAACCTGATGCCGGCGTTCTACATCATGCTCGCCGCGGTGATCGGCGCGGTGGCTGTCCTCTTCATCAAGGAGACCGCCCGCCAGCCCCTGGAGGGCTCCCCGCCCTCGGTCGGCACCAAGGAGGAGGCGGCCGCTCTGGTCGCCGCCCAGTACACGCGTGGCCCGCTGTCGCAGCTCCCGGCGGACGCGCCCGGCGTCGGTCAGTCGGGCTCGACGGCGGACGACACGGAGGACCGGGACGCGCGCCGGGACGCGCGCGAGAAGACGTCGGCCTGAGAGCGAGCGGTCGCGCGGCAACTGCTCGCCGCGCGACCGGTCAGCGGTAGGAGGCCGGGTCGAGGACGGCGCGGACCGTCTTGCCCTGGCCGTGCGGCTCCACGGTGACGGAGCGCGCCAGGTTGTTCACCATCAGCCAGCCGAAGCCGCCGGGGACGGTCGGGTCGTGCGGCCGCAGCAGCGGCTCCTCGGGACTCGCGTCCTCGACCTCGATCACCAGCGCGCCGTCGTGCGCGCGGGCGGCGAAGCGGACGAGGCCGCCGCCGTGCCGCAGCGCGTTCGAGGCGAGCTCGCTGGCGATCAGGAGCGCGTCCTCGTGCAGCCGGCGGCCCAGCGGCTCGGCCAGGCCGGCGCAGAGGGGGAGCACGGCCTCACTCGTGTCGGTCCGCGCCTGCGCGCACGTGAAGCGCTCCGTGTCGGATGCGTCCGGAGCACCCACGGGATTCCTCCAAGCGTTCAGGAGCGGGGGAGCTGCGTCGTCGTGTCCAGGTAGAACGCGTCGATGCTCTGGACCGCCTGCTCGAAGTCGTCCAGGTTGACCGGCTTGGTGACGTAGGCGTTGGCGTACTGGCGGTACGCCCCCGTCACGTCGTCCGGCGCGGCCGACGTGGTGAGGACCACGACCGGGATCGTGCGCAGTTCCTCGTCACTCTTCAGGACGGCGAGCAGCTCCCGTCCGTTCATCCGCGGCATGTTCAGGTCGAGGACGATCAGGTCGGGGCGCGTGGACTGCGGGGCCCGCAGGTACTCCAGAGCCGCGATCCCGTCCTCGACCTGGGTCAGGTTACGGGCGCCGCGCGCGGTCAGCGCGTCCTGTACCAGCATGGCGTCGGCGAGGTCGTCCTCGACGAGGAGGACGTCGTAGGCACGGGGCGGCGTGGTCATCTCATGGGCTCCGGGGCGGGTTGGAAGGGGTTGCGGTGTGGGACGGGTGGGTGATCAGGTCCGGCCAGCGGTTCCTGGCTCCCTGCCGGGTGATGTTGAGTACCCGGCCGAGCTGGGGGTAACCGGCCCCTGCCGCGACCGCTTCCTGGGCCGCCTGGTACTCCAGGCGATCCAGCGCGCCGCGCAACTGGAGGATCATGTACAGCCGCATCAATGCCTGCGACTGCGCGGTGACCTGGCCATCGTCGGTGGGACGGGGGTCGAGGGTGTGAGTGGCGAGCCGTCGGACGACGTCGTCGAGTGCGCCGCTGGTCAGCTCGGCGATCTCCTCCTCCGTCGCGCGCAGCGAGAAATGCTTGCCAGGCATGCCGCCCACCTTAGGGAAACTGCTGCCGGTCCGACAACATGACTTGTCGGATTGCGGTTACAGTATGCACGCCGCCTGCACAGTAAGGCGGACCTGACTGACCCCGAGGAGCGCCCCGGAATGGCGACCGACGTCAAGAGCCGACGTTCCGAGACCGCTCACGCGGGCGCGTCCCCGGCGGCCTCCCGCGAGGCACACCCCGTGCCGTCCCGTGCGTCGTGGACCACCAGCCGCTGGCTGCGGGTGAGCGCCACCCTGGCCCTCGTCGTGCTCGCCGTCCTCGGCGGCCTCGGCCTGTGGGCCCTGAACCGGACGTCCGCCCTCACCGACGAACTCGTCGACAAGCGCAGCCCCGCCCTGTCCTGGTCGGTGCGGCTGGAGGCGGCCCTGGTCAACCAGGAGACCGGCGTACGCGGCTACGGACTCACCGGCGAGCGCTCGTTCCTGGCCCCCTACAAGGAGGGCCGGAGCGACGAGCGGGCCGCCGTGACCGAGCTGCGCGAGCTGGTCGCGGACGACAGTCAGGGCCGGGCCGACCTCGACCACGTGCTCGCCAAGGCGGGCGCCTGGCAGCGCTCCTTCGCCGAACCCATCGCCGACGCCCCCGCGGGCGAGCCGGTGGAGTCCGCCACCCGGCGCACCAACGAGGGCAAGACCTCCTTCGACGCGCTGCGCAAGGCGATGGTCGCCCAGCAGGAGCACCAGCGTGTCGCCCGCGAGGCGGCCCTGGACGACCTGCGCGCCGCGACCCGGTTGCGCGACGCCATCCTCGTCAGCATCGCCGCCGTGATCCTGCTCCTCACGGTCCTCATCTTCGAAGGGCTCCGGCGGGGCGTCACCGACCCCCTCGCACGGCTCGGCGCCGACGCGCGCGCGGTCTCCAGCGGCAACTTCGAGCACCCCGTCGTCGCCACCGGGCCCGCGGACCTGCGCCGCCTCGGCGCGGACATGGACGCCATGCGCCGCCGCCTCCTGGACGAACTGGCGTTCACCGAGGAGGCCCGCCACCGCCTCGACGAACAGGCGGCGGACCTGCGCCGCTCCAACTCCGAGCTGGAGCAGTTCGCCTACGTCGCCTCGCACGACCTGCAAGAACCCCTGCGCAAGGTCTCCAGCTTCAGCCAGCTCCTCCAGCGCCGCTACGCCGGTCAGCTCGACGAGCGGGCCGACCAGTACATCGCCTTCGCGGTGGACGGCGCGAACCGCATGCAGAAGCTCATCAACGACCTCCTGGAGTTCTCGCGCGTCGGCCGCGTCCACAACGACCACCGCGAGGTCGACCTGGAGGACGTCGTCGGCCAGACGCTCGACGCGCTCAGCGTCTCCATCGAGGAGTCCGGGGCCCGGATCGTCCACGACCCGCTGCCCACCGTCACCGGCGACGCCACCCAGCTCGGCATCCTGTGGCAGAACCTCATAGCCAACGCCGTGAAGTTCCGGCACGCCGACCGCGCGCCCGAGATCAGGATCGAGGCGGCCCGCGACGGCGCTCTGTGGCGCTTCGCGGTCAGCGACAACGGCATCGGGATCGCCCCCGAGTTCGCGGAGAAGGTGTTCGTGATCTTCCAGCGTCTGCACACCAAGGACGCCTATCCGGGAAGCGGCATCGGCCTCGCCATGTGCAAGAAGATCACCGAGTTCCACGGCGGCACCATCGGCATCGACCCGGACCACACGCCCGGCACCCGCATCGTCTTCACGCTCGCCGCGACCGACCCGGCCCCGCGGGACGAGGCCGACGCCGTCGAGGGCGCGGCCGCGCGATGAACGCCCCCGCAGCCGAGCAGCAGCACGTCCGCATCCTCCTCGTCGAGGACGACGACGGCGACGCCCTCCTCGTGGAGGAGCTGCTCATCGACACGGGACTGCGCCACTCCCTGGTCCGGTGCACCTCGCTCGGCGCCGTCCGCACCGAGCCGACCGTGCACTCCGCCGACTGCATCCTGCTCGACCTGCACCTGCCCGACGCCAGCGGCATCGGCGCGGTCGCCGCCGTCCAGGAGATCGCGCCCGACGCGGCGATCATCGTCCTGACCGGGCTCGCCGAGTCCAAGGCGGGCGGCGAGGCCGTCGCCGCCGGTGCCCAGGACTACCTCGTCAAGGGCCAGGTGGAGCCGGACCTGCTGCACCGCGCCGTGCGCTACGCCGTCCACCGCAAGCAGGCCGAGCGCACCAGCGCCGACATCCGGGCCGGACAGCTGCGGGCCGAGGAGAACGCCCGCCTGGAGCGGGGCCTGCTGCCCCAGCCGATGATCTCCGCCTCCAGCATCCGTACCACGAGCCGCTATCTGCCGGGCCGTGAGCGGGCCTTGCTGGGCGGCGACTTCCTCGACGTCGTCGAGACGCCGGACGGACAACTGCACGCCATCGTCGGCGACGTCAGCGGGCACGGCCCCGACGCCGCCGCGCTCGGCGTGTGCCTGCGCATAGCCTGGCGCTCCCTCACCCTCGGCGGCCACCGCGCCGAGGACCTGCTGCTGCTCCTGGAGCGGATGCTCGTCGCCGAGCGCACGCAGAGCGACCTGTTCGCGACCGTCACCCTGGCCTGCATCGACCCCGCCGAGGGCCGCGCCACGCTCTACCTCGCGGGCCACCACGCCCCACTGCTCACCACGAACGGCCGGACGCGCGAGGTGCCGGCCCGGCATGGCATCGCCCTCGGCATCGCGCCCGGCTACGCCAACTGGCACGCCAGCGAACTCGTCCTGCCCGAGCGCGGGGCACTGATGATTTACACCGACGGCCTGGTCGAGGGTCACGAGGGGGCGGAGCACCAGCGCCTCGGCGTCGAGGGGCTCATCCGCCTGATGGACCGCATCCCGGCGGACGACACCGACGCGCACCTCGACGAGCTGATCACCCGGGTCCGCGAGCTCAACGCCAACCGCCACACCGACGACCTGGCGATCCTCCGCCTGGAGTGGGACGGCACCGACCCCCTGAGGGGCCTGCTCCAGTCCCCCCAACTCGAACGCCGCCGCTGACTCCCGTCCCACGGGCGATCAACTCCGCCTCGTAGGCCCCGAGGCCCCCGAAGGGATTCCTGGTCCAGACCTTGACAGGTCCAGACCAATTGGCTTGAGTCTGTCCCGGCCCCACTCAACCCCCCCTCGAAGGAGTGGTCTCGTGTCCGGACAACGGTTCGTCGCCCTGCTCGCCGCGCTCGCGGCGGCGATCGGGCTCGCCGTACTCGCCCCGCTGACCTCCACCGCCTCCGCCGCCGCGGCCTGCGTCGGCGCCTGGAACTCGTCCTCCGTCTACACCGGCGGCATGACCGCCTCGTACAACAGCCACAACTGGCAGGCCAAGTGGTGGACCCAGGGGGAGACCCCGGGCTCCGCCGATGTCTGGGCCGACCAGGGCGCCTGCGGCGGTGGCGGCACCACGCCGCCCGGCAACGGCTCCTTCGTCGTCAGCGAGGCGCAGTTCAACCAGATGTTCCCGAGCCGGAACTCCTTCTACACCTACAGCGGCCTGACCGCGGCGCTCAGCGCCTACCCCGGCTTCGCCAAGACCGGCAGCGACACGGTGCGGAAGCAGGAGGCCGCCGCCTTCCTCGCCAACGTCGGCCACGAGACCGGCGGGCTCGTCCACATCGTCGAGCAGAACACCGCCAACTACCCGCACTACTGCGACACGAGCAAGTCCTACGGCTGTCCGGCCGGCCAGGCCGCCTACTACGGCCGCGGTCCGATCCAGCTGAGCTGGAACTACAACTACAAGGCGGCGGGCGACGCCCTCGGCATCAACCTCCTCAACAACCCCAACCTCGTCCAGACCGACTCGGCGATCGCCTGGAAGACCGGCCTGTGGTACTGGAACACCCAGACCGGCCCCGGCACGATGACCCCGCACAACGCCATGGTCAACGGCTCCGGCTTCGGTGAGACCATCCGCAGCATCAACGGCTCCATCGAGTGCAACGGCGGCAACCCGTCGCAGGTGCAGAGCCGCATCGCCTCCTACCAGCGCTTCACGTCGATCCTGGGCGTGCCCACGGGCTCGAACCTGAGCTGCTGAACAGGTGCGCGGCGCCCCGGGACGATGTCGTCCCGGGGCGCCGACCGGGCGGGCGTCGCCTCACCTCGGGGACGCGCAGTCGTAGAGGGTGAAGCTGCCGTCGGTGCGGACCCCGTAGGCGGTGGGCCGGACACGGGAGCAGTGGGACTTCACCCAGGTGGTGGCGGGCGTGGTGGCGCGCCGGGAGGTGAGCATCGCGTAACGCAGTTGGCGGGTGGAGACGAGTTCGCCGAGCTGCTGCGCGGTCGGGAAAGGGGTGAGGCCGGTGAAGCCGCCCATGACGAGGACGGGTTCGGACTGGGCCCGCAGCAGGGGCTCGGCGGTGTAGGCGGCCTGGGTGGCGAGCAGGTACTTCTCGCCGTGACGGTGCGCGGTGAGGTAGTCGAGCAGGGCGGTGTCGCGGGGGCTGGGCCGGTCGAGCCCTCTCCTGCGCGGAGCGTGCCGGGGATGCTGCTCGTACGACTTGCCGACCGGACCGGCCATCGGCGAGGTGGCGGCGCCCGCGTAGAGCGGGTCCAGGCTGGAGACGGCCCAGCCCGCCGGTACGACCAGGACGGCCGCGACCCCGGCGGCGAGGGCGGCATGGATCCTCTGTGGGGAGGTGCGCGGTCCGCGGCTGCACAGGCCCACCACGCCGCAGACCGCGAGCATCACGGCGACCGGCAGCAACCAGGGGAGGAACCGGGTCGGCCAGTCCAGGACCAGCGCCCAGGCCGCCGTCAGCGCGATCACCGCCGGCAGCACCAGGTGGCGCCGGTCGGCCGCGGGCTGCTGCGCCTGCTGCTCCGTGGCGTACCTCGCCTCGTACTCCGACCGGAAGAGCGCGAGCCCGCCACCGGTCAGCGCGGCGATCGCCGGGGCGATGACGGCCGTGTAGTAGGCGTGGTTGCCGTTGGAGACGCTGAACACCACGATGTGCACGGCCAGCCAGCCACCCCACAGCAGGAACCCCGCGCGCGACAGATCGGTGCGCGGCTGCCGGGCGCGCCGCGCGATGCCCAGGACCGCGGCGGTCACGGCGAGCGGCAGCAACCAGGCGATCTGCGGTCCGATCGTATGGTTGATGATCATGTCCCAGCCGGTGTTGCCGCTGGTGCGGCTCGCGGCGGTGCCCGGGACGGCGCCGAACGCGGTGGGATCGCTGCCGAACCGGCTCAGGCCGTTGTAGCCGAAGACCAGGGCGAACGGATCGTTGCCGGACGTTCCGTCGAAGTACGGGTGGTCGTCCGCCGGGGTCAGCCAGGCGATCAGCATCCAGGAGCAGGAGACCGCGGCCGTGACCGCGCCGGCCAGCAGGACGCGCACCGCCCGCTTCGACGCCGTGCCGGGCGCGACGAACAGGTACACGACGGCGAAGACCGGCAGCACCACCCACGCCTGCAGCATCTTCGCCTGGAAGGCGAGACCCACCCAGACCCCGCAGGTGATCAGCGGCAGCAGCCGCTCGGTGCGCACCGCCTTCTGCAGCGCTCCGGCGGCCGCCACCAGGAGCAGGGTGAGCGCGGTGTCCGGAATGGTGGCGCGGTTGAGGGCCACGGTGACCGGGGTGAGGGTGAGCGCCAGCGCGGCGGTCAGGGCCGCGAACGGACCGGCCCAGGCCCGGACGATCCGGTGCAGCAGCCATACGGTGAGCACGCCTTCGACGACCTGCGGAAGCGCGGCCGCCCAGGTGTGCGGGCCGAACAGCCAGACGGAGACGGCGTCGGGCCAGAAGGCGCCGGGCAGCTTGTCGAGGCTGATCGAACCGGAGGAGTCGAGCCCACCGAAGAAGAACGCTCGCGGGCTGCCGGCCATCGACCGTATCGCCGCGCCGTAGAAGGGGTGGAGCGCGGCATGCCCGATGCCCCAGGAGTACAGCGCCGTGGCGACGGCCAGTACCGCGGCGAGCGCCGGGCGCTCCCAGCGCGGGGCGTCCGCCGGGCGTCCGGAGCGGTGGGCCGCCGCCCGACGGCCGCGCCGGGCTCCGGTGGGCTGGACGGCGGGTGTGGCGGTCATGGCAGTGGTCCTCGGTCAGCGGGTCGGGTCGGTTGAGGCGGCGGCATCACACGCGTGGTCGGGTCACACGCGCGGCCAGGGCACCGCGGCGGCGGCGTCGGGCGAACGCGCCGGGGTCACAGGCGGCGCGCCGCCCGGAACCCGCGGGCGTAGAAGTCGGTGCCGTCGAGCAGTGAGCGGCCCGACAGGTCACCCAGGGTCGGACCGTTGGCGGCGGAGCGGCTGGAGTAGAAGCGGTGCCGGCCCTGGTCGTCCAGGCCCATGTAGATGCCGCAGTGGTCGATGAAGTCGGGACGGTCCTTGATGATGGCGAAGAAGACCAGGTCGCCGGGTTGCAGGACACCGTAGTCGGTGGCCTGTTCCCGTCCCGTGTGGGGGATCACCAGACGGCCGGGACCGTAGGCGGCGATGGCGTAGGCGCGGCGCGGCAGGCCGACGCCCCGGGTGTTGGTGCTGTGCAGGGGGATGCCCATGCGGTAGCCCCACACCAGACGCTGGAAGCCGGAGCAGTCGACGCAGCCGTAGCGTGCCTTCTCCGGCTGCACACGTGTGCCGTCCGGGAAGGTCCACGCCGTCCCCAGGTAGTCGTAGAAGTCGGATTTCTCGTCGTGGTAGGCGAAGTCCAGCGGGTTGTCGACCTCGGCGTTGCGCGGGCCGAAGTGCGCGGTGCCGGCGATACGCAGGCCGTCGGCGTTGTGCTTGGCGGGCGCTCCGGCGCTGCTGTACTGGAACGCCACGGCGAAGACGTCCGGGCTGCTGTCGCCGAGTGCCTTGCGGAACCAGCTCTTGAACCAGGCGGACTTCTCCGTGCCCCGCTGCCACGGGCGCGGCAGCAGCCGGACCCAGGCGTCGGTGGTCACCGTGGCCTCGGTGGTGCGCGGCTCGCTGAAGGTGCGGCTGGGGCCGGTGAGCACGGCCGTACGGGCGCCGTCGGTGAACGTGGCGAGCGTGCCGCCGTCGCCTGCGCGGACCACGGTGCGGCCGGGGGCGGACAGCCGCTCGAAGGTGTGGGTCCCGGCGGCCCCGGCGCTCGGGCCGGAGTTCGCGCCCGCCGGACCGTCGCTGTCGGACCCGAGGCGGTTCCAGGCATAACCGCCCGCCGCTCCGGCGGCCGCCACGCCCGCGATCGTCCGGATGACGGTACGGCGAGTGGGGCCGGTTGGCCTGCCGCCTGGTGCGGAATGCATGGCCGATCCTCCTGGACTGTGAGGTGAGAGGGGTGAACAGGTCAGCCGGTGGGCAGGGCGCCGATCAGCAGACCGGCGACGAGCACCACGTAGGTGGCCAGGGTCACCGCGGTGGTCGAGATGACCGTGGCCGCCAGGGGCTGGCGGGCCATCTGGTAGGAGACCAGGCCCGGGACGATGAAGCCAAGGGTCTGTGACGTGTACAGCAGCGGGAACTCGTGGTTGAGGGCGAGCATCACGGTGGTCTGCATCAGCACCGCGCACAGCACGACGGCGGCGAACAGCCGCTTGCCGTAGAGGATCACCGTGCGCTGCACCAGCTTCATCAGGAAGTACGTTCCGACCGCCACGAGGACCATCAGCCCCGCCATCCGCACATCGGTGACGAGGGTGAGGGCGATCCAGCCCGGAGTGATCATTCCTCCTGGGCTGAGGTTGGTGGTCAGGTAGCAGACGAGCGAGAAGACCAGCCCGAGGGCGATCCCCAGTGCGGCGGTCTGTGCGTCGAGATTGGCGGGGATCACGGGTTCCTCGTGAACTGGGAAGTGTCGTAGGTCTGATGCGCGGTGTCCGCGGTGTCCGCGGTGTCCGCGGTGCTTCGGTCGTCGGGCCGGTCCTGGCGACCAGCGGCCCGGTGGGCGAGGTCGCGCTGCTCCGGGATGCGGAAGGTGAACGTCGGTGTCTCCAGCGGCGCCACCCAGCTGTACGGCTCCGGCTCGGGCGGCCGGGCCGTCGAGAGTCGCTGCCGGGGCAGGGCGATCTGCATGGTCTCCTGGTCCAGACCGTCGCCGTCGGGAACGACGTCGAACACGTCCTCGGATTCGTCCACGGGCAGTTCGGCGAGGCGCTCCAGGAACAGCTCGCCCTGACCGTGGATGTTGCCGATCGCCACCAGGGAGGAGTCCGGGCCGAGTTCAGCGAGGATCGACGCGGTCACCTCCCCGGGGTCCCGGCGGTCGCCACCGAGATCCACCACCCGCCCGGTGAAGCCGGCCGGGATCGCGTCGCGGGCGCTCTTGGTCGGGTGACCGATCAGGAACACCGTTTGGGCGCCGAGGTCGGAGACGATCGCGCCCATCTGGCCGTTGCGCTCCACCCGGTCCGGGCGGCAGTTGATGACGACGCCGATCGGCTGCCTGATCGCGCCCAGGTCCTCCAGCTGCTTGACGTTCATGAGCGTCGACTCGGGGTCGTTGGCCGCGAAGACGTTGGCGAACCGCAGCCGCTTGCCCTCGTGGGTGACGTAGCGCTCCACGGACAGCACGCCCGGGTCGGGCGGCGCGTCCCACATGCCCTGCATCGCCGTCTGCCGGTCCACGCCGAGGAGTTCGGCGATGGCGAGCGCGATCGCCACGTTCTCCTTGAAGGTGTACCAACTGAAGCCGCGCAGTTCGGCGTCGGTCACCGACTCCGGATCGACCGCGATCAGCCGGCAGTTCCGCTTGTCGGCCTCCTCCTGGAGGATGTGCAGCCGGTCCTTCTCCGCCGTCACACACACCCCGCCCACCGGCATCGAGCGGGAGAGCGAACGGGCGACGTCGTCCAGCGTCGGCCCCATCTCCTCCAGATGGTCCTCGCGGACGTTGCACAGCACGCCGATCGTGGAGCGGATCAGTTTCTCCTGGTTGATCTCCTGCAAGGCGGGCATCACCGCCATGCACTCGATCACCAGCGCGTCCGGCCGGTAGGTCGCCGCCCGCCGTACGATGCCGATCTGCTCGACGACGTTGGCGATGCCGAACTTGCGGTACACCGGCTCCTCGGTGGCGTCCGGGTGGATGAACCGCGCCGCGGTGCCGGTGGTCTTGGCCACCGTGACCAGGCCGCCGCCGCGCAGCGCGCCCGCGCACAGCCGGGTGATCGAACTCTTGCCGCGGATGCCGTTGACCAGCACCCGCGTGGGTATCTGCTCCAGCGAGGCGAAGTGCCGCCGCTGCTCCAGGATCCCGGCTGTCCACAGAGCGGCGCAACAGAGCAGGACGATGACATAGAGGAAGAGCACGTCGATTTCCGTCCTTCTACCGCTGGAAAGTGTTCTCGCGCAGGGGCCGGGCGGGCCCGGCGGCCCGGCCCGCTCGGGCCGCCCGGTCCTGTTCCGCCAGGACCTGGCGCACCAGTTCCAGATTGCGGGTGACCGAGCCGATCTCGTCGTGGTTGACCGGGTGGAGCACCGTGCGGCGGTCCCCGCCGGCGAGCCGCTCGGCGAGCACGGCGACCGCGCGCAGCGGCCGGACCACCACGACGTGCAGCCAGCCCAGGCCCGCCACGCTCACGGCGAGGCCGAGTATGCCCGCGAGCATGGTCCGCTGTTCGGCCTCGACCGCGGGGATCTGCAGTGCCGCCGCGGGCTCCGCGGTCACCACGTGCCAGCCGAGGCCGGCCGTCGGGCCCTTCTGCGCCAGCGGCGCGGCGGCGTCGACCGAGGGGCCGGAGGACGTGCTGTGCACCGCGGAGGTGGCGGTGCCCGTGGTCCCCGGGGCGCCCTTGGTGGCGCGCGCGAGACGGGTCAGGCCGGACTCGGGCAGGGACTGGAAGGCGCGGTACCCCACGCTCGCCGCGAGGACCCTGTCGTCGCGGTCCGTCACCCAGACGCTGCCCAGCTTGGGCCTGGGCAGCAGGGAGTTGAGCGCCTTCACGTCGATCTCGCCGAACAGCACCACCCCGGCCGCCGGAGCCTGGCCCTTGGCGGCCCGGACCTGCGCGTAGGCGGCGATCGCCGGGATCCGGCCGGAGGTGTTGACCGTGGTGATCCCACCGCCCTGGGGCACATGGACGAGGGTGCGCAGCGGCGTGCCGCCGACCCTCAGGGTGATGCCCCCCGAGCGGTCCAGGAGGTACAGCGAGCGGTACTGCTTGTGGTCGGCGAGGGACGCGCGCAGGATCTCGGCCTGGGCGTCCCGGCTGCGTCCCGGCAGATTCGCGGCGGCCTCCCTCAGGTCCGTGTACGACCGGTCGAGGGACTGCCGGACGCGGTTCGCCGCGATCTCGGTGCGCGCCTGCTGGTCGGCGAGGACCTGGGCGGGAACCGCGGTCGCGGTGTCCGCCCGGTTCAGCATGAAGATCATCGGCACGGACCAGCAGGCCACCACCACCACGCCGGCCATGGCCAGCGCCCGGTAGCCCGGTCCGCGCCGGGCCGGGAACTCCCGCGGGCCGCTCTCGCCGAGCAGTTGCCCGCGCAGCGACTCCAGTACCCGCCCGATCCGGGCCAGTTCCCCGAAACCGTGCACCGGCACCGGCCGGGACAGCTCCTCCCGAGCGGCCGGCCCGGCACCGGTCGCGCCCCGGGCCAGCCGGCCGGCGGACAGATACACCCGCAGCAGAGGCCGCTGGAAGGAGAAGTGCAACGCCAGACCGAGCAACAGCGCGACCAGGGCCAGCGCCCCGGCCGCCCGCAGCGCGAAGTCCGAGTAGTCGGCGGCTGCGGTGGTCGTGGTGGGCGCCGCACGGGAGGTGAGCACCACAAGACCCAGGCCGTCGGTCTCGCCCGGGCCGGTCGCCGAGGCGACCTGGGCCCAGCCGGCCACGGTGCGCCGGTCGCCGGTGGCGGCGCCCAGCAGGCTTCCCGAGGCGTCGGTGGCGCGCCCCGACCTGTGCGCCGCGCGCGCCGCCTGAGCGGGCAGATCGCCGCGTGCGGCGGCCGGAGAGGCCGTGCCACGGACCGCGGTGGCGAGCGACGTGCCGCTCGCGTCGAGCACCTCGGCGGTGCGCCCGTCGCCGTACGCCGTGAGGGCGGGGAGCGGCTCGCAGACCACGAGCAGCCACTGCCGGTCGGGCCCGTCCGGGTCCTGGTCGGGTTCGTCCTGCCGCGCGGGCAGGGTGATCTCGGCGAAGTACAGCAGTTGCCGTGCGCCGGCCGATGTCACGAGGCGGGGCGGGATCTTCCCGTGCCCGGACGCCGTCTTCACGACGTCCACCCCGGCCAGCGGCACGGTCTTGCCGCCGGTCGCTAGCAGTCTCCCGGTGCGCGCGTCGAGCAGCGCACGGCCGTAGGGGCCCTCGGTGGCAGAGGTCAGGGCCTTGAGCGCGGTCGTGGGCGTCGAGGTGCTCGTGGCCGGGTACGCCTCGGCCTTGCGGCGCACCGCACCCGCCTCGGCGTCGATGGCGGTGCGCAGGGACAGCGCGGTGTCCGCGGCGATCCGCTGCTCCCCGTTCAGAACGGCCTGTGGGACGCCCGCGGTGTGAATGCCTTCCAGGCCGATCACGGTCAGGGCGGCGACCATCAGCAGGAGTACGACGACCGCCGCCACCGGCGGGCGTATCCCGCCGAGCATCGGCATGTCGGCGCGGCGGCGGGTGCGGTGCCGGCGCGGCGCCCGGGGTGCGGAGGACAGAGCAGCGGTCCTTCCTTGAGTAGGCGCCGAGCGCTCAGTTGTTCGACAAAGCCATCACCTTAGCGCCCCGCGATCACGTGATCATCACATTTGCGCCCCGAGTGGCGTACGTGACACAAACCGCTGCGCGGCGGCGGCTCGCCGGAACCGCCGCCGCACGTGCCGAAGGGCCGGACCCGCCTGCGGCCCGGCCCTTCGGACAACCGTTACCGGACGAAGGAGATCTCCGGATACGCGGCGTTGGGCTTGTCGAGCAGAGTGCTGTGCTTCTTGCGCAGCTGCTGATCGAAGAAGGCGGCGAGGTAGTCACGCTGGACCTTCGCCGCCCGGTTCGGGGCGATCGTGCCGTACTGCTTCTGGATCTGCGCCTTGGAGAGCCCGAGCAGGGGCGCCCACTGCGGCACCAGGTACTCGTTGTCGCTGAACGACAGGTGTGCCGAGCCGGCGAGCTTGATGTCGACCCGGTAGCCCTTCAGGTGCGACCACATCGTGCGCCACGAGCTGTCGTTGTTGCGGTTGTGGTTGGCGGAGCTGAACAGCATGTAGGGGCGGTCCAGGTCCTTGCTCGGCGCGGTTCCGAAGTACTGGCCGTCCAGGTTGGCGCCGGCGTCGATCCGCTTGTCGAGCTGCATGGCGTTGGTGACCGCGGCGCCACCCAGCGACCAGCCGAACATCCCGATCCGGGAGGTGTCCACCGACTTCGACAGTCCCGAGGGAAGCTTCGCGCGACCGGCGTCCGGATTGCCCCCGCTACTGATCGTGGACAGGGCGTTGATGACGAACTTGATGTCCGCCGCGCGCACCTTGAGCGTGTCGGCGGAGCGGGCGCCCGACGGCATCCTGTTCAGCTCAAGGCGCTGACCGGGGAACTGCACCTCGTTGGCGTCGTGGGTGTGGTCGACGGTGACGACGAGGTAGCCACGGCTGGCGAGATCCTGGGCGAGTGTGGTGCCCATCGCGCGGTCCGAGTGCAGCCCGGTCGAGTACAGCAGGACGGGCAGCTTGCCGAGGCTGGTCTTCACCGGGGCGAGGACGTGACCCGCGGTCGTCGGCACGGTCACCTGCCGCGTCGACAGCCCGCGCGTGCCGAGGAAGTGGGCGGCGGCCAGCGACGACTGCCACGGAGCCTTGTAGTGCCCGGACGTGGAGGCGGCCGGATACCAGAGCGTGACCATCAGCTCGCGAGTCTTACTGCCCGGTACGTACGGGTCCGTACGGGATTTGTCGACGAGGTGCAAGCCGACCATGCCCACACTGTGCTGTCCGCTCGGAGCGGGAATGGTGAGCTGCTTCGGGGACGCGGCCGCGCGGGCGGCCCCGAACGTCTGAGGCTGTACGGGCTTGTGGTGCTGCGGCGCCTCGTCGTTCTCGGGCGCCCAGGGCGTCGCCGGGTCGGGCTGGCCGGCCGGGGGACCGGTCGGCGCGGGCTTGTCGGACGTCTTCCCGGCGGCCATCGCCGGCGTCGTCCCCACGGCCAGCGCAATGGCCAGCGCACCCGCCGGACCGACCGCTCTGGCGATCGCTCTGTGACGGTGGCGCGGGCGGCGGTGCTTCATGAAACCCCCTTGTAGGTCAGCGATCACGGAACACGCAATCGACTGCCGCATACCGTACCGCCGCGATGGCGGACGGATTCGACCGCCATCACGATGTCCCCGTCACCTGCCGGGCACCGTCCCGGCACCCGCACCGCCGCCCGACCCGAAGGCTCTAGAAGAAGCCGAGCTTCTTCGGGCTGTATGAAACAAGGAGGTTCTTCGTCTGCTGGTAGTGGTCCAGCATCATCCTGTGGTTCTCGCGGCCGATCCCCGACTGCTTGTAGCCGCCGAACGCCGCGTGCGCCGGGTACGCGTGGTAGCAGTTCGTCCAGACGCGGCCCGCCTGGATGGCGCGGCCCGCGCGGTAGGCCGTGTTGATGTCACGGGTCCAGACGCCGGCGCCGAGCCCGTACAGGGTGTCGTTGGCGATCTTGATGGCGTCGTCGTAGTCGGCGAAGGAGGCGACCGAGACGACCGGGCCGAAGATCTCCTCCTGGAAGATCCGCATGCGGTTGGAGCCCTCGAAGATGGTGGGCTGCACGTAGTAACCGCCCGCCAGCTCGCCGTCGTACTCGATGCGCTGCCCGCCGGTGAGGACCTTCGCGCCCTCCTGCTGGCCGATGTCCAGGTAGGAGAGGATCTTCTGGAGCTGGTCGTTGGAGGCCTGCGCGCCGATCATCGTCTCCGTGTCGAGCGGATGGCCGGGCTTGATGGCCTCGGTGCGGGCGACCGCCGCCTCCAGGAACTCGCTGTAGTGGCCCTGCTGGATGAGGGCGCGGGACGGGCAGGTGCAGACCTCGCCCTGGTTCAGGGCGAACATCGTGAAGCCTTCCAGCGCCTTGTCGCGGAAGTCGTCGTCCTTCGCCCAGACGTCGTCGAAGAAGATGTTCGGCGACTTGCCGCCCAGCTCCAGGGTGACCGGCTTGATGTTCTCCGAGGCGTACTGCATGATCAGCCGCCCCGTCGTCGTCTCGCCCGTGAACGCCACCTTCGCCACGCGCGGGCTGGAGGCGAGCGGCTTGCCCGCCTCCACACCGAAGCCGTTGACGATGTTCACCACGCCCGGCGGGATCAGGTCAGCGACCAGGCTCAGCCAGAAGTGGATCGAGGCCGGGGTCTGCTCGGCGGGCTTGATGACGACCGCGTTGCCCGCCGCGAGCGCCGGTGCCAGCTTCCACGTCGCCATCAGGATCGGGAAGTTCCACGGGATGATCTGCGCGACCACGCCCAGCGGCTCGTGGAAGTGGTACGCCACCGTGTCGTCGTCCAGCTCGGAGAGCGTGCCCTCCTGCGCCCGGACCGCGCCCGCGAAGTAGCGGAAGTGGTCGATGGCGAGCGGGATGTCGGCGGCGAGCGTCTCACGGACCGGCTTGCCGTTCTCCCAGCTCTCGGCGACGGCGAGCTGTTCGAGGTTGGCCTCCATCCGGTCGGCGATCTTGTTGAGGAGGTCGGCGCGCGCCCCGGCGGAGGTACGGCCCCAGGCGGGCGCGGCGGCGTGCGCGGCGTCGAGGGCGCGCTCGACGTCCTCCTCGGTGCCGCGCGCGATCTCCGTGAACGGCTGCCCGTTGACCGGGCTCGGGTTCTCGAAGTACCGGCCGCGGGCGGGCTCCACGTACTCGCCGCCGATGAAATGGTCGTAGCGGGCCTGGTAGGAGACGACGGAGCCCTCGGTGCCGGGCGCGGAGTAACGGGTCATCTTGGCTGGCCTCTCCTGTGCGGGCCGCCCGCCGTTGGGCGGCCGTCGAGGTGGAGGCTAGGGATCCGGACGTTGCAGCTACGTTGCGTACGGGCGCCAGGGCGCGCGGTGCTCCGCGTCGAGCGCCGCGAGCCGGGCCAGGACCGGCGGGGTGGGGCGGACCGCGGCGAGCGCCTGCCACACATCGAGGTCGTCCTCGCCCCACGGGGCGTGCGCCCAGTCCGAGAGGAGGTCCGGGTCGCCGCGCGCGATCAGGGCCGCGCGCAGCCCGTCCGCGAGGTCGCGGCGCAGCCGGGCCACCGCCGGCGCCTGCGACGCGGGCAGCAACGGGCCCGGGTACGCGGACACCGCCGCCGTCACCGCGCCGGTCTCCAGGCGGCGCTCGACCGTCGTCAGGTCCGACTCGACCGGGACCGTCAGACGGTACGGGCGTGACGTCAGCACGTCGGGGCCGAGCACCCGGCGCAGGCGCGCGAGTTCGGCCCGCAACGTCACCGGGGTCACCGACTCGTGCTCGTACAGACGGCACAGGAGTTCGTCGCCGGTCAGGCCCTCGGGGTGGCGGGAGAGGAGGACGAGCAGCTCGCTGTGGCGGCGGCTGAGGCGGATCTTGCGGCCGGACGCCGTGAGCAGCAGCGCCTCGTCGCGGCCGAGGGCGAACAGACGCAGGCCGGGGCGGTGCACGGGCGCGGGGGTGAGCAGCGCGAGCTGCGACTCGGCGGCCCGCGCCACCGCCTGCACGAACGCCAGGCTGTGCGGGTGCGCGAGCCCGTCCCCGCCGGTGATGTCGACCGCGCCGAGCAGCCGCCCGGTGTGCGGATCGTGGACCGGGGCCGCCGCGCACGTCCACGGCTGCACCCGGCGGACGAAGTGCTCGGCCGCGAAGACCTGCACGGGCCGGTCCACGGCGACGGCCGTCCCCGGCGCGTTGGTCCCCACCGCCGACTCCGACCAGCGGGCGCCCGGCACGAAGTTCATGCCGCCCGCCCGGCGCCGGGTCGACGGATGGCCCTCGACCCACAACAGCCGGCCCTGCGCGTCGCACACCGCGAGGAGATGCTCCCCGTCCGTCGCGAACGTGCCCATCAGCTCGCGGAACAACGGCATCACCCGGGCGAGCGGATGCTCCGCGCGGTACGCGCCCAGGTCGCCGTCGGTCAGCTCCACCGCCGCAGAGGCGTCCGGGCTGACGTGCGCGCCCGCCGAACGGCGCCACGAGTCGGCGACCACCGGGCGGACCGGGCGGACGACGGTGCCCGCCGCGGTGAACCGGTCATGGGCGGTGCGCAGCGCCCGGACCCGCTCGGTCGGATCGGCGCCAGGCTCAAGGGCGACCCAGGGATCGGACACGTCGGCCTCCCGGTACGGCGATGCGGTGGGAACATCGTCGCCCCGCGAACGCGGGCCGACAAGAAGCCGGGCCTGGTCGGACCGTTCCCAGGACAGGACCTAGGCGAAGTTGACCATCCGTATGTACCGTGTCCAGTCCCAGTACGGGCCCGGATCCGTGTGGTCGGTGCCCGGCACCTCGACGTGCCCGATGATGTGCGCCCGGTCCATCGGCACGCCGTACCGCGCGCAGACGGACGCGGTCAGCGCCGCCGACGCCTCGTACATCGCGTCGGTGAAGTACGCGGGCTTGTCGACCCAGCCCTCGTGCTCGATGCCGATGCTGCGCGTGTTGTAGTCCCAGTTCCCCGCGTGCCAGGCGATGTTCTTCTCGCGCACGCACTGGGCGATGTGGCCGTCGGCCGAACGGACCAGATAGTGCGTCGAGACCTGCTTGGCCGGGTTCTGGAAAATCTTGACGGCGTCGGCGTACGTCTCCTGCGTGACGTGGATGACGACGTGGTCGATCCGGTACGAGGACGGGCGGCTGGAGACCGTGTAGTTGGAGGTGCTGGCGGGGACGGACTCCGCGAGCGGGTAGTCGACGGCCTGCGCCCGCGCGTCCGCCCGGCCGGCGGGCAGGAGCGCGCCGGGGATCGCGACGGCGGCCCCGGCCTGGAGGAGACGGCGGCGGCTGGGGAGGTGGGGGAGGTGGGGGAGAGCGGGGAGGTGTCTTGCTCCGGTCATGTCGTTCCTGCCTCTCGTGGGGGGAACCGATGATCAGCGCTCGGGGCGCGGCAAGGACGCCGCCCACGCGCGCGGCGCCCTTTCGCCGACTGAGCATCGGCGTGCGCGGGCGCCCGGAACGCCGCGCGTGAAGTACGGTACGGGGCCCGTCGGTTGGGGCGGAAGAGGGTGCGGGGCGCCTGTGAATAACCCGCGCGTTGTGAACAACCGCACGTCAGAGGTCCGAACCACTGACGGTTGCGTCTCTGGTGAATGTGCGGAGCGACGCGCCTTCCGCGCTGACGTCCGGCCCGTCGGTGATCTCGAAGGGTGGCCCGAGGGCAGGGACCGGCGGCTGATCCGTCGGCGGGCCGGACGGTTCAGCCGCCGGGGGTCGGCGGCCTTGGCGGTCGGCCCGCCAAGGACGGCGGTCGGCCCGCTGACGACGGCGGTCGGTTCGCTGACGACCCTGACGATCGACGCGTCGTGGGACTACGCCGCCCGCACCACGCCCATCGGATCGTCGAGCACCGCCCGTACCACCGAATGCGCCGCCCCGAGCAGCGGACCGTCGGGGCCGAGGTGGGAGACGGCGACGCCGTCGGAGGGGGTCGCCGTGCGGTTCGTCAGCTCGTGCTCCAGGGAGGGGAGCAGCCAGGGGGCGAGACGGGAGAGCGCGCCGCCGAGGACCACGGCGCGCGGGTCGAGGAGATTGACCGCGCCGGTCAGCGCGATGCCCAGCGCGGTGCCCGCGTCCCGCAGGGCGCGCCGGGTGGCCTCGTCACCGGCCTCGGCCCGCTCCGCGAGCAGGGAGACCCGTTCCGGGCCCGGTTCGACGCCCGCCGCACGCAGCACCGCCTCCTCACCCGCGTACTGTTCGAGGCAGCCGCGCCCGCCGCACGGGCAGGCCGGACCGTCGGGGCGCACGGGAACGTGGCCCAGCTCGCCCGCGAACCCCCGCGTGCCGCGCAGGAGCCGGCCGTCCACGACGAGCGCCGCGCCGATGCCGATCTCCGCCGACACGTGCAGGAAGTCCGCCGGGGACTCGTCGGCGAGCCAGAGTTCGGCGAGCGCGCCGAAGTTCGCCTCGTTGTCGACGCGCAGCGGCACCTCGCACGGCAGCAGCGCGGCCACGTCCGTGTCGTGCCAGTCCAGGTTCGGGGCGCGGACGACGGTGTGCGTGCCCCGTGCCACCAGACCCGGCACCGCGACGGAGAGCCCTGCGGGCCGCAAGCCTTCGGCCACGGCCTCCTCGGTCACCTGCCGCACCAGCACGGCGAGGTCGTCGAGTACGGGGCCGGGCGCGCGCCCCCGGTTGCCGACCCGGAGCTCGGCACGGGCCCGTACCTCGCCGCGCAGATCCACCGCGCACACCGCGAGGTGGTCGACGCCCACCTCGGCACCGAGCCCGGCGGGGCCCTGGCCGCTGACCGCGAGCGCGGATCCGGGCCGTCCGACACCGCCGGGCCGCTGCGGGCCCAGCTCTTCGAGGAGACCGGCCCGGATCAGCTCGTCGACCAGGGTGGAGACGGCGGCCCGGGTCAGCCCGATCCGCCCCGCCACCGCGGCCCGCGACAACGGGCCCTCGGCGGCGACGGCGTGCAGCACGCGGGAGAGATTGCGGCGGCGCATGCCCTGCTGGTTGTCGGGTGTCCCCGCCCGGGGACGGTGCAATGGTGCGGTCATGCGGTCATGCTCCCAGGGTGAACGAAATGAGCCACGCGCAGGTCGGCGCCCGGACGGCGTGCGCCGTGACCGACAGGCGGCCCGGACAGCGTCCGTGCCGCTCGCGCACGACTCCGGTCCTTGCATGAGTGCGCCGACGGACGGGCGAACCGGCTGACGCACGCGCCGATTCGAAGCGGAGGCGGACGCCTGGGCGCGCGCACCCATTCGCCACGACACCGGACCGGCTGACGCACGCGCCGCTCCGGGGGCGAACGCCTCGCCGCGCGTCCCGCCACCGCATCGGACCGGTCGCCACGCCGGCCACTCACACGAGGGCCGAACGGCTCGCGACGACGCACAGCCGGACCAGAGGACGCGCGCCGCGCCCCGACAACCAGCCCCCTCGCCGCGCCCGGCGCCCCCCGGTCGGATTGGCTGCCACCCGGGGCGGTAAGCCAACCGCCCCGGCAACCCCCGCCCCCTCCCAGCCTCACTCCCCCTCCAACAACCCCGCAGCCCCCCGCAGAACCCCCGAGATCCGCTCCAGCGCCCCCTCGTCCCGGGGGACCGCGTCGAGTACCGGGCCCCGCGCCGTGTTCCAGCGGCGGGCGACCGCTGCCGGGTTCTCGCCGGTCAGGATGGCCGCGGCTTGTGCGGCCGCGCCGAGGGCGACGAGTTCGCGGGCCTCGGGGACCTGGACGGGGCGGCCGGAGAGGCGGCGTACCGTCTGCTGCCAGGCCGTGCCGCGCGCGCCGCCGCCGATCAGGAGGAGCGGCGTGGAGCGGTCGGCGTCGTCGTCCAGGACGCGGTCGAGGGCGCCGAGCAGGGCGTGCACGGCGCCGTCGTACGCCGCCTGGAGCAGTTGCCCGGCCGTCGTGTCGTGGCGCAGTCCCGTCAGCAGGCCCGAGGCGTGGGGGAGATCGGGCGTCCGTTCGCCGTCCAGGTAGGGGAGGATCGTCGCCTCGCCGCCCCCTTCCACCGCCTCCCGGTCCAGGCCGAGC
Organism: Streptomyces sp. NPDC046939; assembly: GCF_040644575.1. Taxonomy (NCBI): domain Bacteria; kingdom Bacillati; phylum Actinomycetota; class Actinomycetes; order Kitasatosporales; family Streptomycetaceae; genus Streptomyces; species Streptomyces sp. NPDC046939. The sequence goes on from NZ_JBEYWV010000013.1 coordinate 78,133, forward strand.
AGCGCCGCGATCCGGTCCACGGCGAGCGTGCAGTTCAGGGTGCAGGCGAGCGGCAGCCAGTCCCCGTGGGCCGCGGCGAACCCGGCGACGATGCCGCTCGGGTCCGTCGGCCTGCGGGTCGAGACCGCGTAGACCGTGCCGGACGTGCCGAGGCTCAGGACGGGTGTGCCGGGGTGCAGGCCGAGGCCGAGCGCGGCGGCGGCGTTGTCGCCGGTGCCGGCCGCGACCAGCGTGCCCTTGGAGAAGGGCAGCTCGGCGTCCTGGACCGTCCCCGCCACCTCGCCGGGGCCGACGACCCTGGGCAGCAGCGCGGGGTCGAGTCCGACCCGGCCGAGGATCTCCTCGTCGTACGTCTCGGTCGCCGACGCCCACCATCCCGTACCGGACGCGTCGCCGCGGTCCGTCGTGCCCTCGCCGGTGAGGCGGCCCGTCAGGTAGTCGTGGGGGAGGCGGACGGCCGCCGTCGCGCGGACCGCCTCCGGCTCGTGCTCGGCCAGCCATGCCCACTTGGAGACGGTGAAGGACGCGCCCGGCACGGAGCCGAACCGGTCCGCCCACACCTTCGGGCCGCCCAGCTCCTCCACGAGGCGGCGGGCCTGCGGCGCGGAGCGCACGTCGTTCCAGAGCAGCGCGGGGCGCACCGGGCGGCCCTGGGCGTCGAGCGTCACCAGGCCGTGCTGCTGCCCGCCGACCGAGACGGCGGACGCCTGGCGCGCCGCGTCACCGCACTGGGCGAGTGCGGTGCGCAGCGCGGTGTACCACTCCTCGGGGTCGCTCTCGCGCCCCGCGCCCGAGGTGACCGTGTGCGGGGCCTGCCCGCTCGCCACGACCTCTCCCGTGGCGACGTCCACGACCAGCGCCTTCGTGGACTGCGTCGAGCTGTCCACCCCGACGACGTACGGCCCGGCGGGGCCCTCGGCTGCTGACATGCGGCTCTCCTGAAATTCCGGCGGTACCGGGAATGGCTCTTCCCAGCGGCGTGCCCGCATACTAATTTGTAAAGCGCCATGACGAAATAGGCGGGCGGCACACGACATTGCCATGTCCGCGAACGGCGAGGGAGCCGCAAGATGACGTACCAGCCCACCCCCGACGACAAGTTCACCTTCGGCCTCTGGACGGTCGGCTGGCAGGGCCGCGACCCGTTCGGCGACGCCACCCGGCCCGCGCTCGACCCGGTCGAGTCGGTCAAGCGGCTGTCGGAGCTCGGCGCGCACGGCGTCACGTTCCACGACGACGACCTGATCCCCTTCGGCTCCTCCGACAGCGAGCGCGAGGGCCACATCAAGCGCTTCCGGCAGGCGCTCGACGCCGCCGGCATGGTCGTCCCGATGGCCACGACCAACCTCTTCACGCACCCCGTCTTCAAGGACGGCGGCTTCACCGCCAACGACCGCGACGTACGCCGCTACGCGATCCGCAAGACCATGCGCAACATGGACCTCGCCGCCGAGCTGGGCGCCAAGACGTACGTCGCCTGGGGTGGCCGTGAGGGCGCCGAGTCCGGCGGCGCCAAGGACGTGCGCGCCGCGCTCGACCGCATGAAGGAGGCGTTCGACCTGCTCGGCGAGTACGTCATCGAGCAGGGCTACGACCTCAAGTTCGCCATCGAGCCCAAGCCGAACGAGCCCCGCGGCGACATCCTCCTGCCCACCGTCGGCCACGCCCTCGCCTTCATCGAGCGCCTGGAGCGCCCGGAGATGTACGGCGTCAACCCCGAGGTCGGCCACGAGCAGATGGCGGGCCTGAACTTCCCGCACGGCATCGCCCAGGCGCTGTGGGCCGGCAAGCTCTTCCACATCGACCTCAACGGCCAGAACGGCATCAAGTACGACCAGGACCTGCGGTTCGGCGCGGGCGATTTGCGCGCCGCGTTCTGGCTCGTCGACCTGTTGGAGACCGCCGGGTACGAGGGCCCGCGCCACTTCGATTTCAAGCCGCCGCGGACCGAGGACTTCGAGGGCGTCTGGGCGTCGGCCGCGGGCTGCATGCGCAACTACCTGATCCTGAAGGAGCGCGCCGCCGCCTTCCGCGCCGACCCGGAGGTCCAGGAGGCGCTGCGCGCGTCGCGCCTGGACGAGCTGGCGCAGCCCACCGCGGCGGACGGCCTCGCCGGGCTTCGCGCGGACAAGTCGGCGTTCGAGGAGTTCGACGTGGACGCGGCGGCCGAGCGCGGCATGGCGTTCGAGCGCCTGGACCAGCTGGCGATGGACCACCTCCTGGCCGCGCGCGACTGACCCCGCCATCGGCCGACGACTCCCCGGGTGTGCTGCCCCGGGGAGTCGTCTCGTTGCGGGGGCGCGGGGTGCGCGCAAGCGGCGCGGCCCTCCCGGCGCAGGGCGTGCCCGCGCCCACGACAGCGGTGCAACTCCTCCTGTCCGCGCGGGCATTGCGTCGAAGGGGTCGCGCCGCGACGGTCCTGACGGGATTCTGGGCACATGTCCATGCCCCCGCCGCCCCCGCAGCAGCCGCCCTGGCCTCCCAGTGAGCAACCGCCCCCGGGCGGTGGCGGGTTCGGGCCGCCGGAGGGAGGGGGGTTCGGTGGGCCGCCGCCCGAGGAGCCGCGCGGGCCGGGGCGGCGTCCGTACCTGGTGATCGGCGTGCTCGTCGGCCTCGCCGTGGTGGTCGCCGTCGTCGTCTTCCTGGTGACGCGCTCCTCGGACGGCGGCGACGACAAGTCCCCGGGTGACAAGGGGCGGACGGGCAGGCCCTCGCCCTCGCTCAGCATCCCGAGCGAGCTGCCGAGCGCACTGCCCAGCGGGCTCCCCAGCGAGCTGCCGTCGACGCTTCCCTCCGCCCTTCCCTCCGGGCTTCCGTCCGAGTTGCCCAGCGAACTGCCCAGCGACATCCGGTCACTGTTGCCCTGAGCCCGCCGCCTCCGCCTCCCGGTCCGCGCCGAAGTGCGTCAGGACCATGTCGACCAGCGCGTCGACGTCCGCCTCGGCCATCGGCGCGCCCGTCATGCCCATGCGGTGCAGCAGCACCCCGACGACCACGTCGATGAAGAACAAGACCCGCCGCTCCGGTTCGCCGAGCGCGTCCTGGAGCGCGACGCGGTACGGGTCCTGGAGCCGGGCCGACAGGATCTCGCGCAGCGCCGGATCGCTGACGGCGTCGCTGAAGGCACCGGCGAACGCGTCGCCCACCCCAGGCTCACCGATCGTCGCCGCGATCCAGCGGATGGTCGACGTCATGATCTCGGCCCGGCTCGCCCCCGTGAGCGGCGCCGGGCCGAACGCGTCCAGGAGGCAGTCGACGATCAGCGCGCCCTTCGTCGGCCAGCGCCGGTAGACCGTCGACTTGGCGACACCGGCGGCCGCGGCGATGCGTTCGACGGTGGCGCGCGCGTAGCCCAGCTCCTGGACGGTGCGCAGGGTCGCGGCGAAGACCTCGGCGTTGACCCCGCTGCGCGGGCGCCCGGGAGGCCGGCCTGAGGGGGAGGCGGGGGTGGTCGGTGGCATGTCCGGACGATAGCTCCTTACGCTCCTCTTAGTTTCGATACCTTAGGTTTCGATACCTCAGGTCTCGGAATGGTCGGGCCATGGCTCCGGTGGGGAGAACAGGACATGAGCGAGCGCGCAACCATCGCTACGGAAGAGCAGGCGGAGAGGCCCGTGGCGCCGGACTGGCTGACCGTCACGGACGCGGAGCTGTTCGCCTACCGCGAGGCGGAGAACCGCTTCCGCGCCTCCGAGGCGGCGCGGGCGGTCACCGGGCAGCCGGACGTCGGCGCCTCGATCACCTGGGAGACCGTGGCGCTGCCCGGCCGCGACCTCCCGGTCCGGGTGCACCGGCCGCTGGCGGCGCCCGAGGGGTCCGGCCTGCCCCTCGTCGTCCATGTGCACGGCGGCGGTTTCGTGGGGACGGCCGTGCAGAGCGACTGGGTGACCAGTCACGTCGCCGCCCGACTGCCCGCGGTCGTCGTCTCGGTCGAGCACCGGCTCCTCGCCCCGGACAGCCCGTTGGTGAACGCCGTCGACGACGGCTGGGACGTGCTCCAGCACGTGGCGCGGCAGGCGGGGGAGTGGGGCGTCGACCCGGCGCGCGTGGCGGTGTTCGGGGAGAGCTGCGGCGCGCTGATCACCGCCCTCACGGCGCTCCGCGCCCGGGAGACCGGCCCGCGCCTGCGGGCGCAGGTGCTCGTGAACCCCGCCGTCGACGTCACCGACACGATGCTCGACTACCCGTCGGTGGCCGAGCACGGCGACGGCCCGTCCCTCGCCACGGCGCAACTGCGTCTGACCCGGCGGCTCGGCCTGCCGGACGGAACCGACCCGCGGCCGCTCTCGCCCCTCTACGCCGACGACCTCGGCGGGCTCGCCCCGGCGCTCCTGATCGTGCCGACGCACGACGCGGTGGCCGACCACGGCCGCCGCTACGCCGAAGCGCTCCGGGCGGCCGGAACGCCCACGCGTCTCACCGAGTACCCGGGAGCGGTGCACGCGTTCCTCAGCCTGCCGGGCCTGGTCCCCCAGGCCGGGGACGCCCGCACGGAGATCCTGGACTTCCTGCGCGACACGCTCGCCCCGGCGGCGACCGAGTGACCACCTGCGGTACCGGGCCCGGCGCGGCCGGCCCTCACCGCACCCGCACGGTCACCTTCTGCGAGAGACCGCCCGTCGCGCTCAAGTCACCGAAGACGAGACCCAGTTCGGAGCCGGTCGTCGCCGCTGTCACCGATCCCGGCTTCGACGTCACCTCCCGCACCGGGCGCCGCCAGACCAGCGTGGCGCCCCGCACCGAGCGGTTCGGGTCGGCCACCGTGACCGTCGCCGTGCCGTCCCGCTTCTCGTGGATCTGCACGATCAGCGGCGCGTCCACGGTGACGCGACCGACCGTCCCGGGCTCCCAGAACGTCACCCCGGTGATTCCGAGGGAGGGGACGCGGACGCCCTGCTGGGCGCCTGAGTTGGCGTCGATGTGCAGCCAGCCCCGGTCGGCGGCCCGTGCCGCCGTACGCGGTTCGTCCGCGCCCGGCATCAGCACGCAGGCGTAGGACGCGTCGGTGGGGTCGGTGCCGTGGTCCGCCAGCAGGGAGACGTAGCGGCGCGTCACGGGGTCGGCCGAGCCACCGCCGTTGATGGACTTCCAGGTGCCGGTGCGTTCCTCGCGGAGCGCCGTCAGGGACGTACCGCCGGGGAAGACGTAACCGCCGTGGCCCGCCACGTGCGCCCAACTCGCGCGGGGAAATGTCGCGTTCCAGGGGTGGAGGACCGGCTGGGCGCGGCCGTCGACCGTGAGGCGCGCCGTGCCCGACGCGCCCAGGTTGCGGGTGTCCAGGACGCTCTCGACGCCCGCACCGTCGGCGCCGCTGATCCCCGCGCCCAGGCACACCACCGCGTCGTCGAGGAAGAACCACGACTTCTTGGCCCGTAGCGTCGAGGACAGGCCGCGCACGTCCTGGGCGAGCGCCCCGTACGTGCCGTCCGTCGCGCCGCCCACCCACGTCGTGTCGGGCCGCGACGCGCCCCACGCGCCGCCCTCGGCGTCCGCGAGCGGCTTGCGCGAGACCGTGGTGCCGGGCAGCCGGTACGGATCCACGGTCGGCCAGTAGCCGTCGCTGTACTGCCCGCCGCCGGTGCCCTCGGCCCACCAGTAGAGCATTCCGGAACCGGTGTGCCAGCCGCGCACGTTCTCGCCGTTGCCGTGCTCGTAGAACGTGATCGCCTTCGAGGACATCGAGACGGACGCCGTGAACCGCTTGGTGCGATGGGTCGCCCGCGCCATCGAGGGGAACACCCGGTGGCCGGTCGGTTCGGCGGCCGGCTTCACCGCGGCGTCGGCCAGGAGCGACGCCACCCGGGACAGGGCGGCGACCCCCAGGGTGCGGCCCGCCGTCACGTCGCCGACGCGGTCGCGTGTGTACCAGCCCTTGGCCAGCGCCCGCCAGCGCGCGTTCTCCTCGGCGCTCGCGCCCTGCCCGAGCAGCAGGATCGAGGCGATGACCCCGTGGCCGCGCGCGTGGTCGTCCTGCTGGATGCGCAGCGGGTCGTTGGCGGCCAGGCCACGGCTGACAGCCCGCCCGGACACGTTGTCCATCATCAGCCCGTCGTGCAGGAACGGCGCGTACGCGTCCTCCACCGCGTCCAGGAAGATCTGCCGCTTGCTGTCGGTGATGGCCCAGGCGGAACCGCCGAGCAGGGCGAACAGCTTGCTGAGGCCGTCGATGAGGACGGCGCCGTAGGAGCCGGTGTACGGCACGTACGTGTGCTGGATCAGCGAGCCGTCCGCGTACAGGCCGTCGCCCGAGGTCACGTACGGGAAGACCGGCGAGACGGCGTCCCGCGCGAGCGCGACCTTGGCCGCCGTGCCGTCGAGGATGCCGCGCAGCGCGAGGACGCGGCAGAGGTCGATGCGGTTGGCGCCGGTGCTGGTGCCGGTGTACTTCGCGACGAGCGAGTCCGGTACGAAGTGGTCGATCGCCTCGACCGCCGCCGTCAGGCGCTCGGCGCCGAGGTGTTCGTACATCAGGATCGCGATGTCGAGGAGCCGCTGCGGGGCGCCGATCTGGAAGTTGTACCAGTTGCCGTACGGGGCCCGCGACGTGTTGTAGACCTGTGCGCCCAGGTGGTCCACGGCGGTCAGGACGGCGGCCCTCAGGCTCTCGTCGCCGGTCAGACCCGTGCCCGGCTGGCAGAACGCCTCCGCCATCACCCGTACGCGCTCGTAGCTGGTCTGGACCCGCTCCGAGTAGCCGTACGACTCGGTGTCCGTGTCGGGGTCCGGGTCGCCGAAGACCGCGTCCGGCCACAGGGAGCCGTCCGCCGGGGCCATCGCGTCGCGCCACGCCCCGGCCTGCGCCCCGAGCGTGGCGAGCTTCGACCTGAACGGCTCCGCGGTCGGGCTGAACCCCTCGCCGAGGTACAGCGCCCGCCACTTCGCCCGCAGGGCGGCGAACGCGTCGCCCTCCCCGGCGGCGGCCACCGCGGGGCGGGGGAGCCCGGCGGTGAGCGCGGCTCCGGTCGCCGCTGCCGAGGCGAGGAAGCCGCGGCGCGACCAGGACGAGGAGGGCGTGTGCGACGTCATGAGAGGCTCCGGATGCTGGAGTGGCCGCTGGTGGTAAGCGGTTTCTAGCATCCGGAGTTTCGAACGCTCAAGAGAAACGACCAAGTTGAGCGTTTCGATCGTTCGACGGGGCCGCCTTGTCGTTCAGGTCGTTCGGGCCGTTCAGGCCGCGACCCACACCGTCGTGATGTTGCAGAACTCCTTGATCCCGTGGCCCGCCAGCTCCCGCCCGTACCCGGATCGCTTCGCGCCGCCGAACGGCAGCGCCGGGTGCGAGGCCGTCATGCCGTTGACGAAGACGCCGCCCGCCTGGCTGTCGCGGGCGAACCGCTCGATCTCGTCCTCGTCGCCGGTCCACAGGTTGGAGCTGAGGCCGAACGGGGTGTCGTTGGCGACGGCGATCGCCTCGTCCAGGTCCGCGACCCGGTACAGGGTGGCGACCGGGCCGAACGTCTCCTCGCGGTGGATCCGCATCTCCGGCGTGATGTCCGTGAGGACGGTCGGCTCGTAGAACCAGCCGCGGTCCGCCAGCTCCTTCGGCCGCTGACCGCCGCACAGCACGGTCGCCCCGGACTCGACGGCCTCGTCGACCAGCTCCTCCAGGTCCTTGCGGCCCTGCTCGCTGGAGAGCGGGCCGACGTCCGTGGACTCGTCCAGCGGATCGCCCACCGTCAGCTCCCGCATGCCCGCCACGAACGCGTCCCGGAACTCCTCGAAGACGTCCTCGTGCACGATGAACCGCTTCGCCGCGATGCACGACTGGCCGTTGTTCTGCACTCGCGCCGTCACCGCCGTCTTCGCGGCCTTGGCGATGTCCGCCGACGGCATGACCACGTACGGGTCGCTGCCGCCCAGTTCGAGCACCGTCTTCTTGACCTCGTCACCGGCGATCGAGGCGACGGAGCGGCCCGCGGGCTCGCTGCCCGTCAGCGTCGCCGCCGCCACGCGCTCGTCGCGCAGGATGTTCTCGATCTCCCCGGAGCCGACCAGGAGCGTCTGGAAACAGCCCTCGGGGAACCCGGCCCTGCGGAACAGGTCCTCCAGGTAGAGGGCGGTCTGCGGGACGTTCGACGCGTGCTTGAGCAGGCCGACGTTCCCGGCCATCAGGGCAGGCGCGGCGAACCGGACGACCTGCCACAGCGGGAAGTTCCACGGCATCACCGCGAGCACGACGCCGAGCGGCCGGTAGCGCACGACCGCGCGGGACGCGCCCGAGTCCCGTACGTCCGACTCGGCCGGGTGCTCCTCGGCCAGCAGGTGCTGGGCGTTCTCCGCGTACCAGCGCATCGCCTTCGCGCACTTCGCCGCCTCGGCGCGGGCCGCCGCGATCGGCTTGCCCATCTCCGTCGTCATGACGCGGGCGATGTCCGGGGTGTCCGCGTCCAGCAGGTCGGCGGCCTGCTGGAGCATCCGCGCCCGGTCGAAGAACGACGTCGTGCGGTACGAGTCGAACGTCCGGGCCGCCAGGGCCAGCTTCTGCTCGATGTCCTCCGAGGAGAGGGCGTCGTACGTCTTCAGCGTCTCGCCGTTCGCGGGATTGACCGTCGCGATGGGCATGGGGCGACCTCCTGAGCGGGTTTCTCCGACCTTCCCGCGCGGCGCGCGGACGCGCAACGCGGAGTCCCCCGCGTACCCGGCCCCCTCGCCGTCAGACGTGATCGTCAGAGGTGCTCGGCGAGCCGGTCCAGGAACACCGCCTGCGCCTTGACGATCACCGCCCGCCCCGCGTCGAGGCCGAACCACGCCACGCGGTCCAGCTCCGGGAACTCGGCGGTCCGGCCCGAGCCGCGCGGCCACTCCATCGTGAACGTGCCCGGCACCATGTCCGCCGGGTCGAGGTCGCCCTCCACCGCCCACACGGTGACGCGCTTCCCGCCCGACTGCACCGTCTCACCGAGCGGCAGCGGCGTCCCCTCCGGCGCGGGCAGCCCCAGCTCCTCCTGGAACTCGCGCCGCGCCGCGTCCCAGGGCGCCTCGTCCGGCTCGTACTCACCCTTGGGGACGCTCCAGGCGCCCGCGTCCTTGCGCGCCCAGAACGGGCCGCCCATGTGCCCGAGCAGCACCTCGGGGCCGCCGGGTGTGCGGCGGAAGAGGAGCAGGCCCGCGCTGCGTCTCGTGCGCTTCGTCGTCCCGTCGGCCATGGGGTCATTCTCCGCGCAGACAGCGGATGACCGCGAGTACGCGACGGTTGTGGTCCTCGGAGACGGGCAGCCCGAGCTTGCCGAAGATCGCCGCGACGTGCTTCTCGACGGTGCCCGGGGAGACATGGAGGCACTGGGCGATCGCCGCGTTCGAGCGGCCCTCGGCCATCAGGGTCAGCACCTCCCGCTCCCGGCCGGTCAGCGAGCCCAGCTCCGCCGTGCGCCGGCCCGCCCCGGCGAGCTGCGTCACCACCTCCGGATCGAGCGCGGTGCCGCCCGCCGCGACGCGGGTGAGCGCGTCGGTGAACTCCGCGACGTTCGCCACCCGCTCCTTCAGCAGGTACCCGACGCCCGCCGAGCCCTCCGCGAGGAGCCGTGCGGCGTACTTCGTCTCGACGTACTGCGAGAAGAGGAGCACGCCCGTGCCGGGGTGCTCTCGGCGGACGTCGATCGCGGCGCGCAGCCCGTCGTCGGTGTGGGTCGGCGGCATCCGGATGTCGACGACCGCCACGTCCGGCCGGTGCTGGGCCACGGCGGCGCGCAGCGTGTCCGCGTCGGCGACGCCCGCGCAGACCTCGTGCCCGCGCAGGGTGAGCATCTGGGTGAGCAGCTCGCGCAGGATCGCGGCGTCCTCGGCGATGACCACGCGCACGGCCCGCCTCCCCTCCGAAGGCTCAGGCATGGGGCGGCAACTGTACCGACACCGAGGTGGGGCCGCCCGGCGGACTGGTCACCTCCAGCGTCCCGTCCACCGTCCGCACCCGGCGCACGAGCCCCGCGAGTCCGCCGTCGGGGACGATCCGCGCGCCGCCCCGCCCGTCGTCCGTCACCCGCAGCCGCAACGTCCCGCCGCCGGACGTCAGTTCCACGCGGCAGCGCTCCGCCCCGCTGTGCTTGGCGGCGTTGGCGAGCAGCTCGGCCGTGCAGTAGTACGCGAGGGACTCGATCGCCGGGGTCGGCCGTGCGGGCAGGTCCACGGCGACGTCGACGGGGAGCGGGGCGCGGGCCGCCAGCGTCGTCAGGGCGTCGGTGAGACCGCCGTCGAGGGCGGCGGGGTGCAGGCCGCGCGAGAGGTCGCGGAGTTCGGTCAGCGCGCCCGCCGCGTTGTCCCTGGCCGTCTCGACCAGGCGGCGCAGCCCAGGCCGGTCCCGGTCGTCGAGCTGTTCGCGGATCATGTCCAGGCTCATCGCGAGGGCGACGAGGCGGACCTGCGCCCCGTCGTGCAGGTCGCGCTCCAGGCGCCGCAGCCGCGCGTTGGCCTCGTCCACGGCGAGCGCCCGGGTCTCCTCCAGGTCCCGTACGCGCTCGGCGAGCCGGTCCGGGCCGAGCAGCGCCCGTACGAGGCGGCGGTCCACGGCGACGGCCGCGCGGGTCGGCCAGGGGGCGGCGACGAGGATCGCGCACCCCACGACCGCCGTGCCGAACGCGGCGCCCGGCGAGTGCAGCCCGGGCCCGCCGCCCCACGGCAGCGGCGTCACGAGGCTCAGGCCGTCCGGTGCGACCGCCCACCGCACGGGGGCGACGAGGTTGATCGCGCCGATCGCCCACCACGACACCGCGTACAGGCTCACCATCGCCAGCGGCAGCTTCACCGCCAGGTACGCCACCGCCCGCCACGCCGCCGCGTCACGCAGCCGGGCCTCGGCGCGCGCGAGGACGCCGCCGCCCGGCCGGGGCCCGCCCGGCGCCGCGACGTCCACGCCCAGCAAGGCGTGCGCCAGGCGCCGTTGCAGGGCGCCGAGGGAGCGGGTCAGGGCGAGGCCGGCGAGCAGGAACAGGGCGCCGAGCACCGCGCCGACCAGGGTCAGTGTGAACGCCGCGCCCAGGGCGAGAGCGACCAGGACGAGCAGGAAACCGGCGACCGCGGGGACGTAGGACAGCAGGGTGTACGCCGCCTCCGTCCACGCCCGCCGGGTCAGCGGGGCCCGCAGGACCGTGGCGACGGTCGGCCGCTCACGCACCGCGGCGACCGTGTTCGCCGTATCCGGTCATCACCACCCCTTGGTCAGGTTCGGACGCGGGGCAGCACCCCGAGGGCGGTCGCGTCCGCCAGGTGCTGGCCGAGGCGCAGTTGCAGCGCGCCGGGCGGGCCCGGCCGCTCCGAGAGGAGGCTGAGCGAGCCGACCGTCCGGTCCGGGGCGCGCAGCGGCACCGCCACCACGCAGGCGAAGCCCAGCGAGCGCGCCATCGCCGTGTACGAGGGCCAGTTGGCCCGCGCGTAGGGATGTGCCAGTGGCACGCCACGGATGGGCTGCGCCGAGGCCCGGCAGTCCGGTCCCGGGCCCTCGCCCCAGGAGAGCGAGGCACGCTCGAGGCGCAGGCCGCGGTTGTCGGACGCGGCCAGCTCCACGCGGCCCGTCGGCGGTTTGAGCACGGCCGTCGCGGAAGGCACGTCGAGCAGCGAGATACAGCTCCCCACCAGGGCGATCAGGGCGTGCGAACCGCCTCGTACGGCGGCGTCCGCCACTTCGACGAACGCCGTCGCGAGCTGTTCGCTGTCCACCTGGTACGCCTCGTACGGCACGCCGCGCATGGCTCTTTCCCCCTTGGTCCGGCCCTTGGCCCGTCCGCCCCGCCAGCGGAAGCGCCGCCCGCCCGGCGCGCGGCCGGACGGGCGGAACTTGCAAAGGGGGTATGCCCCCTGAATGACGGAGCCGAACCGGTGCGCCCCGGCGCGGCGGTGTCACATGTGCGCGGCGCCGTCCGTCGCCGCCGACTTCGGGACGCCGGGGCGGTACAGCACGAGCGTGACCACGAAGCCGATGGCGAAGAAGAGCGCCGACCACCAGAACGCGGTCGAGTAGCTCTGCATCGACGCCTCCGCCTGGACGAGCGGCGACGGCTTCTTGCCCTTGAGGTAATGGGTCGCGGCGCTCGTCGCCAGCGAGTTGAGCAGCGCCGTGCCGATGGAGCCGCCGACCTGCTGGCTGGTGTTGACCATCGCGGAGGCGACACCCGCGTCGTGCGTCTCGACGCCGGCCGTCGCGAGGTTCATCGCCGTGGCGAAGATCAGACCGAGGCCGATACCGGCGATGAGCAGCGGCGGCAGCACATGCGCCGCGTAGGTGCTGTGCAGATCGAGCGCGGTCAGCCACGCCATGCCGCCGGCGGTCAGGGCCATGCCGAGCGGCACGACCGGCTTCGGGCCCAGCGTGGGCACCAGGTAGTTCGTCGTGACGACGGACGAGAACACCATGCACGCCACCATCGGCAGGAACGCCACACCGGTGATGACCGGCGAGTACGCGAGGATCTGCTGGAGGTAGTACGTGAGGAACAGGAACACGCCGAACATGCCCGCACCCGAGAGGAACATCGCCAGGTACGACGCCCCGCGGTCGCGGTCCAGGACCACGCGCAGCGGAAGCAGCGGATGCGGCGCCCGCATCTCCCACCAGGTGAACGCGGCGAGCAGCAGGACGCCGATGACGAGGAAGCCCCAGGTGAGGAAGGAGCCCCAGTGGTGCGACTCGGCGTTGGAGAACCCGTAGACGATGCAGAACAGGCCGACGGTGACGAGCGCCGTGCCGGGCACGTCCAGTTCGGGCCGGTCCTTGGGACGGCCGCCGTGCAGCAGGCGCATGCCTCCGGCGATGGCGACCGCCGCGAACAGCAGGTTCACGTACAGGCACCAGCGCCAGTCCAGGTACTCGGTGAGGATGCCGCCGAGCAGCAGGCCGACGGCGCCGCCCGCGCCCGCGATGGCGCCGTAGATGCCGAACGCCTTCGCGCGCTCGCGCGGATCCGTGAACGTCGTGGTCAGCAGGGACAGGGCGGCCGGGGCGAGAAGCGCGCCGAACAAGCCTTGCAGGGCGCGGGCGAAGACGAGGACCCCGAAGTTGGGCGCCGCACCGCCGAGCGCCGAGGCCACCGCGAAGCCGATGAGGCCCGCGATGAAGACGGCCTTGCGGCCCATCAGGTCGGCGACGCGCCCGCCGAGCAGCAGCAGGGAGCCGAACGCGAGCGCGTACGCGGTGACGATCCACTGCCGGTTGCCGTCGCTGAAGCCGAGGTCCTTCTGCGCTGAGGGCAGGGCGATGTTCACGATCGTCGCGTCGAGGACGACCATGAGCTGTGCGATGCCGATGACGGCGAGGATCAGCCAGCGGTGTTCGTGTTTGCCACCGCCCGCGTACGGCGTCGCACCGTCACCGGGTGTGTCGCGTATGCCCTCGGACGACGTCCCGGTGGACTCGGGCGAGCGATCCATGGTGGCCTCCAGATCCGGGTGCACCTCTGATCAACCCCGTCCACCACGCTAAGCGCCCGGCCCGGGTACGGCGACCGGGGGAGAACGCGGCCGTTCCCCCAGGTCGCCGTAGGGCAGTGGCTCAGCCGAGCCGCTCGTCCACCGACGCGGCCTCCTCCTCGGCCGCGCGCGGGGCGGGGACCGCGGCCGCCGGGGCGGCCTTCGCCGTGCGTCCGGCGAACAGCTTCTGGGCCAGCGGCTCGGTGTAGCGGGCGGTGAGCGGGCCCACGATCACCAGGATCAGCACGTACGCGGTGGCGAGCGGGCCGAGCCGCGGTTCGATGCCGGAGGTCACCGCGAGCCCCGCGATGACGATGGAGAACTCGCCGCGCGCGACGAGCGCGCCACCGGCCCGCCAGCGGCCCTTGACGGAGATCCCGGCCCGGCGCGAGGCCCAGTACCCGGTGAAGATCTTCGTGCAGGCCGTGACGACCGCGAGGAGCAGCGCCGGGAGCAGCACCGGCGGGATGCTGGCCGGGTCGGTGTGCAGGCCGAAGAAGACGAAGAACACGGCGGCGAACAGGTCCCGCAGCGGCGAGAGCAGCGTGTGCGTGCCCTCGGCGACCTCACCGGAGAGCGCGATGCCGACGAGGAACGCGCCGACGGCGGCGGAGACTTGGAGCTGCTGGGCGAGCCCCGCGACCAGGATCGTCAGACCGAGGACGACGAGGAGCAGCTTCTCCGGGTCGTCGCTGGAGACGAACCGGGATATGTGCCGCCCGTAGCGCACGGCGACGAACAGGACGAGCCCGGCCGCGCCGAGGGCGATGGCGAGCGTGAGCCCGCCCGCCGCCCAGCCGACCCCGGCGAGGAGCGCCGTGATGATGGGCAGGTAGACGGCCATGGCCAGGTCCTCGAGGACCAGGATGCTCAGGATGACCGGTGTCTCCCGGTTGCCGAGGCGTCCCAGGTCGCCGAGCACCTTCGCGATCACGCCGGACGACGAGATCCAGGTGACACCGGCGAGCACGACGGCCGCCACCGGGCCCCAGCCCATCAGGAGGGCGGCGGCGGCGCCGGGCAGCGCGTTGAACGTCATGTCGACGAGTCCGGCCGGGTACTGCGTCTTGAGGTTGCTGACGAGATCGCTCGCCGTGTACTCCAGGCCGAGCATCAGGAGCAGCAGGATCACGCCGATCTCGGCGCCGATCGCGACGAACTCCTCGCTCGCGCCGAGCGGGAGCAGCCCGCCCTCGCCGAACGCCAGCCCCGCGAGGAGGTAGAGGGGGATCGGCGAGAACCGCAGCCGCCCGGCGAGGCGGCCGAGCAGGCCGAGCGCCAGGATGATCGCACCGAACTCGATGAGGAAGACAGCGGAATGCATCCGATCACTCCCTGCCCAGGATCGCGGCGGCCGCCTCGACGCCCTCGCGCGTACCGATCACGATGACCGTGTCCCCGCCCGCGAGCCGGAAGTCCGGCGTCGGCGACGGGATGGCCTCGGTCCGGCGCAGCACGGCGACGATCGAGGTGCCCGTCTCGGTCCGCATGTGCGTCTCGCCGAGCAGCCGCCCGTTCCAGTGCGAGGTCGCCGGGATCTCGATGCGCTCGGCGACCAGGCCGAGGTCGGTGGTGTGCAGCAGATTGGGGCTGTGGTGGGAGGGCATCAGCGCGTCGATGAGGTACGCGGCCTCGCCCGAGGTCAGCTTCAGCGACAGGGCGCAGGCGTCGGGGTCGTCCGCCCGGTACGCGCTGAGCGTGCGGCCTCCGTCCCGGTGCGCGACGACCGAGATCTGGCGCTGTTCTCGGGTGGTCAGGTCGTAGCGGAATCCGATCCCCGGCAATGGTGTCCTGCTCAGGCGTGAAGCGGGCACGTCTCTCCCCTTGTCCGTGCGTGTCCGGGGCGGTCCCGGCGGGCGTTAGGTGGCTGCTGCATCTTTTGCGGCGCCTGTCACCCTATACGGTTCATGATTTGGCAAAGAAATAGTCAGGGAGAGGGGGGAGGGCCGGGGCGGGCCCCGGGGAGGAGACGGGCGGGCTACGCGGACTCGGAGACCGCCGGATGCGCCGCGAGCACCGCCTCCACGGTGTCGGCCTGCTCGGGCGTCTTGTCCTCCCGGTACCGGATCACCCGCGCGAACCGCAGCGTCACGCCCGCCGGGTACCGCGTCGAGCGCTGCAGCCCGTCGTAGGCGATCTCCACGACCAGCTCGGGCCGGACCGTCACGGTGATCCCGTCGTCCTCGACCGCCAGCTCGCCGAGGCGCTCGGTCTGCCAGGTGAGCAGCGCGTCCGTGAGCCCCTTGAACGTCTTGCCGAGCATCGCGAACGAGCCGTCCTCGCGCCGCGCGCCCAGATGCAGGTTGGACAGCTTCCCCGTACGCCGCCCATGGCCCCACTCGGCGCCGAGCACCACGAGGTCGAGCGTGTGCACCGGCTTCACCTTCAGCCAGGACGCGCCACGGCGCCCCGCGCTGTAGGAGGCTTCGAGCCCCTTCAGGACGACGCCCTCGTGCCCCCGGTTCAGCGTCTCCTCGAAGAACTCCTCCGCCGCCGCCCGCTGCGCGTCGTCCGCCGCGTCCTCGACGACGGTCCGCCGCACCCGCATCGGCTCGGGGACGACGCGCGCGAGGTGGTCGTGGCGCCGGGCGAACGGCAGGTCCAGCAGGTCCTGCCCGTCGACGTAGAGCGCGTCGAAGAAGACCGGCGAGACGGGCAGCGACCGCGCGGCCCGCTCCACGTCCACCCGCGACCCGACCCGCCCGGCCACGTCCTGGAAGGCGCGCGGCCGCCCCGCGTCGTCCACGGCGATGACCTCACCGTCCAGGATGAGTCGCTCACCTTTCAACTCCCGTGCGGCGGACACGACTTCGGGCAGCCGGTCGGTGATCTCGTCGAGCGTCCGGGTGAAGATCCGGACGTCGTCGCCGTCCCGGTGCACCTGGATGCGGATGCCGTCGAGCTTCTCCTCCACGGCGCACGCGCCCAGCTTGTCGAGCCCCTCGCCGACCGAGCCCGCCGAGTGCGCCAGCATCGGCTGCACGGGCCCGCCCACCGTGAGCCGGAACTCCGCGAGCGCCTCCGGGCCCCCGGCGAGCAGCGCCTTCGCCACCGGCTGGAGCCCGCCCGCCAGCATCACCGCGCGCCGGACGTCCCCGGGCGGCGCGCCGGTCGCCCGGGCCAGCCCTTCGAGCGCGACGGCGTCGAGGGCCCCCTGCCGCACCTCACCGGTGACGAGCCCGAACAGGAACCGCTGCTCCGCCTCCGTGGCGGCGCCCATCAAGGCCCCGACGATCCGCTTGCGTTCGGCCTGCGACCCGGCGCCGCTCACATCGCCGAGCGTGGTCAGGGCCGCGTCGACGTCCTGCACGCTCAGGCGCGGCTCGGCCGCGGGCGCCACCCGTTCGCCGAGCACCCGCCACCCGACCCCGAGCCGCCCCTGCGGGAGGCGTCCCGCCAGGTACGGGATGACGAGGGGCACGTCGTCCGGGTCCGCGTCCCGGAACAGCTCGGCGAGCAGCTCGATCTTCTTCGAGCGCGCCGAGGTGGCCGCGACCTCCTGGGACACCTGTGCTAGCCGGGCAAAGAGCATGCAGCCATGGTGCAACGGGTGGGCACGGAACGCACCAGTGGCCTCAGCGCCCGTCGCCGGGTTCGAGGGCCGGTGCGCCGACCCCGCAGTGCGCCCGGCACTGCGGCCGCGGCGCCTTCGCGGCCCGGGCCCGCACATGGCGCGGGCGCACGAAGAGAACCGCCAGCACGGACGCGAGCAGGAACAACAGCGCACACCCGTAGGCCGCCCGGTGGAACGAGGAGTTCACGGCGGCGGGCCGCGTGTACGCCTCGCCCGACAGCCCCACGACCAGCGGAAGTCCGGCCACCACCAGGAGCTGTGCCACCCGCGCGGCCGTGTTGTTCACTCCGCTCGCGAGCCCGGCGCGGGCCGGCTCCACCGACGCCAGGACGGTCGCCGTCAGCGGCGCCACGAACACGCTCATCCCGAGCCCGAGCACGGCGACAGCGGGCAGCACGTCGGCGGCGTAGGAGGAACCGGGCCCGATCCGCAGCATCAGCAACACCCCGCTCGCGGCGACGAGGGGCCCGACGACCAGCGGCAGCGTCGGCCCGATCCGGTGGGCCAGATCGGCGGCGCGCGCCGAGAGCAGCAGCATCAGGACGGTCACCGGAAGCGTCGCCGTACCGGCGTGCAGCGCGTCGTACCCGACAGCCACCTGCAACTGGACCGGCAGCATGAACAGGATGCCGCCGATCGCCGCGTACAGGCACAGCGTCATCCCGTTCGCCGCGCTGAACAGCCGCGAGGCGAACAGCGAAGGCGGCAGCATCGGCGCCGTCCGGCGCCGCTCCACGTGCACGAACACGGCACCGGCGGCGACACCGACGAGCGCGGGCAGCCCGGTGGAGACCACGGAGGCGCCGCCGGACGAGGCGATCAGGGCGTAGCTGACCCCGGCCAGGCTCAGCGCGGCGAGCACGGCGCCGAGCTGGTCGAAGGGGGTGTCGGCGGTGCCGGCGTCGCGGCTCTCGGGCACGTGCCGCAGCGCGATCGCGAGCACGACGGCGGCGATCGGCACATTGATGTAGAAGATCCACCGCCATCCGGGCCCGTCGATCAGCCACCCGCCGAGGAACGGCCCGAGCGCCCCCGCCACCCCGGTCAGCGCGGACCACGCGCCCACGGCCCGCGCCTGGTCGTCCGGGTGGAACACCGACCGCACCAGCGCCAGCGAGCCGGGTGTCAGCAGCGCCGCCCCGACCCCTTGCAACGCCCGCGCCGCGATCAGCGTGCCCTCGTCCGGCGCGAACCCGCACAACGCCGACGCGCCCGCGAACCACGCCACGCCCAGCATCAGCGTGCGCCGCCGTCCCAGCCGGTCACCCAGCGCGCCGCCCCACAGCAACAGCGCGGACAGCGTCAGCATGTACGCGTTGACGACCCATTGCAGTACGGACAGCGACGCCCCGAGATCCCGCCCCATGGTCGGCAGGGCGATGTTCACGACCGTCCCGTCCAGCATCGCCATGCCGGACGCGAGGACGACGCACGCAAGGATCCACCGCCCGCGCGCCGAGGCGAGACGGACGTCCGGGGCCGGGTCGGCGGCGGGGTGTGTCGTCGCGGTCACCGGCTCATTGTCGTGGACACCGGGCACGGACGCGAGGCCCTGCCGTGCGACGCCGGGCCCGCCGGTTGCACCTAAATTCGAACATGCGATCTAATCCAAGCCATGCGGCACACGATCACCGACGACCTCGTACAGACACGCCAGGAATGGACCGAGACCTATCGGCGCCTCGCCGAACAGCCCGGCCGCACCGTCCTGCGCCGCCGCCTGCTGCACCTGTCCCGCGTGCTGGCGGAGGAGCGGCTGACCCCGGCCGAGAGAGCGGAGCTGCGCCTGCGGGCGCGGCAGGGCGGGGGTGCGTCGTGAAGGTGGCGGTGCATCGCCCGGCGCCGGGCGGCGGACGCAGTGTCACGGTCGCGGACGTGCCCCTCGGTCTCGCGCACTCGGACGCGGACGTCATCGAGTTCCTGCGCCGGGCGGGCCTGGAGAACGCCGAGGACCTCGTGCTCGGCGACTCGCCCGACATCGAGTGGCGCGGAGCGCCCGCCCACGAGTACGGGGCGATATGACAGCGCGCCGTCACACGGCGCGACCGAAGGCCCGCGCGGGACCGGAGACCGGTCCGCCGGGCATCCCCTTTGGCTGCGGGTGGACGAACGGGTCCCCCGCGGCCGGGGCGAGCGTGACCGGGGAGGCGGCGAGCGCCGGCGGCGCCACCGCGGCGAGCGCGGCGGCGACCGCCAGGGCGAAGGTCGGAAGGTTCGGCTTGCGCATGCCCGGCTAACGACCTCCCCGTCGGCCGGGCACGCGCCCGCGCTCGACCGGGTTCAGCGCGGCAGGTGCGCCTCGACGGCCGCGATCAGCTCGGGGGCGTCGGGCTCGGTCTGCGGGGAGAAGCGGGCCACGGCGTTGCCGTCCGGGTCGACCAGGAACTTCTCGAAGTTCCAGCGGATGTCCCCGGTGTGCCCCTCGCCGTCCGCCAGCTCCGTCAGCCGCGCGTACAACGGGTGCCGCCCCGCCCCGTTGACGTCGACCTTCTCCGTCATCGGGAACGTCACCCCGTACGTCGCCGAGCAGAACTCGGCGATCTCCTCCGCGCTGCCCGGCTCCTGGCCCATGAACTGGTTGCAGGGCACCCCGAGCACGGTGAAGCCACGCTCCGCGTACCGCTCGTGCAGCTTCTCCAGCCCCGCGTACTGCGGGGTGAGGCCGCACTTGGAGGCGACGTTGACGATCAGGACCGCCTTGCCCTCGTACTGGGAAAGGTCGGCGGGGCCGCCCTGGAGGCGGTCGATCTCTACTGCGTCGTAAACAGACATGGTCCGGAGCGTACGCCTGCGCGATCGCGGGCCGGTCGCGCACCGGTCAGATCACGGGGAGCCGGTCCACCAGCACCTCCAGCCGCTGCTCCATGTACTCCGGCGGGAGCCGGTCCGAGCGGGTCAGCGTCGCGATCCCGTGCAGGGACGCCCAGAACACCTCGGTGAACACCCCCGGCTCGATGCCGTCCCCGGCGACCTCGCCCAGGCACTCGTTCAGCGCGGCGAAGGCGTCCTTGAGGGGTTCCGGGGTCTCCTCCCGCGCGTAGGCGAGGCCGCCATCGAGCTGGAAGATGGCGTCGTAGACCGCCGGGTTCCGCTCGGCGAAGTCGAGGTAGGCGCGGGCGAGGGCGTGGACGCGGGCCCGCGGGGTGTCCGCCGCGGCGGTCGCGGCCCGTACCGCCACGGCCATCTCGGTGGCGCCCTGGAGGGCGACGGCGCCGATGATCTCGCGTTTGCCGCGGAAGTGGCTGTAGAGGACGGGCTGGCTGTACTCGATCCGCTCGGCGAGCCGGCGGGTGGTCACCGCGTCCCAGCCCTGCTTCTCGGCGAGTTCACGGGCGGTGGCCACGATGAGGCGCTCCCGCTCCGCCCGTTCGCGTTCCTTGCGTTCCTGTACCGACATGCGTCGATCCTAGCACTGCTAGACAATCGAGCGGCAGTAGGTCTAGCGTTGCCTCAACAGCTAGCAGCGCTAGATCCGGCCGGGTCCGGAGAACTGGAGAGATCGTCATGCTCAACGCACTCGAGGTCGTCACCACCGTGGTCGTCGGCCTGATGGTGGGGGTGGAGTTCGCCGTCGCCTTCGTCCTCGGCCCGATCCTCAACGCCCTGCCCGAGGACAGCTCCCAGCTCGGCCACGCCCACGGCGGCCGGATGCTCGGCGCAGCGATGCCCGTCTGGTACATCGGCTCGCTGGTCCTCGTCGCCGTCTGGGCCGTCGCCGGGTGGCACCACGACGGCGCCGGGCTCGTCGTCACCGCCGGCGCGCTGCTGATCGTCAGCGTGGTCATGTCGGTCCTGCTGCTCGTCCCGATCAACAACCGCAACCGGACATGGACCCCCGAGAACCGGCCCGCGGACTGGCGCGAGCAGCTGAACCGCTGGGAGCGCCTGCACTACGTCCGCGTCGCCGTCATCATCGCCGCCTTCGTCCTGCTCGTCACCGCTCTCTGAGCACACCGCAGACAACATCGAGGAGAAGAAGCATGTCGCTGAAGAAGATCAACACTGTCCTGACCGTCGCGCTCGTCCTCTTCGCCCTCTGGTTCGGGACGGAGTACATCCTGAGCCCGGAGTCGATGGCGCCCGGCTTCGGACTGCCGGACCCGCCCTCCGGCGACGGCGGCGGCTTCCTCGTCGTCAAGGGGATACGCGACGTCGTCCTCGCCCTGGTCCTCGGCGTCCTGCTGGTGACGGGCCAGCGCACGGCGCTCGGCTGGGCGCTCCTCGTGGCGTCCCTCGCCGCCTACGGCGACATGGCCACCGTGCTCTCCCACCACGGATCCGTCGCCACCGCGCTCGGCGTCCACGGCCTGACCGCGACCGCGATGGTCGTCGTCGGCCTGCTGCTGCGGCGCGAGACCCGCACGGCCGCGGCGCCCGCCGCCCCGCGGCCCGCCTGATGCCCGCAGGTCAGGGCGGCGGCCGACGCAGGCGCCCGCGCGCCACCAGCTCCACCGTCGTCGCCACCGCCACGGCCTGGACGGCCATCAGCGCCACGAGGACGAACAGTTGCACCGCGCCCGCCATCACCGGGGACGCGCCGCCGAGCAGCATGCCGACGAACGCGCCGGGCAGCGTGACCAGGCCGACCGTACGGGTCTGGTCCAGGCCGGGCAGCAGGGCGTCGGACGCGGCCGGGCGGGCGATCTCCAGGCGGGCGTCGTGCGGCAGGAACCCCAGGGAGAGGCACGCCTCCACCTCCCCGTGGCGCGCGGTGAGCTCGTCCAGGGCGCGCCGGCCCGCGAGGACCGTCGCGGTGAGCGCGCCGCCGATGAGGATGCCGGTGACGGGGATCAGCGCGATGCCGTCCGTGGGCAGCAGCCCCGAGGCGACGAGCGCGCCGACGACGGGGGCGACCGGCGCCGCGAGGGGCAGCGCCGCCCACCGCCAGCTCCGGTCGGCGGTGACGCGCCGGCCCGCCGTCCGCGCGGCGACGCAGAACATCAGCAGCAGGAACGCGAGCAGCGCGGCGCCGTGGCGCACCACCCAGCCGATCACCAGGGAGACCGCGCCGAGCTGCACCGTCGCCCGTACGCCCGCCACCACGATGTCGCGGGCGCGCCGCCGGGAGGCGTCCGGGGCGAGCCGGAACACCGCCGCCGTCGCCGCGGCGAGCAGCAGCAGGGCGAGAAGCATGGCCGCGAGGACGCCGTTGACCGGCAGGAGGGCGGCCTGCGCCGCCGTTCGATCGGGCATCTGTGCAGCGTAGAACCCTCCGACCTGGGAACCGGTGCTGTTCCGCACTCCGCGCATGAGCGACGATGGGTGCGCACATCAAACGTAGAGACGACGCCGAGAGAAGGAGGGCTGACCGTCATGGCACAGCAGGTGCAGGGCGTGATCGCGCGATCCAAGGGCGCACCCGTGGCGATCGAGACGATCACGGTGCCGGACCCGGGTCCGGGCGAGGCCGTCGTGAAGATCCAGGCGTGCGGGGTCTGCCACACCGACCTGCACTACCGGGACGGCGGGATCAACGACGACTTCCCGTTCCTGCTCGGCCACGAGGCGGCCGGCGTCGTGGAGTCCGTGGGGGAGGGGGTGAGCGAGGTCGCGCCCGGTGACTTCGTCATCCTCAACTGGCGCGCGGTCTGCGGCCAGTGCCGTGCCTGTCGGCGGGGCCGCCCGGAGTACTGCTTCAACACGCACAACGCGAAGCAGAAGATGACGCTCTCCGACGGCACCGAGCTGTCCCCGGCGCTCGGCATCGGCGCGTTCGCCGAGAAGACCCTCGTCGCCGCGGGCCAGTGCACCAAGGTCGACCCGGCGGCGTCGCCCGCCGCCGCCGGACTGCTCGGCTGCGGCGTGATGGCCGGCATCGGCGCCGCGATCAACACCGGCAAGGTCACCCGGGGCGACTCGGTCGCCGTCATCGGCTGCGGCGGCGTCGGCAACGCCTCCATCGTCGGCGCCCGCCTCGCCGGCGCGGGCACGATCATCGCCGTCGACATCGACGACAGGAAGCTGGAGACGGCCCGCTCGCTCGGCGCCACCCACACCGTGAACTCCCGCTCCACCGACGCGATCGAGGCGGTGCGCCAGCTGACCGGCGGCTTCGGCGCGGACGTCGTCATCGAGGCGGTCGGCCGCCCGGACACCTACGAGCAGGCCTTCTACGCCCGCGACCTGGCGGGCACGGTCGTCCTCGTCGGCGTACCGACCCCCGAGATGAAGATCGAGCTGCCGCTGCTCGACGTGTTCGGCCGCGGCGGCGCGCTCAAGTCGTCCTGGTACGGCGACTGCCTGCCCTCCCGCGACTTCCCGATGCTGATCGAACTGTACCTCCAGGGGCGGCTCGACCTCGACGCGTTCGTCACCGAGACCATCGCCCTGGAGGACGTCGAGAAGGCGTTCGAGCGGATGCACCACGGTGACGTGCTGCGTTCGGTGGTGATGTTCTGATGGCCGCCACCGGCAACAGCGCGCGCATCGAGCACCTCGTCACCTCCGGCACCTTCTCCCTCGACGGCGGCACCTGGGACGTCGACAACAACGTGTGGCTCGTGGGCGACGACGCCGAGGTGCTCGTCATCGACGCGGCGCACGACGCCGACGCCATCGCCGAGGCCGTCGGCGACCGGCGGCTCGTCGCGATCGTGTGCACGCACGCCCACGACGACCACATCGACGCGGCCCCGGCCCTCGCCGCGCGCACGGGCGCGCCCATCCTGCTGCACCCGGCCGACACGGAGCTGTGGAAGCGCACGCACCCGGACCGGGCGCCCGACGGCGAACTCACCGACGGGCAGCGGCTCTCCGTCGCGGGCGTCGAGCTGACGGTGCTGCACACGCCGGGCCACTGCCACGGCGCGGTCAGCCTGTACGCGCCCGCGCTGAACACCGTCTTCACCGGCGACACCCTGTTCCAGGGCGGGCCGGGCGCGACCGGGCGGACGTTCAGCGACTTCCCGACGATCATCGACTCGATCCGGGACCGGCTGCTCACCCTGCCCCCCGGGACCGTCGTGCGCACCGGCCACGGGGACACCACCACGATCGGCGCGGAGGCACCGCAGCTCGACGAATGGATCAAGCGCGGCCACTGAACCGCACACGCGCGCGGCGTCAGGACGGGGCGAGCACCGCCCGTACCGTCTTGCCGCCGCGCCGGTCCGCCGTGACGCTCCAGCGTGCGGCGAGCGCGTGGACCAGGGCGATGCCGCGGCCCGACTCGGCCGTCTCCGACGCCGGGTTGAGGCGGGGCAGGCCCGGCGCCTCGTCGCGCACCTCCACGACGATCTCCCCCGCGTCCATGCGCAGGCTCATCCGGCAGCGCCGCTCGGAGGCCCGGGTCGCGTTGGTGACGAGCTCCGACACGACGAGCTCGGCGTCGGCGGCCGTCCCGTCGGCGTAGTCCGCCAGGAACGCGCGGGTCATGCGGCGCGCCCAGCGGGCGGCGCACGAGCCGTGCGGCATCAGGTACTCCACGCGTGCGGCACGCCGCTCGGCGCTCCGGAACGCACGCATGACGATCACTTCCTCTCCGTCTCCCCGGCCGGGATTGCCTCGGGCTCGCGGTCCTTCGCCGTCCGCTCCGCCAGCGCGTGGTAGCCGTGCCCGATGCGCCGGCCGACGAGGACGTACGCGATCAGGGCGCCCGCCGTGTTGAGGATGACGTCGTCCACGTCGAACGCCCGGCCCCGCACGAGCGCGCCCTGCGCCAGCTCCACGAGCACCATGACGAGCGCGGTCAGCGCCAACACCCGCAGCCACCGCATCCGCCGCGCCACGAGTACCGGCAGGAGCAGCCCGAACGGCGCCCCGAGCAGGAGGTTGCCGCCGATCTGCTTGCACGCGGCCGCGAACGTGTACTGGTCCGCGTACTGCCGCAGCGACGCGCCGGGCCGCAGGTTGGACCCGGCCACCCCGTCGGAGGCCGGGGACGGGGTGAGGGTGAGCCGGGCGAGGACGGCGGAGAACGCGACGAGGGCGAGGAAGGCGACGAGCGCCACCACGACCCGCAGAAGCACCCGCCACCACCGACCCGACCGCGTCCGGTCCGTCTTGCTCATCTGTGCCGTCGCCGATGTCATGGACTCCGGTTGCCCCGGCGGCGCCGGAACACGCCGGGTGACGGTCCGTCAACTCCCGTCGGTGCGCTGGGCGAGCGCGTCCAGGAAGCGGTCGAGGGCGGGGGAGGAGGCGCCGCCCGCGCAGCGCCCCCGGTCGACCTGCGGTATCGACGTCTTGCCCGGGTTCCCGAGGTGCGGCACCCGGTCCTCGATGGCCTCGGTCAGATGGCGTCGGCCGAGGGCCCGTTCGGTGGCGGTGCGGCGAACGTACTCGACGACCGTCACGCCCAGGTGATCCGCGTGGCCGCGCACGGCCTCGTACTCGTCGGGCGTGAAGAGCTCGCGCAACAGCGCAGTTCCGTCCATGCGCGGCATGATGCCGCTCCGGATAGCGGGGCGGGGGCGGACGGCATATTCGCACCCGTTCGCGTGGACTCGGCGCGTACCGGTGGCGGCGGGGTGGACCCCCGTCGCCGATCTCCGTTAAGTTAGGCAAGGCTTACCTAAAGAGCCGGTGAGCCATGGACCTGACTGGAGGTCGGGATGGGTGTCCGACAGATCGCCACCGCCGTGCCCACCACGGCGACCCGCGCACGCTCCGTGCTCGCCGCCGCGTGGACCTGCGGCGTCACCACCGACGTGGGACAGGACGACCTCGTCGGCGCCCACTGCGTCACCGAGGACGGCACCGTGCGCATCGCGCCTCCGCCCGACAGCGTCCTCGCCGCCGCCGTGCTCTGCTCACCGCACGGCCGCCCCAGCGCGCTCCTGGAGTTCGCCGACGCGGCACCCGTCCCCGTACGGGACCGGGTCCGCGCCCGTCTATGGCTCTCCGGCGAACTCGTCCCCGAGGGCCCCGACGGGGCGGAGATGGTGCTGCGCCCCGAGCGCGCCATGCTGCAGACACGCACCGAGCGCCACGTCGTCGACCTCGCGGAGCTCGCCGCGGCGGCGCCCGACCCGCTGGCCCTCGCCGAGCCGCGCCTCCTGACCCACCTCGCGGACGCGCACCCCGAGGCCGTGGAACAGCTCACCCGGCTCATCGCACCCGACAGCCTGCACGGCGTCGTGCGGGTCCAGCCGCTCGCCGTCGACCGGCACGGTCTGACGCTGCGTCTGGAGCGCGCCCGCGGTCAGGCCGACGTACGGATCCCGTTCCACAGCCCCGCCGACGACCTGGCCGCGCTCACCGAGCGCATGCACTGCCTGCTCGCGCAGGCGGTCAGCCGCCGGCGACGCTGACGCGCTCCCGCTCGCGCTCGACGGCGGGTACGGGCCGCTTCGGCTCCGTGCGCCGGAACGCCCATTCCATGCGCGGTTCGACGACGAACCGGAAGACGCGCCGCACCGGGTTCGTGCACAGCACGGTGATGAGCGCGACGGCGACCACGGTCACCGCCACCTCACCGAGCGGGGTGTGCAGCCACTCGTGCTTGTACCAGCCGTCCCAGCGGGCGGCCTTGATGACGAAACCGTGCAGCAGGTACGCGTAGATGGTCCCGGCGCCGAGCGCGGTGAACCACAGCTTGCGCCCCGGCACCCAGGCCAGGAAGCAGGCCGTCAGCGCGAGCGCGAGCAGGAACAGGGCGGGCGTCAGCCACAGCCCGTCCCAGGCGGTCATGCCGTCGCGCCCGACGACGCTGCCCCGGTGGTAGAACCAGCCGGCGTCGAACCGCGGCGCCACCCAGTACGCCGCCACGACCGCGGCCAGGCCCACCGGCAGGGCCACGATCCGCATCCGCCACGTCCGCACCCGCTCGAAGTGCTCGGGCCGCAGCACCAGGCCGACCACGAAGAACGGCAGGAACTGCAGCACCCGCTGGAGCGCCATGTCGCCGCCGGTGTCGGGGGACATCGACACCGCCGTCGCGATCACCAGGGAGACCAGCACCGGCTGACGGATCGCCAGCCACAGCGGCGTCGTGATCCGCCACACGAACAGCGCGAGCAGGAACCACATCAGGTACCAGGGGTCGAGCAGGCTGAAGGGGTACTTCCAGTCGTCCTGCCACCACTTGTAGAAAAGCGTGTAAGCCGTTTCGAACACGACATAGGGGACGACGACCCCGGTCACCAGCCGCTTCAGCCGCCGGGGCGCCATGTCGAAACTTCGGGACATGTACCCCGACACCAGCGCGAACGCCGGCATGTGGAAGGCGTAGACGGTGAGATACAAAGCCGTCACCGCGCGGCTGCCGTACGTCAACGGTTCCCATGCGTGGCCACAGACCACGAGGACGATGGTCAGGAACTTCACGTTGTCGAAGTACGACTCGCGTGCCTTGCCACCACCGGATATCGCTTGCGCTGCTTGCCCTGCCATCGCGCTTCTGCGCCCCTCCTCGAACTCATCACGGGCCCCCGTCTGCCCCGCAGACCGTTCCATGAGTTGAGCCGTGACACAAGCGCCGCCAGGTGACGGTCGTGACACAAGAGGAGGGGCGTACGCGACGCGTCCCCCGGTTCGCGGGTCAGACGGCGGTGTAGCCGCCGTCCACGAGGTGGTAGCTGCCCGCGATGAACGAGGCGCGGTCCGAGAGCAGGAAGGCGATCAACTCGGCGACCTCCTCGGACTGTCCGAGCCGGCCCGCCGGGTGCAGGCCGACGAGAGCGTCGTGGGCAGCCTTGTCCATCTCCTTCAGGAGCGGGGTCTCGATGAAGCCCGGACCCACCGCGTTGACGCGGACGCCCTTCGCCGCGTACTCGGCGCCCGCCGTCTTCGTCAGACCGACGACGCCGTGCTTGGCCGCGACGTACGCGGGGGAGCCCGCGAAGCCGACCGAGCCGAGGATCGAGGCGACGTTCACGATCGCGCCGCCGCCAGCGGCCTCCATGACGGGCAGTTCGTAGCGCATCGAGTAGAAGACGCCGTCGAGGTTGGTGCGGATGACGCGGTCGTACGTGGCGACGTCGTACGCGCCGGTCGGGGCGGAGGCGCCGCCGATCCCCGCATTGTTCACGGCCAGGTCGAGCCCGCCGAAGGTGTCGACGGTGAACTGGACGGCGGCCTCCACGGAGGCGGGGTCGGTCACGTCCACCGCGACGGCGGCGGCCCGGATGCCCTCGCCCTTCAGCGTCTCGGCGGCTTCCTTCGCGCCCTGCTCGTTGTGGTCGGCGATGACGACGGCGGCGCCGTCGCGGCCGAGGCGGCGCGCGGTGGCCAGACCGATGCCGGAGGCGGCACCGGTGACGAGGGCGGTCTTCCCGGCGAACTCGGTGCCGGTGGTGCTGGTGCTGCTGCTGGTGCTTGTGGTGCTCATGGTGCGTGTCACTCTCTGCTTGCGCTGTTCTCGCTGGTGGTGCCGGTGGCGGTCGCCGTCGCTCGGGCGGCCTCCCCGACGAGGGCGTCGTAGGCCGCCGCCACCAGGGCGGCGAGATCCGTGGCGTCCTGGTCCGTGCCGCGCGCCCAGGCGCGCAGCGCGGCGGTCAGTACCCCGGCGGCGGCGCCGACGACGACCCCGGGGCGCGGGTCCCGGGCCGGGTCGACGCCGAGCCGGTCGGCGACGATGCGGACGGACTCCTCCTGGGCGTCGACCCGGATGCGTTCGTACGCGGCGAACAGGGCGGGCTCCTCGTCCACGACGGCGTACAGCTCGCGCAGCCGGGGCCGGTGGTGCCAGCCGGGGCTCTCCCGGTCGGCGAGCCAGTCCGTGACGGCGTTGCGGTACGCGAGCAGCGGGGGCTCGTCCCCGGGGCGGGCGCGCAGCGCCGCGTTGATGCGGGCGCCGTCCGCGCGGGTGAAGTCGAGCGCCGCGTCCTCCTTGCCGGAGAAGTGGCGGCTGAACGTGCGGCGCGTGACGTCCGCCCGCTCGGCGATCGCCTCGACCGTCACGGCCCCGAGCCCCCGCTCGAGGACCAGCTCGACGGCGGCCTCCGCCAGCGCTTCGCGCGTCCGGCGGGCCTTGACCTGTCGGCGGTCCTCCGGGGGCTGGGGGCGGTCGGGAAGGGGCTCGTTCGCCTTCATGCCTTCACGGTACACCCACATGTCCCGGTGGGACATGAGTCCCGGCGGGACATTTCGTGGACGTCGTCGGCTCTAGGCGTGCCAGTGGCCATGCAGCGCGGCGGTGGCGAAGCCGGGGCCGTACGCGACCACCGTGCCGCGGGCCCCCGGAGCGGGCGGCTCCTCGTGCGTGCGCTCCAGGACGCGCAGGACGCTGACGCCGCCCAGGTTGCCCTCGTCGGTGAGGGTGTCGGTGGAGTGCCGGGCGGCGTGCGCGTCGAGGCCCAGGGCCTCCGCCGTGTCGGTGATGATGCGGGGGCTGCCGGGGTGGATCACCGCGAAGTCGGAGCGCCGGTCGCCGAGCCAGTCCAGGAAGGGGGGCAGCGCGTCGCGGGAGGCGGCGCGGCCCTCCTTCGTGGCGTCGAAGTGCAGCCCAGCGGAGGTGATGCGGCCGCCCAGGTGGTCCATGCTGTCCGGCAGGACGTGCTCGTGGCTGTCCTCGATCACGAAGCCGGGGCCGAGGGGCTCGGCGCTGACGACGGCGGCACCGGCCGAGTCGCCGAACAGCGCCTTGTAGATCATCGCGTCGATGCCGGTGTCGCTGTGGTGGTAGACGGCGGAGATCACTTCCGCGGCGACGACCAGGACGGGTTCGGCGGGCCTGGCCGCCGCCATGTCCGCCGCGCGGATCAGGCACTTGGTGCCCCCGGTGCAGGCGAGCGTGGTGTGCGCGAGGGCGCGGGCGGTGGGGCGCATGCCGAGCCGCGTCATGAGGTGCACGTCGAGGTTGGGCACCGACCAGCCGGTGGAGTGCGTCGTGACGATCCCCCCGAGGTCCGCCGCCGCGAGGCCGGCGCCCGCGAGCGCCGCCTCGGCCGCCTCCGCCGCGAGATCCAGCGCGTCCGCGAACGCGGTACGGGCGCGCTCCCCGACCTCGCCCCCGCCCGCCACCGTCGGCGAGGTCAGCGGACGCGTGAAGAACCGGGTCCGCACGCCGCATCCGGCCACCGCCCGGACGGCCGCCGCGAGCCGGGGGTGGTCCGGGTGGTGCGTGCGTATGTCGTCCGCTATCTCGTCCGTGGTCACCTTGTGGGCACCCAGGGCTGTGCGGGGTCGTGACACGTAGACAGGCATGTGGTGGCTCCCACGGTGGCTGGAGGGTGTGGGGGGCCAGGTCAACGTACGTCACCGTGGGCGATGGTTGAAGAGCGGACGTCACCCTGCCTGAAGTGCGGGCATCCGGGGATGCGCGCGCCGGACACCCGGATGGAACACCAGGATCATCAGCCGCGCCCCCGGCGTGGTGAGCGGCTGCGCCGCGCACATCGTCGCCCAGCCGGGGCCCAGGCGGGCGTGGAGGAGCGGGCGTTCGTCACCGTCGGGGTGGATGGCAGAGCCGCCCGCCTCGTAGATCGGCGCCGCCTCCGGGTCGGCCAGGACCTCCTTCTCGATCTGGCGCAGCGTGTCGTCGTCCGGGCGCGCGGCTAGGGCCACCCGCAACTGGGGGAGCAGCAGCGGCGCCCACGCGGTCGCCCAGTCGGTCAGCATGTGCCGGGCGTGCTGGTCCAGGACCATCCAGCGCATCGTGTTCTGCGGGGGCCGCCGGTCGGGGAACAGCTCGGTGAAGGCGTCGTTGCAGGCGAGCAGGTCCCAGGAGGCGTCGGAGACGTAGGCGATGTGGTTGATGCCGTCGACCGCCTCCTGCCAGACGCCGGGCACCTCCTTGCCCGAGGAGAGGTAGAGCGGGCCGGGCGGGTCCTGGAGCAGGGCGTAGCGGCACAGCAGCACCCATTCCTGCTCGTTGAGGCCGAACAGGCGGGCCACGTCGCGGAGCAGGTCCGAGGGCGGGCTCGGGTAGCTCCCCGACTCCAGCCGGTGATACGTCCCGAGGGTGCGGTGCAGCAACTGGTCGACCTGGTGCTGCGACAGGCCGGGCGCGCGCCGGCCCTGGCCCGTGGGGCGGGTGAAGCCGTGGGACTCGGGAGCTATGAGGGCGCGCCGTTCACGGAGCAGGGCGCGGAGCGCCTTCTTGTTCATGGTGGGTAATCCCTCTTCGTACACGCCGAGTTGAGCGTGAGCAGTCTAAATACTCCCATCGCCTTTGGTAATAAACATTGCCCGAAGAAAACGATCAGATGCTCCGCCATGATGAGTGGCGCGGGGTTACCCACCTGCCGGTTTCATCATCTGTGAGCACGTGGACACAGTGATGGGGCACCTGTGCCCGGCCGCTCGAAAATGGCCGAAATTTCCCGGCGTCGGGTAACTCACGAGCCTTCGGGCTGTTCGAGGAAGAGAGTCGGGACCGGGCCACCTAATTTGTTCGATGTGGCCGGAAAATGCGTTGCGACGACGCACGTCCCGCCCTCGTCCGTGAGCGGTCTCCGGGGGTCACTGGCTGCGGTCGGTGCCGTCACTCGCCATTACGTAGCGGCCACGGCACCGGCCGCGCCCGGTTCAGCGCCCTCGCCGTCAGTCCGATGCGCGCAGGGTGCGTACGTAGTCCTCCACCGCCGCGTCCAGGCCGATGTCGTGCTGGGCGCGCTCGGACAGGTACCAGCGGTGTTCGAGGAGCTCGTGGTAGAGCTCGGCCGGGTCGACCGGGGTCGGGATCCGGTCGCGGACCGCGCGCACCGTCGGCCGGAACACATCGCGCACCCACCGGTGGGCGAGGACCTCGGGGCGGGCGTCCTGGGCGTCTTCCTGGGTCGCCATCCAGCTCTCCAGGTCGTTCAGGAGCCGCCGTGCCTGGTTCTCCTCCGCGTCCATGCCGGTGAGGCGCAGGAGCTGGCGCTGGTGGTGGCCCGCGTCGACGACCTTCGGCACGAACGTGACCGTGTCGCCGTGCGGGGAGCGGGAGATCTGCATCTCGGCGACGTCGAACCCGAGGTCGTTCAGGCGGCGGATGCGGCGCTCCATGTAGTGGTGCTTGCCCGCCGGGTAGACGGACGTCCGGGTCAGCTCGCTCCACAGGTTCGCGTAGCGCTGCCCTATCTCGGTACCGAACTCGATCGGATCGATCGAGGGGTGCAGCGCCCCGGACGCCTCCAGGTCGAGCATCTCGCCGCTGATGTTGACGCGGGCCAGCTCGATGTCGTACTCGCGCTGCCCGTCGCTCAGCTTCGGGTGCAGCTCACCGGTCTCGGCGTCCACGAGGTACGCGGCGTACGCGCCCGCGTCGCGCCGGAACAGGGTGTTGGAGAGCGAGCAGTCGCCCCAGGCGAAACCGGCGAGGTGCAGCCGGACCAGGAGCACGGCGAGGGCGTCCATCAGGCGGTGCACGGTCGTCGGACGCATCGTCGTCTCGAACATGGACCGGTAGGGCTGGGAGCCGCCGAGGTGCCGGGTGATCAGGACCGGCTCCAGCGGGGTGCCGTCCGGCTGCTCGCGGCCGGTGACGACGGCCAGCGGGTCGACCGCGGGTATGCCGAGGCGGTCGAGGTCGCGAAGCAGTTCGTACTCGCGCAGCGCGGGCCGCTCCGCCAGCTCCTTCACCGCGACGACCTCGTCACCCGCGCGCGCGTAGCGCACCACGTGCCGCGAGATGCCGCGCGGCAATGGCACGAGGTACTCCTCCGGCCACTCCTCCAGCGGGATGTGCCAGGGCAGGGCGAGCAGGAGCACCGGGTGCTCGGGGTTGGTGGCGCTGATCTGGAGCGGCATGGTCATCAGCGTAAGCGGCCCGCCGCACGCCAGGCTCTCAGTACTGCAGGGAGCGCTCCGCCCCGGCGAGGATCTCCGTGATGCGCAGGCCGAAGCGGGCGTCGCACGGGGCCGGGGTGCCGGTGCGCGCCGACTCGCGCAGCACGTCGATCGCCACGGCGAAGGACTCCGTGGCCGCGCCGCCCGACGGCATGGTGAACGTCCCGGCGGTGCCGCGCAGTTCCACCGCCGTACCGCCGGCCGCCTTGGGCGCCGTCAGGCTCAGCGTCGCCGTGCTGGACGCGCCCGACGCGTGCGCCATCACCATGTGCACGGTGTCGCCCGCGCCGCCCCGCGCCGTCAGCGCCTCCACGTCACCGAGGATCGGAAGCAGCACCGACAGGGCGTGCGGGCCCACGTCCCACAGGGCGCCCCGCTCGGCGCGCCACGGCGTGGAGGCCCGTACCTCGGCGTCGTCACCGGGCGTGTAGAGGCTGCCGTACCAGTCGGCGCGGCCGGTGAACCAGCCGCCCACGGCGGCCTGTTCCGCGATCCACGCGGCGGGGGCGGGGGCATAGCGCAAGGTGCAGAAGACCGCGGTGGCGACCCCCGCCGCGTCCGCGGCCTTCACGACCGCGCGCGCCGCTTCCGGCTCGGTGGCGACGGGCTTGTCGAGCAGCAGGTGGCATCCGGCCGCCGCCGCCCGAGCCGCGAGCGGCGCCTGCACGTCCGGCGGCACGGCGAACGCCACCGCGTCGCACGCCGCGAACAGCGCGTCCACGTCGTCGTACGCGGTCGTGCCGTGCTCGGCGGCGAGTTCGGCGGCGGCCTCCGGGCGGCGCCCCCAGACACCGGCGAACTCCGTGTGCGGATGGGCGGCGAGCGCCGGGGCGTGGGTCCGCCGGGCCCAGGGGCCGGTGCCGACAAGTCCGAGGCGCAACGCGTCAGTCGAGGTCATGACCTGCAGTATTACCCGGACCGGGCTGCAGTATGACCCGGACCGGCCCGCAGTATGACCCGGACCGGCCCGCGGTATTGCCCGGACCGGACGGAACACGCGGACGCGGGGCCGCCCCGCGCGGCGCCACGAGCCCGTGCCGCGCCCCGGTCGAGGGCCGGTCGAGAGGGCGTGCGGGGCACAGACAGCGGGCCACCTGGTGGTGAATACTCATTCACCGGCCGGGTGAATGCCGATTCACCCGCCTGTCCCGTCCCGACGCGCCGGGCCGCCCGCCCGCCGCCCCCGGCAGGAGCCCCATGGACGCCGCACCCGCCCCGATACCGGCCCCGACCCCCGTGCCGCCACCGCACCCGCGCCGACGCCTCACCGTGCCCGTGCTCGCCTTCGGCGGCACCCTCATGGCCGTCATGCAGACCGTCGTCGTCCCGCTCCTGCCCGATCTGCCCCGGCTCACCGGCGCCTCCCCGGCGGCCGTCTCCTGGATGGTCACCGCGACGCTCCTGTCCGGCGCGGTCCTCACCCCGGTGCTCGGCCGGGCGGGCGACATGTACGGCAAGCGCCGCGTCCTCCTGGTCGCGCTCGGCCTGATGACGGTCGGCTCCGTGCTCTGCGCGCTGACCTCGGACATCCGCGTCCTCATCGCGGCCCGCGCCCTGCAAGGCGCCGCCGCGGCCGTCGTCCCGCTGTCCATCAGCATCCTGCGCGACGAACTCCCGCCGCACCGCACCGGCTCCGCCGTCGCCCTGATGAGCTCCACCGTCGGCATCGGCGCCGCCCTCGGCCTGCCGCTGGCCGCGCTGATCGTGCAGTACGCGAACTGGCACGCCATGTTCTGGGCGACCAGCGCCCTCGGCGCCCTCGGCCTCGTGCTCGCCTGGTGGGCGGTGCGCGAATCCCCCGTCAGAGCGCCGGGCCGCTTCGACGCGCTCGGCACCCTCGGCCTGGCCATGGGCCTGATCTGCCTCCTGCTCGGCGTCTCGCAGGGCGGCCAGTGGGGCTGGGGCAGCGCCCGCGTCGTCGGCCTGTTCGGGGGCGCCGCCGTGGTCCTCGCCCTCTGGGCCTGGCACCAACTGCGCACCGCCCGCCCCCTGGTGGACCTGCGCCTCGCCGTGGGCCGCCGCGTCGGCCTGCCGCACGTCGCCGCGCTCTTCACCGGCTTCGCCTTCTACGCCAACTCGCTCGTCACCGCCCAACTCGTGCAGGCCCCCGTCGCCACCGGCTACGGCCTCGGCCTGTCCATCGTCGCGACCGGCCTGGTCATGCTGCCGAGCGGCGTCATCATGCTGCTGTTCTCCCCGGTCTCCGCTCGCGTCTCCGCCGCGCGCGGACCCCGCACCACCCTCGCCGCCGGCGGCGTCGTCCTCGCCCTCGGCTACGCCGTGCGGATCGCCGACAGCACCGACCTGTGGGTGATCCTGGTCGGCGCCGCCGTCGTCTCGACCGGCACGACCCTCGCCTACTCGGCGCTGCCCACGCTGATCCTGCGTGCCGTCCCGCCGCACGCGACCGCCTCCGCGAACGGCGTCAACGTCCTGATGCGCACCATCGGCCAGGCCGTCTCCAGCGCCGCCGTCGCCGCCGTCCTCGTCCACCACACCACGCGCGTGGGCGGCGCCGAGGTCCCCACCCTGTCCGGCTACCAGCTCGCGTTCGCCATGGCGGGTACGGTCGCGCTGGTGGCCACGGCCGTCGCCCTCGCGGTCCCGTCCGACACCGCGCGCGAGGACGCGGGCGCGGCCGTCCCCGTCCCGGCGGCGCCGACGAAGGGAGCGTGAGGCGATGAGCACGGCGTACGCGGGTGAACGGGCGTCCCGCGCGGGGCGCCGCGACGCCGAGGAGACCAAGGCGGCCATCGTCAAGGCCGCCCGGTACCTGCTCGCCCGGCACGCCCACGGCGACATCACGCTCAAGGCGATCGCCGAACGGGCCGGGGTCAGCCCGCCCCTCGTCCTGAAGTACTTCGGCAACAAGGACGCCTTGTTCTCCAGCGTCATGAACTTCGAGGCGGACGTGGAGACCTTCCTCGACGCGCCGCTGGAGGACCTCGGCGCCCATATGGTCCGCCACGTCCTCACCGCCCAGGCCGAACGCGGCGTCGACCCCATCCTGCGCATCGTCTTCGCCCCGCTCCACGGCGCACAGGGCGAGATCCTCCGCGAGAACTTCCGCGCCCAGGTGAGCGGCCGCCTGGCGGACCGCCTCCCCGGCGAGGACGCGGGCCTGCGCGCGGAGCTGGCAGTGGCAATGCTGCTCGGCCTGGGCGCCATGTACGGCATAGCCCGCGGCCCGCATGTGCGGGCCGCGGACGTGGAGGAGGTAGTCAAGCGTTATGCCCCTGCAGTACAAGACACCCTAGGCCCGACTCCCTAGGGGCGCGGGGAACTGCGCGCCCAGCCCCCACTCACCGGCACTGAACGCGCAGCGGCTCGAAACCAACGACGGTCTCGAACCCATCAGCCCAGCGTACGGTCAACTCGCCTCGCTCAACTGCAACATCGGCCACCACCTCGGCGAGCCCAGGCTCCGACTCCCCACCAAGACAGGCCAGAGCCACGAAGACCCCGCTCCCCTCAAGGCCCGCCGAAAGCCGTGGCACCCGCACCCACGACTCGAACGCCGTCCCCTCCGGCGCCCGCACGACGTCCCGCTCGGCCCACCCGTACAACCCCACCAATTCCGAGCGCACCGTCTCCGTAGCCCACCCGGTGAGGGAGACCCGGGCCCCGTGCGGCGCCCCCACGACCCGGTGCACCCGCACCTCATGCCGGCCCCGCGCCACGGTCACGCTCTCCACGCGGAGCCCCGGCACCATCGGCGGCCCCGACGTGAAGACGGGCCGGTGCCAGGACGCGGCCCAGCCCCAGCCGTCCCCGTGCCCCGCGCCGAGCGGGTGGATCCGGCGTCGTACGCTCGCGGCGCCGTCGACCTCCACCGACAGATGGTTGTCGGCGATGTTGGCGCGGGAGGTCGGTCCGGTGTGCGTGGAGTAGGCGTGGCGCCCGTACAGCGGATCGTCCTGCTCCGCGAACTCGCCCTCGTGCGGCCGTACGTGGTCGCTGCCGTGGTTGTGGAGCCGGACGATCCCGTCGTCCCGCGTGGACTGGACGAGCAGTCCGGGCGCGGGCAGCGCGAGCACCCGGTCGGCGCCCTCGACGGGGGCGGCCTCCTCGGTCGCCGTCCACAGCGGAGCGTCCTGCGGGGCGAGGAGGGCGACGAAGCCCTTCGACGCCCAGTACGGCGAGGCGGGCCCCGAGTACGGCTGGAGGGTGGCGGTGTGCGGGCCGTGCCAGCCGAGGCTCAGCAGGCCGTCGTCGGTGACGCCGCCCCGGTCGAGGAAGTAACGCAGGTTGCCGCTGATGAGACGGCGTGAGGCGCCCGGGGACAGCGGTGTGTGGCCGGTGACCGCGCCCGCGCCGACCGCCGCCGACGCGGCGAAGCGGTAGGTGAGCGAGCGCCCGAAGTGGAGCGGCGCGCCGTCCCCGCCGAAGAGGAGGGAGAAGCTCGCCAGGTGCTCGCGCAGGCGGGGGCCGAAGCGGTCGGCGAGCGCCGTGTCGCCCGACAGATGGGCGGCGAGCACCGGGTACAGGTGCAGGGCCCAGCCGTTGTAGTGGTCGAAGGCGCGGCCGTCGCCGTCCGCGTACCAGCCGTCGCCCCGGTACCAGGTCTCCATCAGGTACAGCGCGCGTTCCGTGGCGCGGGCCGTGGCCGCGTCGCCGCGCCCCACCGACTCCAGGAACGACGCCACCATGAAGGGGAACAGGTACCAGTTGTTGGGGGCGGGCGTGTGGTCGACGGCGCCGCGCAGCCAGCTCTCCGCCCGGTCCCGCACGTCGCCGTCGAGCCGGTCCCACAGCCACGGCCTGGTCAGCATCAGGCCGAGCGCCACGGACGCGGACTCGACCATCGGCTGGCCCTGCACATGATGGTCCAGGATCAGCGGCCACGACTCGGCGTCGTCCGCGCCCGGTGTGCGCGTCCCGGCGGCGAGGCCGCTCGCGTACCGCTCCAGGAGGTGGTGCGGGTCCTTGCCGTCGGCGCCCGCGATCCGGAAGCCGGCCGCCAGGAACGTACGCGCGTAGCCTTCGAGGCCGTCCGAGCGGACCCCGGAGGCGGAGGGGCGGCCCGGCAGGTCGAGGAGGGCGCCCTCGGGGGTGGCCCAGCGCCAGGCGGCGGTGAGCAGCCCGTCGGCGACGGCCTCCCAGTGGGCGCGGGTGTAACCGGTGTACGGGCTCAGCGCCCGGTCCTCCTCGGGGAGTGCGAAGGGGAGGGGCTTGCCACCAGGAACGCTCATGCGAGGAACGCCAGCCTTTCGCGTCGTACGGGGTGGGCGAAACCGTCGCCCGCGGCCCAGCGCGCCACCTCGCCGATCGCCGTGTCGGCGAGCCGCTCCCACTCGCTGCCCTGCGAGCCGGCGAGGTGCGGGGTGATGAGCGCGTTGGGGCAGTCCCACAGCGGGTGGTCGGCGGGCAGCACCTCGGGGTCGGTGACGTCGAGGACCGCCCGGATGCGGCCCGCGCGGACCATGTCGGTGAGCGCGTCCTGGTCGACGACGGCGCCGCGCGAGGTGTTGATGAGGGTGGCGCCGGGCCGCATGGAGGCGAGCAGGTCGCGGCTGACGAGGCCGCGCGTGGCGGGGAGCAGCGGCGTGTGCAGACTGACCAGGTCGCTGCGGGTGAACAGGTCGGGCAGTGGCACCCACTCCACACCCAGTTCGGCGGCCTCCGCCTCGGTGACGTACGGGTCGTGGAGCAGGACCTCGTAGTCGAAGGGGCGCAGGAGTTCGATGACGCGACGGCCGATCAGCGACGCCGAAAGCAGGCCGACGGTGCGGCGGTAGTTGCCGACCTCGTGCGGGGTGAGCAGCCAGGTGTCGCGGGCGCGGTCCCGACGGTAGTCGCGGGCGCGCTCCAGGACGTGCTTGCCGTGCAGGAGGAGCATGGCGAGGGTGTACTCGGCGACGGGCAGCGCGTTGGCGGCCGCCGCCGAGGTGACCTGGATGCCCCGCTCCCAGCAGGCGTCGGTGACGTGCCCGCGCACCGAACCGGCCGAGTGCACCACGGCCTTCAGCCTCGGTGCGGCGGCCAGGACGTGCGCGTCGAGGCGTGGGCAGCCCCAGCCGGTGACCAGGACCTCCACGTCGGCGAGGATCTCCCTCGCCCGTACGGTCGTCAGGTCGTCCAGGGCGGGCGGCGGTGCCAGGTCGCAGACGGCGCGGAGCGCGGCCATGGACCGCGGCGTGAAGACGGCCGCCGCGGCCTGGGGGGACATGGCCAGCGCCACGCGGGGCTCGCTCACTTGACCGCCCCCGCCGTGAGGCCGGAGCGCCAGAAGCGCTGGAGGAGGACGAACGCGAGAATGAGGGGGAGGACCGCGAGGAGCGAACCCATGATCACCACCGGGTAGTACTCGGGAGAGACGGACGCCTGACTGTTCCACTGGTACAGGCCCAGACTGACCGGATAGAGGTCCTGGTCCGACAGCATCACCATCGGCAGGAAGAAGTTGTTCCAGATCGCGGTCAGCTGGAAGAGGAAGACCGTGATCAGGCCGGGCCCGAGCATGCGCAGGGCGACCTTGACGTACGTGGTCAGCTCGCCGGCGCCGTCGACCCGCGCCGCCTCCAGGACCTCGTTCGGCACGTACCCCTGCGCGAAGATCCGGCCGAGATACACGCCGAACGGGTTGAACAGGACCGGGACGAAGACCGACCAGAAGGTGTTGACGACGCCGGTCGCGGACGCGATCAGGTACAGCGGCAGCGCGAGCACCGTCTGCGGCACCATCACGGCGGCCAGGACGAGGCCGAACAGCTTCTCCTTGTGCCGGAAGTCGTACTTGTCGAAGGCGTACCCGCAGGCGACGCTGATCAGCGCGCCGAGCGCGGCGCCGAGGACGGCGTACAGGAGGCTGTTGCCGTACCAGCGGCTGTAGAGGCCGCCGTCCATGGCGAACAGGTCCTTGACGTTCCGCACGAGGGAGAAGTCGCTGAAGGACAGGATGTTGCTGCTGAACAGGGCGTCGCGGGACTTCGACGAGGCGAGGACCAGCCAGAGCACCGGCAGCAGGGTGTAGAGGACGGAGAGCGTGACGACGACGTTGACGGTGGCCCGGCCGAGCAGGCGCGGGCGCAGCAGGGCGGGGTTCGCGGGCGCGGCGGTGCTCATCGGGCGTTCTCCTCGGCCGAGTCGACGCGGTTGGTCCAGCGGGTGACGCCGTAGGAGAGGGCCATCGTCAGGAGCAGGAGGATCACCGAGGCGGCAGCCGCGAGGGAGTAGTTGGTGCGGTTGAACGCCGCGTCGTAGATGTACATGCTCGGCGAGAACCGCGAGTTGATCATCTGTGAGGACTGGTGGAGCAGCATCGGTTCGGTGAACAGTTGCAGCGCCCAGATCAGCGTGAACATCGCGACCATGACGATGGAGGAGCGCACCAGCGGCGCCTTCACCTGGAGCGCGGTGCGCACCGGACCGGCGCCGTCCACCACGGACGCCTCCAGTACCTCGCGCGGGACCGCCTGCAAGGCCGCGTAGAAGACGACCATGTTGTAGCCGAGATTGCTCCACAGGGCGATGTTGACGATCGACGGCAAGGTGGTGTGCAGACCGAGGAAGTCGACCGTGATGTCGGCCTTGCCGAGCACGTCGATGATCGGGCTGATGCCGGGCGTGTAGAGGTACAGCCAGATCAGCGAGGCGATGATGCCGGGCACGGCGTGCGGCAGGAACAGGCCCAACTGGGCCGTGGCCCGCAGCCGTACGACACCCGAGTCCAGCAGCAGCGCGAGCGCGAGCGAGCCGATCACCATCAGCGGGATGTAGAGCACGCAGTACAGCGCGACCGTGCCGAGGCCGGACAGGAACGTCGGGTCGGTGAGCACGGCGGCGTACGAGCGGAGCCCGACGAAGACCGTGCGCTCCGCGCCGAAGCCGAGGCCCGGCTGGTCGTCGCTGAAGAAGCTCAGCCACACCGCCGTGCCGACGGGGATCAGGAAGACCAGGACGAGGAGGGCGAAGAACGGCGCCATGAGGACGCCCGCGGCGCCCCCTCGGCGGCGTCCGGCCGCCCGGTGCGCCTTGCGCCCCGCGGCGTCGGCGCTGCGCTGCGGCGCGGGCGTCGCGGCGGGGACGTGGGTGGTCGCGGTCACGGGTTCCACCTGCCTTTCGGAGTGCGGGCGCTCACGTGGAGTGCTGGGTCGTGGCGAGGCCGAGCGCCTTCAGGTCCGGCATCGTGCCGTCCTGGGCGGCGCGCACGGAGGACAGCACGGTGCCCGAACCGGCGCCCGCGCGCGCGAAGGCGTCCTGCATGACCGAGGCGGTCGCGGACATGCGCGGGCCCCACACCCAGCCGTCGTCGATCTTCCGCGCCTCCTGCTCGAACAGCGTGTAGATGTCCTGGCCGCCGTAGTACGAGCGGTCGAACGCGGCGCGGCCGACCTCGATCAGCCGGGTCGCGGCCGGGTACTGGCTGCTCGCACCGCTGGAGAGCCGGGCCCGCAGGGCGTCCGGGTGGGAGACCTGCCACTCGATGAACTCCATGGCGGCCTCGGGGTGCCTGCTGTCCTTGGTCACCGCGAACGTCGAGCCGCCGTGGGTACCGAGCGACGGCTTGTCCGGGGTCCACTGGGGGAGCGGGGCGATGCGCCACTTGCCCTTCTGCTCGGGGCGCGCGTTCATCTGCGCGCCCGCGTCCCACGCGCCGCTGAGCCGGGTCAGGACCAGGCTGTTGCCGATCTGCGCGTCGTAGACGCGGGCCGTGGAGGAGTTGACGTGGACCAGGTCCTCGTCGATGAGGCGCTGCCAGTACGCGGCCACCTTGCGGGTCGGCGCGTCCGCCATCGAGACGTTCCACGCGCCCTGCGACGTGTCGAACCACCGCGCCCCCGCCTGCCAGGACCAGGCGGCGAACTGCGTCATGCCGTCCGTGGGGAACGTGCCGATCCTGCGGCCCCCGCCCGTGCGCCGGATCTTCCGCGCGAGCTCGGCGTACGCGTCCCAGGTGGCCGGCACCTCGAAGCCGTAGTGGTCGAACAGGTCCGCGCGGTAGTGCATCACCATCGGCTCTATGTCGAGCGGCACGCTGTACGTGCGCTTCTCGAACGTCGTCTGCGCGAGCGACTGGGGCAGCAGCTTGGCCCGCAGGCCGTCGCTGATCAGCGCGGTGATGTCCCGGGTGACGCCGTCGATGGCGAAGCCCGGGAGCTGGGGGTACTCGATGGTGGCGACATCGGGGGCGTTGCCCGCCCGCGCCGCGTTGCTGAGCTTCAGATACCCGCCCTGCCCGCCGGCGGGGACCTGCTGGAAGTCGACCCGGATGTGGTCGTGGGTCCTGTTGAACGCGTCGACCACTTCCTGGCTGCCGCGCAGCGCGGACCAGAACGTGATCGTGGTCGTGCCCTTGGTGCTCGTGGTACCGGACTTGCTGTTGCTCCCGGACGGCGCGCTGTCGTTCCCGCCGCAGGCGCTCAGGGCGCCCGTCAGCGGCAGCGCGGTGATCGCGGCGAGCACGGATCGACGGCTCTGTCGACCAGGCATGGGCGCCTCCCGCGGCTCCTGCGTGTTCGAGTCACGGGAATCCTGATCGGCTGAGCGGTCACGGTCAATAGAGCGATCAGAGGAAAATGAAACGGTCAAACGCTCATGTGGTGGCCCGAGTTGTGGGCGCGGCGGGCGTGGCCGGGGCCCGGGTCGAGCCGCGGACCTCCAGGGTGGGCAGCAGCTCCACCCGCCGCACCGGGCCGCCGGAGCGCCCCCGCGCCGGGTCACCGAGCCTGCGCAGCAACAGCTCGGCGGCGGCCCGGCCCACGTCCGCCTTCGGCGGCGACACGGCCGTCAGGGGCGTGCTGCCGAGCGCCGCGACCACATCGTCGTACGCGATCACCGAGCAGTCCTCCGGGACCCGTACACCGTTGTCGCGCAACGTCTGCACCAGCATCAGCGCGTCCACGTCACCGTGGAGCACGGCGGCCGTGGCGCCCAACTCGCTCAGCAGCTCCGGAAGTCGTACGGGCTCCTCCGGGTGCTCCGCCCCGGCGTCCGCCGCGCCCGCCGAGCTGAGCGCGATCGCCCACTTGTCGACGCCCGAGTGGCCGGCCGCGATCTCGGCGAACGCCGTGCGCAGGGCGCGGGCCGTCGGGCTGTCGTCGCGCGCGGCGAGGACGATACGGCGGTGACCGAGGCCCGTCAGGTGCGCGACGGCGAGATGGATGCCGTACCAGTGGTCCGTGCAGACCGTGTCCACGGCGTGCAGCGCGCTGCCCCGCCGCGGCCTGCGCTCCATCACCACGGCGGGCACCTCGACCCGGGCCAGCCAGGCGTAGTCCGCCTCCTCGGCGGCGCGGGTGAGCCAGCGCGGCGCGACCAGCAGCCCGCGTGCGCCCTCCGCCAACGCCCGCTCCACGAGGGACTGCTCGGCGCCGGGGGCGCTCGGCGCTATGTGCAGTGCGATCCGCACACCGGCCTCCTCGAAGGCGGTGCGGGCGCCGTGCAGCGCCTCGTTCAGGTAGGCGTGGCGCTCGGGCACGACGAGCGCGACCGGGCCGCCGTCCGCCTGGGGCGGCCCGGCCGGCGCGGGCACGGCGGGCCGCTCGGTCTCGGGCAGCACCGGGCGGGCCACGCCGTGGCCGCGCCGCAGTCTGCCCTCGCGGGCCAGCTCCTCCACGTCGCGGCGCAGCGTCACGACCGACACCTCCAGTTCGGCGGCGAGGTCGCTGACCCGGGTCGCGCCGCGCGACTGCACGACGGCGAGGATCCGCTGCCGCCTGAGTTCGACTGGTTCGCGCATGCTGGGGCTC
The DNA here is from genome assembly GCF_040644575.1 of Streptomyces sp. NPDC046939. Taxonomy (NCBI): domain Bacteria; kingdom Bacillati; phylum Actinomycetota; class Actinomycetes; order Kitasatosporales; family Streptomycetaceae; genus Streptomyces; species Streptomyces sp. NPDC046939. The sequence goes on from NZ_JBEYWV010000013.1 coordinate 121,447, forward strand.
CCTCACGGCCGCTGTTCGTTTGAGCGCTTCCGTGAGCGCTTCGGCCGCAGCATAGCCAGCGGGCGCGGGGCGGGGTCAGTCCTTGGCGGGGTGCGGTTCCGGCGGGAGGCGGTCGAGGGTGATGCCGAAGTGCTGGTCGTAGGCGTCGCGCACCGCGGCGTCCGTGGGCAGCTCGGTGCGGGTGCGCTCCGCGCCGACCGTCGTGGTGAGCGTATGACCGCTGAGCGTGATCCGTCCTTCCTCGGTCAGCCGTGAACAGACCAGGGAGCGGGTGAAGTGGGAGGCGGGGGAGGTGCAGTGGTACCAGGCGCCCGCCTCGAAGTCCCGCAGCGCGCGCGGGCGCCGGTCGAGGAGGTACTGCGGCTGCCCGTCCCGCAGCACGAGCAGATCGCCTTCGGCGGCGTCCTCCAGGCGGAAGACGCCGCCGGGGTCGGCCTGGTCCCCGCGCTCGTCGAACCGCAGCGGGTGGTGCGTGTGCGTGCCGAAACCGATGTCGGCCAGCCAGTCGCCGCCCTCGCTGTCGCGCACGCGCAGCGCGAGGTGGTCGTACGGGATGCCGAACCGGCCTCCCTCGCCCGCCGCGCGCGCCTGCAACAGCGTCACCTCGAAGCCGAGGGCGTCGAGCAGGGCGCCGAACGCGCCGTTGAGCTCGTAGCAGAAGCCGCCGCGCCGCCGGTCGACCAGCTTGGCGACGAGCGCGTCCGCGTCGAGCGCGATGTCCTCCTCCAAGTGCACGGAGAGGTTCTCGAACGGCACGGTGCGCAGGTGGGCCAGGTGCAGGGCGCGCAACGCCTCGCCGGTCGGCGCGGCGGGGCGCTCCGCGCCGATGCGGGCCAAGTAGGCGTCGGTGCGCGAAGTGTCCAGGTGAGGCATGGGATCAGTCTCCTCGGGATGCTGTCACCGCCGCCCGCCGGACCGGCGGGCGGCGGACACGGTTGCCGACGAGCGCCCCGGCCCGAGGGCCCGTCAACCCTGGGCCGGGCCGCGCGGTCCGGGGCCTATTGCGCATGCGATTCGAGGCCCAGGTCGTAGATCCGCTCAAGGAGCCACGCCTCATTGCCCGCGAGCCCCGCTCTGCTCAGCGCCTCGTCGGCCTCCGCGATGGGCACGGCGAGCACCGACGCGGTGGCAGGGGGCTCGGTGCCGGAGAGCGCGGCGCGTGCGGTGTGCAGCAGCCGCAGGCAGGCCTGTGCCGCCGCCAGCTCGTGGTTCCTCGTCGGCCTGCGGCCCTGCTGATCGAAGTCCCTGGTCCCATTCATGGTTCCCACTCTTGCGCACGGGTCTGACAATCCGTCTCCAAGCGGGCAGGGCTAGCCTCGTGTACGCCCACGGATCACCTGGCCGGGGCGTGTGCGGAGGCTCTACGGGCCAACATCCGGAAAGGAGGGATCCGCTTTTGTCGTCGCTCGCGGTACCCCTGTTCGACCCCGCGGCGGGCCAAGGCGTGCGGCAGCTCGCCGAATTGGGTCTGGCGCTCGTCCTGTCCACCCTGATCGGTGCGGAGCGCGCCGTTCAGCAGAAAAGCGCGGGGCTGCGCACGCACACCCTCGTCGGGGTGGGCAGCGCCCTGTTCATGGAGGTGTCGCAGCACGGGTTCAACTCCGTGCTCGCGTTGGAGGGCGTGTCGTTCGACCCCTCCCGTGTCGCCGCGCAGATCGTCTCCGGCATCGGCTTCATCGGCGGCGGGCTCATTTTCGTACGACGCGACGCCGTACGGGGCCTCACCACCGCCGCGACGGTCTGGCTGACCTGCGCCATAGGGATGGCCTGCGGCGGCGGCCTGCCCCTGCTCGCCCTCGCCGCGACCGCCTGCCACTTCCTCGTCGTCCGGGGCTACCCCTACGTGACCCGGCGCGTCCCCGCCCTGGCCACCGAACGCCGCTCCGGACTGCACCTCGCCTACCGGGTCGGCAGCAGCGTCCTGACCCGCGTCCTCGAACAGTGCACGAGCCGCGGCTTCCGCGTCGTGGAGCTGCGCACCGACCGCACCGACTGGGACGACACCCCCGAACGCCCCGGCACGATGGCCGTCCGCATGGAGATCGAGGGCACGGCGAACGTCCCCGAACTGGTCGCAGCCCTGGCCGAGCTGGACGGGGTCCTTGACGTGACCTCCATGGAGTCGGCGACGACGGACGAGTAGCCCCGCCGCGTCCCCGCGCGCCGCCCGCTCAGCGGCGCGTCAGCCGGAGGCGCAAGCCCCTCGGCATCAGCGTCAGCCGCTCGTCTATCGCCAGCCGGTAGCCCGGCTCCGGGTGCAGGTCGTAGCGGCGCAGGAGCAGGCCGAGGACCAGCATGGACTCGTGCAGGGCGAACTGGCGGCCTATGCACGCACGCGCGCCCGTGCCGAAGGGCTTGAAGACGTGGGCGGGGCGGGCCCGCACCGCCTGCGGGGTGAAGCGGTCCGGGTCGAAGGTCTCGGGGTCCTCGCCCCAGGCCGACGGGTCGCGGTGCAGCATCGTCGTCAGGACCAGCGCCCACGCGCCGCGCCGCATGGGGTGGCGGCCGCCCAGGGTCGTGTCGGTGACCGCCTCCCGGGCGAACGCGGGGGCCGTCGGCCACAGGCGGAGCGATTCGTCGAGGACGCGGCGCAGGTAGCGGAGCTTGGCGACCTGCTCGTAGGCGGGCACGGCCACATCGCCCCACACCCGGTCGACCTCCTCCCGCGCCTTCGCGAGCACGGCCCGGTCCTGCGCCAGGTAGTGCAGCGCGAACGACAGCGCGCCCGACGTCGTCTCGTGCCCGGCGACCAGGAACGTGATCACCTGGCGGCGGATGTTCTCCGGGGCGAGCCGCTCACCCGTCTCGGGGTGCGCCACCTCCAGCATCCGGTCGAGGAGGTCACCGGGGCCGCTGCCGGCGGCGCGGCGCGCGGCGACGACCTCGTCCACCGTGCGGTTCAGGTACGCCCGGTCCGCCGCATTGCGCCTCTCCGCGCCGCGCAGCAAGGACGACAGGAGCGGCGGCACCACATTGCGGCGCTGCGCGAACGACAGGGCGCCCACCATCGCCGTCACGAACGGATGCGGCCCTTCCTTGTCGAAGTCCCGTTCGAAGGAGCCGAAGTCGTGCCCGAACCCGGTCCGCGCGATCGTCTCCAGCGTCAGCTTCGTCATGTCGCCGGGCACGTCCACCGTGCGCCCCGCCGCCTCGCTCGCGTCCCACGCCGCCGTCAGCTGCCCCGCCACGTCCAGCATCAGCGGGTGGTACCCCGCCATCGCCTCGCGGCTGAAGCCCGGGGCCAGGATGTCGTGCGCCAACTGCCAGTTCGGCTCGTGGTTGTAGGCGGTGAACAGGCCGTCGCCCGCCACCGGGCGCAGGTTCGCGACGCCGAGCCCGACGTGCTTGGCGAACCGCGACTCGTCCGCCAGCTCGGCGGCCAGCTCGGCCCCCGCCACGAACACGATCTCCTTGCCGAACGCCTTGCGCCGGAAGATCGGGCCCAGCTCGGCCGCGACCCGCATCGAGTCCTGGAGCGGCGTGCGCACACTGGCGCCGAGCACATCGCCGATCAGCGGCACCCGGCGCGGCGGATGCGGTATCCGCTCCAGGCGCGGCCAGCCCTGCTCGGCGCTGCGAAAACCCCGTGGCAGCACGCCGTCCGCCGCCTGCGTCACCTGCGCCATGGTGCCCATCTCCCCTGTGCGGACGGCCGGTTGAACCCGCCCCCGCACTCTGTTGGACGTGGATTCAATAGTGCGCCACAGTCTGGTCCCGTTGTTGAACCGACGTCAAGTAAGCGGGGAGAGGTCCAGTAAGGTGCCCGCATGAGCGCAGAGCGGCAGCGAGGGGGAGCGGCGGCGCCGGGGGAGCGGACCCGGCGCAGGATGAGCACCGAGGAGCGGCGCGAGCAACTGCTCTCCGTGGGGGCCAGGCTCTTCGCGCAGGACCCGTACGACGACGTCTGGATCGAGCAGGTCGCCGAGATCGCCGGGGTCTCCCGCGGCCTGCTCTACCACTACTTCCCGACCAAGCGGGACTTCTTCGCCGCCGTCGTCCGCCGCGAGAGCGACCGCATGCTCCGTCTGACGGCCGCCGTCCCCGGCGTCCCGGTGCGCGACCAGATCGGCACCGGCCTGGACACCTTCCTGGAGTACGTCGCCTCGCACGCGCAGGGCTTCCGCGCCTTCCACCGCGCGGAGGCGGCGGGCGACATCGCCGTGCGCGCCGTGTATCAGGAAGGGCTCGCCGCGCACGAGGAGCAGATCATGGCCGCGCTCGCCGCCGACCCACAGCTCGTGGGCCGCCTCCCCGAACCGGCGGCGCTGCGCCTCGCCGTACGCGGCTGGCTCGCCTTCCTCGTCGCCGTCTGCCTGGACTGGCTCGACGAGCCGCAGCTCACGCGGGGGCAGGTACGGGACCTGTGCGCGCGGGCGCTGCTCGGCGCGCTGGAGGTCTGAGCCGGAGGTCTGAACCGAGATCGCAAGGGAAACTTGCAAGGCACTCTGTCCACTCCCTACGGTGGGCGCATGCCAGGAACGCAGGGACCCACCGGCGCCGAGCCGCCCGTCGAGCGGATCGCCGCCGACCTCGCCACCGCCGTCGGCCGCCTCTCGCGCCGGCTGCGCAGCGCGTCGCCGGACAGCCTCCTCACGCCCACGCAGCGCACGGTCCTGGCCCGCCTCGACACCGAGGGCCCCGCCACGACCGCCGCCCTGGCCCGCGCCGAGTACGTACGGCCGCAGTCCATGCGCCTGACCGTCGGCGCCCTGGAGGAGCGGGGCTTCGTGGCACGCTCCCCGGACCCGAACGACGGCCGCCAGTCCGTCATGTCGATCACCGAGAGCGGCCGCGCCACCCTGACCTCCGTACGCACCGCCAAACACGGCTGGCTCAGCCAGGCCCTCACCGCCGAACTGGACGCGGACGAGCGGCGCACCCTCGCCGAAGCGGCGCTGCTCCTGGAACGCCTCGTGCGGAACTGACCGGCGACGCGGCGGACGCCGGGGCGGCTCATTCCGCGTCGTGGAACACCAGCCCCAGCGTGTGGCGGCGCCCCGAGCGCACCGTGTTCACCCCGTGCCGCATCGGCCCGTTGGACCAGCCCCGCACCGAGCGCACCGGCCGGTCCCTGGTCGTGAAGACCAGCGCGTGCCCCCGCGTGAGCGTCGTCGCGAAGCCACGCGTCTGCGCGCGGGCGCGCTGCTCCGTCATCAGGAACTCGCCGCCGCGATAGTCCGCGCCGGGCTCGTCCAGGCCGATCACGACCTGGAGCGGGAAGACCAGGTCGCCGTAGAGGTCGCGGTGCAGGGCGTTCCAGTCGCCGGGTCCGTAGCGCAGGAGGATCGGCGTCGGCCGGGTCTGGCCCGCCGCGTGACAGCGCTCCAGCCACTCGTCGAGCGTGTCGGGCCAGGGCGCGGGCCGCCCGAGGCGCCGCGCCCAGGACCGCGCGATCGGCAGCAGGCGCGGGTAGAACGCCGCCCGCAGCTCCCGTACGAGGCCGGGCAGCGGGTGGTCGAAGTAGCGGTACTGGCCCCGGCCGAACCGGAAGCGCGCCATGTCGACCGTCGAGCGGAACCGGGCCACGTCGTCGTAGAGCGCGGCGACGGAACGGCACTCGGCGGGCGTGAGCACGGGCCGCGCGGTGAGCGCGTGGCCGAACGCGTCGAGTTCCGCGGCGAGTCCGCTCCAGTCGACGGCCTCGATCCGGTCCCGCGCCGTGTCGGGCGGGGTGCTGGTGCTGGTCATGCGTCCAGGCTGCCCGCGCGCGCGGAAGGGTGCTGGCGGGAATCGGACAGCGCGTTCCGTGAGGTAGTGTGACCGGGCCCGACCGTCGCCACGAGGGAACGAGGAGGTGAGCCCGATCACCGCTGTGTCAGGTCAGGAGCTCCCTTCTCCTGCCGTACGCCCCGATCGCGCACGCTGAGCCTCGCGCCGCGGACCGGCGGCCGTCCGGCGCCCGGGAGCCCTGTCGGCTTCCGAGAGGTCATACATCAGCCATGTCGTCGCTCAACTCTTCATCCTCTTCGCCCCCACCTGTCGCGCCGCTGTCGGCCACCGACCCGGCCCCCGTCGTCGCCGCCCTGCGCCGCGCCGGGTGCGTCTTCGCCGAGGACGAGGCGCGTGTCCTGCTCGACAGCGCCCGGGACGTGGCCGAACTGACCGCGATGGTCGAGCGCCGGGCCGCCGGGCTCCCGCTCGAACACGTCGTGGGCTGGGCCGAGTTCTGCGGCCTGCGCGTCGGCGTCGACCCCGGCGTCTTCGTGCCGCGCCGCCGCACCGAGTTCCTGGCCCGGCAGGCGCTCGCCCACACCCCGCCCGGCGCCGTCGTCGTCGACCTGTGCTGCGGCAGCGGCGCGGTCGCCGCCGTCCTCGCCGGGCGGCGCCCCGCGCGCCTGCACGCGGCGGACCTCGACCCGGCGGCCGTGCGCTGCGCCGAGCGCAACATCGCGCCGCTCGGGGGAGTGGTCCACGAGGGCGACCTGTACGCGCCGCTGCCCGCGGACCTGGCCGGCCGGGTCGACGTCCTCGTCGCGAACGGGCCCTACGTGCCCACGGGCGACGTGCCGCTGCTGCCGCCCGAGGCCCGTGACCACGAGCGGCGCATGGCCCTGGACGGCGGCGCCGACGGGCTCGACGTCCTGCGCCGGGTGGCCGCCGGGGCGCCGCGCTGGCTGGCGCCCGGCGGCCACCTGTTCGTGGAGACCAGCGAACGCCAGGCCGCGGCCGCGCGGGCGGCGGTGCGCGCCGCCGGTCTGCGGCCGCGGGTGGTCCGGGACGAGGACCTCCACGCGACGGTGATCATCGCCGGGCGGGGTCCGGGAGCGGGCCGTCAGGTCCCGTAGGAGACCTTCACGTCCTTGAAGCCGAGGGAGCGCAGCAGGCCGCGCAGCATGTCGGTCGTGTTGCGCTCGGCGCGGGCGGTGAGACCGCTGTCCCGCGCCGCCTCCCCGATGTGCTTGGCGGCGAGCTTGCGCACGGCCCGCTCGTCGTTGGGGTTGTCCGAGAACAGGTCGCCGAGCCGGTCGAGGAGGCCCCGCTGCTTCGACACGGCGTAGGAGCGGTCCGTGTCGAGCGAGGGGTCCCCGAGCCTCGCGTGCGGCAGCTTCAGCGTCGCCGACGTCCGCGCGTCGTTGACCCGCACGTCACCGGAGCCGACCTGCCCGAGGTCCACGTACGCGTCCACGCTGCCGGCCCCGACGTACAGGGTCCGGGTCCCGCGGATCGCGTCCGGGAGGAACTTGGTGTCCTTCTCCAGGTCGACGACGACCTGGAAGTTCCCGGACGCCGCGTCGTAGCGGCTGAGGTCCCGCACCGACTTGAGCAGCGCGGGGCCCGACCGGTCGTGCGTCTCGGTGCCGAACACGTCGGTCAGCCGGTGCACGAGGCGCAGGCCCGTGAAGACGAGCACCAGCACCACCGCGAGCACACCCAACAGCTTGGCCCAGCGGGGCAGTTGTGCGGCCCTGGACGTCATGGGGCACCTCCTCTCCAGGAGGTCTTGTTCCACCGTATCGGCGTATCACGCCTTCGGCGGAGCCGCGGCCTCCCGGACGGGGCGGTCGCCCGACACACGGGACCACCACACCCCCTCACCGCGCGTCAGCCCCGGCAGCGCCCGCTCCATCTCCCGCACCTTGCGCGCCGTCAGCTCCCCGGTCACCACCCACGCCTCACGGCCGCCCGTCGTCGCGCCGAACTCGGCGCCGAGCGCGGCGAGTCGGGCGGTGACCGGGGCGAGCGTGTCGAGCGGCACCTCCGCCTCGAAGGAGTGCACCGGCTCGAACACACGCGTCCCGGCCTGTTCCAGCGCCTGCCGGACGAGCAGCGCGGTGACGGTCCGGAAGTCGCCCGCCGTGCTCACCGGGGAGGAGAACCCCGACCGGGTCAGCGTCACCCGGCAGTCCGTCACCGGCCACCCGTGCGGCCCGCCCTCGGCCAGGGTGGCGTGCACCGTGTCCTCGATGGCCTGGTGGAACGCCCGTGGCAGCGCCCCGAGTTCGGTCTCGTACGCGAAGACGCGGCCGGAACCGTACGCTCCGGGCTCCAGGCGGAGCCCCACGGTCGCGGGCAGGCCGGTCGTGCTGAGGCGGCCCATCTCCTCGACCGCCTCGCCCGTGCCCACCGGCCGCTCGACGCAGCGGACGCGGCTCGGCGCGAACTCCGCCTCGATGCCGAACTCCTCGGTGAGCGTGGCCGCGAGCACCTCCTTCTGCACGTCGCCGTAGAGGAGCAGCGCGGTGCTGCCGTCCGGCTCGGGACGGGCGTGCAGGAGCGGGTCCTGGTCGGCGAGTTCGAGCAGGGCGGAGCGGAGTGCGGCGCCCTGGCCGGGGCGGACGGCGCGGGCCACGGTCTGGAGGGTGGGCGGCGCGAACCGTCCGCGTACGTCGCCGGGCCGGCCGAGGCGGTCGCCGACGCGGAGCCCCGCCGCGCCCCGCACCTCGGCGATCTGGCCGGGGCCCGCGAGGTCACTCCCGGTGCCGACGACCTCGATCCCCGTGAGCCGCGCGGCGACCCGCACGGTGTCGCCCTGCGCGTCGCGGCGGAGAAAGGTGACCTTCTGACGGGCCCTCACCTCGCCCTCGTACAGACGCAGATAGCCGATCCGCTCCCCGGCGGGCCCGCGGCGCACCGCGAACACCGTGCCGGTCGGGAGCGCCGAGGCCGCCTCCGGTTTCGCGGTGGCGGGGAGGAGCGACCGTACGGCGTCGATCAGCTGCGGCACTCCCTGGCCGCCCAGGGCCGAGCCGAACAGGACGGGGTGGAACGAGCCGTCGCCGGTGCGGGCCGCCAGCGCGGCGCGCACCGTGGCGGCGTCCGGCTCCTCCCCGTCGACGAGCGCGGCGAGGAGCGTGTCGTCGACCTCCGCCAGCGCGCGGGCCGTCTCGCCCCGCACCGCCGGATCGTCCAGGTCGCGGGCGGTGACGACGGCGTCCGGCGTACCGGCGCCGCGCACGTCCGCGAGGGCCACCACGTGCGGGGTGAGGCGGCGGCGGATGTCGTCGAGGAGCGGGGCGACCCGGGCGCCCGCCCGGTCGACCTTGTTGACGAAGACGAGGGTGGGCAGGCCGAGCCGCCGCAGCGTCTTGAGCAGCACGCGCGTCTGCGCCTGCACGCCCTCCACGGCGGAGAGCAGCAGGACGGCCCCGTCGAGCACGTCGAGCGCCCGCTCGACCTCGGCGACGAAGTCGCTGTGGCCGGGCGTGTCGATGAGGTTGATCTGGGTGTCGCCGACGGTGAACGCGGCGACGGCCGAGCGGATCGTGATGCCGCGCCGCCGCTCGATCGCGCCGGTGTCGGTGCGGGTGTCGCCGCCGTCGACGCTGCCGAGCCGGTCGATGGCGCCCGTGTCGAACAGGAGCCGCTCGGTGAGGCTGGTCTTACCGGCGTCGACGTGGGCGAGGATGCCGATGTTCAGGGTCGTGCGTACCTGCGGGGTCTGCATGGAAGGTGGAGTCCTCGAAAGCTGTGGTCCGGCGGGGGCGCTGAACTGCTTCGAGGACTCGGCGCATGCGGTTCTCCTGGACGAACGGATCGGTGTCGCGCTCAGGATGCCCAGAGGGTCACCGCGCGGCGCAACTCATTTTCCGGGCGGCTCGAAGCGGCGGACGTACCGCTTCTGCCACGGCGTCTCGACGGCGCGCGGGTGGTAGTGGCGGCGCACGTACGCGACGGCCTCGGCGGGCGGGACCCCGTCGAGGACGGCGACGCAGGCGAGCGCGGTGCCGGTCCTGCCGCGACCGCCGCCGCACGCCAGCTCCACCCGCTCCCCGGCGGACCGGCGCCAGACGTCGAGCAGCACGGCCCGCGCCGCTCCGGCGTCGGCCGGGAGGCGGAAGTCCGGCCAGCGCAGCCAGGCCGACTCCCAGTCCACGTCCGGGGGCCGACGGCCCAGGAGGTAGGCGCCGTACGTCGGCGGAGGGCCGGGCGGCAACGGGTGGCGCAGGCCCCGGCCGCGTACGAGCCGCCCCGACGGGAGGCGCAGGACGCCGGGCGCGTCCGGGTCCCAGGTCATCGCGGGTCCCGCGCGGCGGAGAGCAGGAAGGCGGCGAGGCGGCGGGCCCGGCCGAAGGGGTCGGGGAAGACGTCGAGGCCGTCCGTGACGAGGGCGCCCTCGTGCAGGAGCGTGAGCGAGCGGCCCAGCTCCCGCGCCGCGTCCGGCGCCACGTCGTGCGCGAGACGGGTGAAGAGGTCGAGCGTCCACTGCTTCTGGCCCGTGATCACGGCGTACGCGGGGTGCGACGGATCGCCGATCTCGGCGTGCGCCTTCACCATGCCGCAGCCCTTCCCGGCGTTCTCCCCCCGCGACCACTCCTTCGACGCGTCGAAGACGGCGAGAACCCGCTCGACCGGCGTCAGGGCGGCCGGGTCGTGGTGCGCGGCGAGGAACGCCCGCCAGCGCGCGTCCCGGGTCAGCAGGTAGTCCACGACGATCTGCTCCTTGGAGCCGAACCGGTCGTAGAGCGTCTTCTTCGTGACGCCCGCCTCCGCCGCGATCAGATCGACGCCCACGGCGTGGATGCCGCGCTCGTAGAACAGCCGCGAGGCGGTGTCCAGGACCCGGCGCGCGGCCGGGGTGAGGTCGGGGCGGTCGGGGTCGACGGCCGACGGGGGAGCCGGGGCGAGGGGCGGCGTCGTACGCATGGTTCCCAGATTAGACCGATCTGTATAGTGGAACCAGTAAACAGATCTGTATACCCGGTACACGAGGCGGTGTCCGCGCCATGAACGTCCTGCTGTCCCTCGGTTTCGTCCTCACCTGGAGCTCCGGCTTCATCGGCGCCAAGCTCGGCGCCGGTGAGGCCAGCGCCGTGACCACGCTGATGTGGCGGTTCCTGCCGCTCGCGCTCGTCCTCGGCGCCGTGGCCGCGACGGCCGGGCGGCACTGGTGGCGCGGCCTGACCCGGCGCGACGCGGGACGCCAGGTCGTCATCGGCCTGCTCTCGCAGAGCGGCTATCTGCTGACCGTCTACTACGCCATCCAGCTCGGCGTCTCCAGCGGCACCACCGCCCTGATCGACGGCGTGCAGCCGCTCGTAGCGGGCGCGCTCGCCGGGCCGCTGCTGCGCCAGTACGTCACCGCACGCCAGTGGCTCGGCCTGTGTCTGGGCGTGGCGGGCGTCCTGATCGTCACCACGGCCGACGCGGCGGCGGTCACGGGCGTCGCGGGCTGGGCCTACCTCTTCCCGTTCCTCGGGATGCTGTCCCTGGTGGCGGCCACCTTCGTAGAGAGCCGCTCACCCACGCGCGTGGAGCCGATGGCGGCCCTGACCGTGCACTGCGCCACCAGCGCCGTCGTCTTCACCGGCCTCGCCCTGGCGGTCGGCGAGGGCACGCCGCCCGCCGCGCCGTCCTTCTGGCTGGCGATCGCCTGGCTGGTCGCCCTGTCGACGTTCGGCGGCTACGGCCTGTACTGGATCGTGCTGCGCAGGCGCGGACTGACGCAGGTCAACACGCTGATGTTCCTGATGGCGCCGGTCACCGCCGTGTGGGGCGCGCTCATGTTCGGCGAACCGTTCGGCGTGCGCACCGCCGCCGGACTCGCGCTCGGGCTCACCGCCGTCGTCGTGGTCCAGCGGGGCGAGAAGCACCGCCACGCGCGCGTGGAGCACGACAGCGCCCCTGAGCGCGAGCACGCTCACTCCTGACCGGACACCAGATGCCGGTTCGGACGCATCGCGGCCTCCGCCAGCTCGGGCACCTCCGCCACGACCACGCCCGCCCCGGCCAGCAGCCCGATCCCGTCCGCGCCCGGCACGAACGTGTCCGGCTCCCGCCACGCCGTCACCACCCGCCGCACCCCCGCGTCGACGATCAGCCGCGCGCACGGCCTCGGCCGCGACGCGCGACGCGCGCACGGCTCCAGGCTGCTGTAGACGGTGGCGGCCGCCAGGCGCGGATCGCCGTCGCCGAGCTTGGCGAGGGCGGCCTCCTCGGCGTGCACGACCGGGTCGCCCGCCTCCCGCGAATGGCCCCGGGCCAGCTCCGTGCCGTCGGCCCCGACGATCACCGCGCCGACGCTGAACGCGGTCTGCGACGGCGGGCAGTCGGCGGCCAGTTCGCAGGCGATCCGCAGCCAGTGCCGGTCCGCCGCCGTGGCCGCGTCCGTCGTGCCCGGCACGGTCGGCGCGTAGCGGGTCACGATCACGTCGCCGAGCCGCTCGGTGGCGAGCACCGCCATCCGGCCGCGCGGCCCGCCCGGATACGCGCCGGGCCCGAAGAGGCGGGGCGCGTCCGGCTCGCCCACCACCAACGGGGCCACGGCGAGCCGCAGTTCGTCAGCGAACCCGAGCTGGAGCAGCTGCGTGTGCACGCGCGCCCCGCCCTCGACCATGAGACGGCGCACTCCCCGCGCCCCGAGGTCGTCGAGGAGCGCCGCCCAGTCGACGGCGGGGCCGAGCGCCACCACCTCCGCGAGGCCGCCGAGCCTGGCCCGCGCGACCTCCGCGCCCTGGTCCGTCGTGTAGAGGAGCCGCGCGCCGCCGGTCGTCCAGAACGGGTCACCGGCGTTCAGGTCGCCGGACCCGCTGACCGCCACCTTCAGCGGGTACGCGGGCCGCCCCTCCTCCTCCCGCCGGGCGCGCCGCCCCGCGGAGTTCACCAGCAGTCGGGGCCGGTCCGCGCGCAGGGTGCCCGCGCCGACGAGGATCGCGTCGCTCGCCGCCCGCTCCGCGTCGACCTGGTCGAAGTCCTCGGGCCCCGAGAGCAGCAGCCGTTCGGGCCCGATGTCGTCGAGGCAGCCGTCGAGCGAGACGGCGGCGGAAAGCAGCACGTAGGGGCGGGGCATGGCGACTCCGTGACCAGGGTGGACGTACCCCTCGACCCTACCGAGGCGCGGGCGGCGTCCCGTCGCCGAACGGGCGTCCGCCGAGCTGTTCACGCCCGTGCGGCGTGTGCCAGCCGGACAGGTCGGGGCCGAGCGGCACGATCGCCGTCGGGTTGATGCCCGTGTGCACCTGGTAGTAGTGGCGCTTGATGTGGTCGAAGTGGACGGTGTCGCCGAAACCGGGCGTCTGGAACAGGTCCCGCGCGTAGCCCCACAGGACCGGGTCCTCGGTCAGCTTGTCGCGGTTGCACTTGAAGTGGCCGTGGTAGACCGCGTCGAAGCGGACCAGCGTCGTGAACAGCCGGATGTCCGCCTCCGTGATCGTGTCGCCGACGAGGTAGCGCTGCCCGGCGAGCCGCTCGGACAGCGCGTCGAGGCGCCCGAACACGTCCCGGTAGGCGCGCTCGTACTCCTCCTGGTTCGTCGCGAAACCGGCCCGGTACACGCCGTTGTTCAGGTCCCGGTACACGTCCTCCATCACCGCGTCGATCTCGTCGCGCAGCGGCTCCGGATAGAGGTCGGGCGCGCCGTCGCGGTGCAGCGCCGTCCACTCGGTGCTGAGATCCAGGGTGAGCTGCTGGTAGTCGTTGGTGACGAGCTGCCCGGACGGTACGTCGACGATCGCGGGCACGCTGACCCCGCCCGGGTAGTCCTTCTCCCGGGCGTCGTACGCCTCGCTGAGGTAGCGGATGCCGAGCACCGGGTCCCGGCCGTCCGGGTCCAGGGTGAAGCGCCAGCTCCTGTCGTCCTGGATCGGGTCGGTGACCGCGAGCGAGAGCGCGTCCTCCAGGCCGAGCAGCCGCCGCACCACCAGGGCGCGGCTCGCCCACGGGCAGGCGTAGCTGACGACGAGGCGGTAGCGGCCCGCCTCCACGGGCCAGCCGTCCCGCCCGTCGGCCGTGATCCGGTCCGCGAAGTGGCTGCGGGACCGTTTGAAGGCCTTCTTGCCGAGCGAGTCGTTGCCGTTCACGAAATAACCTCCTGAGCCGGTTCCCTGCGCGGGCTTCGCTGTCGAGCCTGCCCGGGAATCGGGCCCCGCACCACCGCGTCGCTACGGCGTCGGCCCCGCCGAGCGGGGGCGCGGCGGCCACACCCCGGGCTCCAGGACCCCGGCCGCGTAGGCGCGGGCCACCAGTTCGGTGCGGTTGGCGGCGCCCCAGCGCTGGGACAGCCGCCGCAGGTGGTACGTGACGCCGTCGGCCGTCAGGCCCGTCTCGCGGGCCGCCCGCGCCGTCGTCGCCCCCGCCGCGAGCAGCGCCAGGATCCGCTCCTCGGTCGGGTGCAGGGGCGCGGCGGCGGGGCCGGGTGCCCGGTCCGGGGCGGCCTCGCCCGTCACCCGTACCATCACCAGCAGGTCCGGCAGCGCGTGCGGCCGCTCGCTCACCGGGTCCACCATCAGCTCCCCGCTGCGGTGCGTCCCGTCGGCGCCGCACCAGGTCACCGCCACCGTGTACCGCGAGCGGCGACGCAGCCTCAGCGCCTCGACGATCCGGTCGACCTGCGTGCCGTCCCGCGGGCTGAACAGGTCGAGCAGGGCCCGGTCCTTGAGCCGCCCCGGCGTCGTGCCCCACTCGGCGGCGAGCGCCGCGTTCGCCAGGCGCACCACCCCGTACGCGTCGCACACCGCGACCGGCAGTGGAATGCGGTCGAAGAGGACCATCGCGCGATTGCGCCACACCACCGCGTCCATGCCCGCCGCACCCCCTCTCCCACGCTCGCGACAGCCCGCACACCCGCCGCGCACAAGACCGGCGTGCCGTCGGCCACTACACAATCATGTAGTGCGGTGGCACCGGCCGGTGGGGGAGCGGGAGCAGAGTGGAACCACCGGTCCCCCCACCCGCGAAAGGCCGTTGCCCCGCCATGCCCTCTGCACCCTCCCTCGTCGGCCCGCCGGTCATCGACATCTCCGCCACCGGCCCGGGACCCGCCCCGCTGCAACAGGTCATGGGCCTGATGCGGGAGCACGGCCCGGCCCTGGTGCGCCGGTTGCACGGCCGCGACGCCCTGTTCGTCGCCGACCTCGACCTCGTCACCGAACTCGCCGACGAGACCCGCTTCGCCAAGCACGTCGGGCCCGCCCTGGAGAACGTCCGCGCGTTCGCCGCCGACGGCCTCTTCACCGCCTACAACGACGAGCCGAACTGGGCCCGCGCCCACGACATCCTCATGCCCGCCTTCGCCCTCGGCTCGATGCGCGCCTACCATCCGGTGATGTACCGCGTGGCCCGTCGCGTCATCGACGCCTGGGACGCGGCGGCCCACGACGGCCGCCCGGTCGACGTGCCCGGCGACATGACCCGCATGACGCTCGACACGATCGGACTCGCCGGGTTCGGCTACGACTTCGGCTCCTTCGACCGCGCCGAACCGCACCCCTTCGTCGAGTCGATGGTGCGCTGCCTGGAGTGGAGCATGAAGCGCCTCGCCCGCACCCCGGGCGGCGACCACACGGCGGCCGACGCCGCGTTCCGCACCGACGCCGACTTCCTCGCGCAGGTCGTCGACGAGGTCATCGCCGCCCGCGTCGAGGGCGGCGAGCAGCACACGGACGACCTGCTCGGCCTGATGCTGAGCGCCGGACACCCGGCGGACGGCCGCCCCCTCGACACCGCCAACATCCGCAACCAGGTCATCACCTTCCTCATCGCCGGGCACGAGACGACGTCGGGCGCCATGTCGTTCGCCCTGTACTACCTGGCGAAGAACCCGGCCGTCCTCGACCTCGTGCGCCGCGAGGTCGACGCCCTGTGGGGTGACACCGCCGACCCCGAACCCGACTTCGACGAGGTCGGCCGGCTGACCTACACCCGTCAAGTCCTCAACGAGGCGCTGCGCCTGTGGCCCACCGCCGCCGCGTTCAGCCGCGAGGCCCGCGAGGACACTCTGCTCGGCGGGCGCATCCCCGTACGCGCCGGTCAGGGCGTCACCGTGCTCACCCCGATGCTGCACCGCCAGCCCGTCTGGGGCGACAATCCGGAACGCTTCGACCCGAACCGGTTCACGCCGGAGGCGGAGGCGGCCCGCTCCCCGCACGCCTTCAAGCCCTTCGGCACCGGCGAACGCGCCTGTATCGGACGGCAGTTCGCGCTGCACGAGGCGACCATGCTGCTCGCGATGCTGGTCCACCGCTACCGGCTCAGCGACCACGCCGACTACCGGCTCACGGTGAAGGAGACCCTCACCCTGAAACCGGACGGCTTCACCCTCGGCCTCGCGCGACGCACGCCCGCCGACCGGAGGCACGCCCCGCTGCCGGGCCAAGCCGCCGCACCCGAAGAGGCGGCCAGCACGCGGGAGTTGCCGGTACGGGTCCGGCCCGGAACCCGCGCCCTGTTCCTGCACGGCAGCAACTACGGCACCTGCCGGGGCCTCGCCGCCCAGCTCGCCGACGAGGCCGCCGCCCTCGGCTGCGGGACCGAGGTCGCCCCGCTCGACGACTACGCGGGCGCCCTGCCCACCGACCGCCCGGTGATCGTCGTCGCCGCGTCCTACAACGGCCAACCGACCGACGACGCGGCGAAGTTCGTCACCGCGCTCGACGAGGCCCCAGGCGGTGCGCTCGACGGCGCCCTGCACGCCGTCCTCGGCGTCGGCGACCGCAACTGGGCCGCCACCTACCAGCACGTGCCCACTCGTGTCGACGACCGGCTCACCGCGCTCGGCTCGACCCCGCTGTGCGAGCGCGCCGCCGCCGACGCCTCCGGCGACCTGAACGGCACCGTCCGCACCTTCACCACGGATCTGCGCGCGGCGCTCCTGGAGCGGTACGGCGACCCCGACGCCACCGACGAGGGGCCCGCGCCCACCACCGCGTACGAGATCCGCGAGATCAGCGGCGGCCCGCTCGACCTCGCCGCCGAGCGCCACGGGCTCACGCCGCTGACCGTCACCGAGTCCTACGACCTCACGGCGCCGGGCCACCCGCGCGCCAAGCGGTTCGTGCGGCTCGCCCTGCCGGACGGCGTCACCTACCGGACCGGCGACCACCTCACCGTGCTGCCCGCGCACGAAGGCGCCCTCGTGGACCGGGCCCTGCGCGCGCTCGGCGTCGACGGCGACACCGTGCTCGACATCCGCAGCAGCCGCCCGCGCCGCGACGCCCTCGCCGTCGACCGGCCCCGGACCGTACGCGAACTCCTCACCCACCACGTCGAGTTGCAGCACCGGCCGACCGCCGAGCAGGTCGCCGTGCTCGCCGCCGCGAACCCGTGCCCGCCGGAGGCCGCCGCCCTCGCCGCGCTGCCCGCCGACGACCCCCGTACGTTCGTCGAACTCGTCGAGGCGCACCCGGCGCTGCGCGGCGCGCTGTCGTGGGCGTCGCTCCTGGAGCTGCTGCCGCCGTTGCGGCCGCGCCACTACTCCGTCTCCTCGGCGCCCGCCGTCAGCCCCCGCCACGTCGATCTGATGGTGTCCGTGCTCGACGCGCCGGCCGCCTCGGGCACCGGCCGCTACCGGGGCACGGGCTCCACCCACCTGGCGGCGCTCCGGCCGGGCGACACCGTCCTCGGCCGCATCCAGCCCTGCCGCGACGCCTTCCGCATCCGGCACGACGCGCCGGAACCGGTCGTCATGATCGCGGCGGGCACGGGTCTCGCGCCGTTCCGCGGCGCCGTCGCCGAACGCCTTCACCGGGCCGCCGCGTCCGCACCCGCCCTGCTGTACTTCGGCTGCGACCACCCGGACCGCGACTTCCTGCACGCCGACGAGTTGCGGGCCGCCGACGCCGCGGGCGCGCTCTCGCTGCGGCCCGTCTTCAGCGAGGCCCCGGTCGACGGGCACGCCTTCGTGCAGCACCGCATCGCGGCCGAGGGCGACGAACTGTGGGAGCTGCTCGACGCCGGGGCGCGGGTGTACGTGTGCGGGGACGGCGCCCGGATGGCGCCCGGGGTACGGGCCGCCTTCCGCGAGCTGTACCTGAGGCACGTTCCCGGCGCCGACGCAACCGCGGCCGGGGAGTGGCTGGCCGGACTGGTCGCCGCCGGGCGGTACGTGGAGGACGTCTACGGCGGCTGACCCGGCGGTTACCCCGTTCGGCGGAACCCCACTGCGCTAGCGGGATCGCCCGACCGGACGCAGAATCAGTTCTATGTCCCTTTTGTCCGCGAGTGTGACGTGGCTCGGCCTAGGCCTGACGCTCGACACGGCCGGGCTGGTGACGTACGGCCTCGCGACGCTCCCGTGCCGGGAGACCGTCCGCGAGGAGGACGCGGAAGGCGTCTGCTGCCTGGCGCGGCGCACCGCCTGGGTCCTGGGCTGTCTGGGGATGACGGCGTTCGTCGTGGGGTCGGTCTACCTGGTCCTGCACGTCACACGATTCCGCTGAGACCCGGCCGCGCACACGGAACGGGGCCGCGCCTGCGACGCGGCCCCGCCGATCGGCCCCGGTCAGCTGCCGCCGCTCCCGTAGGGACGGGTGATGACCTCCATGCCGTGGTCCACCGGATCCCTGAAGTAGACGCCGCGACCGCCGTCGTTGTGGTTGATCTCGCCGGGCTGCTTGCCGTGCGGGTCCGCCCAGTACGTGATACCGGCGTCCTCGATGCGCTGGAAGATCGCGTCGAACTCCTCCTCGGTGACGAGGAAGGCGTAGTGCTGGGTCACGATGGACTCGGCGGGGACCGTCGCGAAGTCCAGGGTCACGCCGTTGCTGAGGTCGAGCGGGATGAACGGGCCCCATTCCGCGCCGGCCTCCAGCCCCAGGATGTGGGCCAGGAACTCGGCGGACTCCCGCTTGTCGCGGGCGTGCACGATGGTGTGGTTGAGCTGGACAGCCATGATGGATTGCCTCCAGAAGGCAACTCCGGCACCTCCATGCCTCACCCGGACGGTGACCGGCACGCGATGCTGCCGTGGATCGTAGGCACATCGCGTGACGGTCCGCCACCCTCTTTCCGGCCGGGCGCTCAGTCCAGGGCCAGCTCCGGCTCGTACATGTCCAGCCAGAGCGCGAGGTCCAGGGTGCGCTCCAGACCGCGCCGCGACGCCTGGCTGATCTGCGGCCCCTCGCGGTGCGCGGCACGGGCCACGCGCTCGCGGTCGACGAGGTCGAAGACACGGTGCGAGGGCCGCGCGAGCAGGTCCTTCGCGTGGTCCTGGAGCGCGATCGCGTACTTCGGGTCCTGCGTCGACGGGTACGGGCTCTTGACCCGGTCGTAGACCGACTTCGGCAGCACGTCCGCCGTCGCCTCGCGAAGGAGGCTCTTCTCGCGGCCGTCGAACGACTTCAGCGCCCAGGGCGTGTTGTACACGTACTCCACGAGCCGGTGGTCGCAGAACGGCACGCGCACCTCCAGGCCCACCGCCATGCTCGCCCGGTCCTTGCGGTCGAGCAGGACCCGGACGAAGCGGGTCAGGTGGAGGTGGCAGATGCGGCGCATCCGGTACTCGAAGTCGCTCTCGCCGTCCAGGCGCCGGATGGAGCGGACCGCGTCGGCGTAGCTGTCGGCGACGTACCCGGCGAGGTCGAGGCTCTTGCTCAGGTCGGGGCGGAGCACGTCCGCGTCGTCGCCGAAGTGCCGCCCCATCCGCACCAGCCAGGGGAAGGTGTCGGCGGTGCGGGCCTCCTCGTCGAAGAACTGCAGGTAGCCGCCGAACACCTCGTCCGCCGACTCGCCGGACAGGGCCACGGTGGAGTGCTCGCGGATGGCCCGGAAGAGGAGGTAGAGCGAGGCGTCCATGTCGCCGAAGCCGGCGGGGATGTCACGGGCGCGGATCACCTTGGCCCGCACCTCCGGGTCGGCGAGCGCGTGCGAGTCGAGCACGATGTCACGGTGGTCGGTGCCCGCGAGCCGCGCCACGTCGTGCACGAACGGGGTGTCGGGGGTGCCCCGCAACTCGTCCGCGACGAAGTTCTCCGCCTGGCCGACGAAGTCGACCGCGAAGCTGCGTACGGTCTCGCCCTGCCGCCCGAGCTGGCGCGCCGCGATCGCGGTCATCGCCGAGGAGTCGAGACCGCCGGAGAGCAGCGTGCAGCGCGGCACGTCGGAGACCAGCTGGCGGCGCACGATGTCGTCGAGCAGCTCGCGCACGGTGGCGATGGTCGTGTCCCGGTCGTCGGTGTGGGCGCGGGTCTCCAGCGTCCAGTACGGGCGGCTGCGCAGCCCGGAGCGGTCGACGGTGACGACCGTGCCCGGCTCCACCTCGTGCATGCCGTCCCACACGGCGTGGCCCGGAGTCTTCACGAACGTGAACAACTCGCGGAAGCCGTCCAGGGTGACCCGCGCCTTGGCGAGCGGGTTCGCGAGGATCGCCTTGGGTTCGGAGCCGAACAGCACGCCGTCCGGCGTCCGGTAGAAGTAGAACGGCTTGATGCCCATGCGGTCGCGGATCATGAACAGCTTCTCGACGCGGCTGTCCCAGACGGCGAACGCGTACATGCCGTTGAGCCGGGCGGGCAGCTCCTCGCCCCACTCCAGATAGCCGCGCAGTACCACCTCGGTGTCCGAGTCGGTCCTGAACTCGTGGCCGCGCGCGGCGAGTTCGGCGCGCAGCTCGGTGTAGTTGTAGGTCTCGCCCGAGTAGACGAGAGCGACCGTGCCGCCCGGCACCGACGCCGTCATGGGCTGCCGTCCGCCCGGCAGGTCGATGATGGCGAGCCTGCGGTGACCGAGCGCCGCGGGACCCTCGATCCAGGTGCCGTGGTCGTCGGGGCCGCGGCACTCCATCGTCTGCGTCATCGCATGCAACGCGTCGGCCGAGCCCCGCAGGTCGCGGTCGAAGGAGAGCCAGCCGGTGATGCCACACATATGTGTTCCTCCTGCTTCCCGTTCCGCCGTGGACAACGGTCGCGGCACCGTTGACCTGCGGTCGAGCAGACACGGGGAGCCCGGCACCGATTCCGTTGTAGACGGCATCTATGTGTCGAGCGTGTGACATGGCGGTGGGGTCGGTCAATGTGGCCGCAACATCGCGGAGGGGGCGGACCGGAGGGTTTCGGCCGCGCGTCGAAGGGTGATCGGAATGATCCCCTCCGCAAATCCCCTGTCTTGCGCGGTCGAGGCATCCGGTTGCCTGAGGCGACCAATGCGATCCGGCCAACGGCAAATTTTTGATCAATCCTTGCCGGGCGTGCTCACGGGCCCGCCGGCCCGTGAGCAGCTCGATGCCCCGGCATCCGGAGCGGTCCAGCGTTCCAGCGGTCTAGCCGAGCGCCGCGTCCACGATGGCCTGCGCCTCCGACTGCACCTGCGCCAGGTGGTCCGCGCCGCGGAACGACTCGGCGTAGATCTTGTACACGTCCTCCGTGCCGCTGGGGCGCGCCGCGAACCAGGCGTTCTCCGTGGTCACCTTGAGGCCGCCGATCGCCGCCCCGTTGCCCGGCGCCTCGCTGAGCCGGGCCGTGATCGGCTCCCCGGCGAGGGTGTCGGCGGTGACGGCGTCGCCGGACAGCTTCGCCAGGCGGGCCTTCTGCTCCTTCGTCGCCTTGGCGTCGATCCGGGCGTACGCGGCGCCGGACGCCCCGAACCGCTCGGCGAGTTCGGCGTAGTAGACGGACGGCGTCTTGCCCGTCACCGCGAGGATCTCGGCGGCGAGGAGGGCGAGGAGGATGCCGTCCTTGTCCGTCGTCCAGACGCTGCCGTCCTTGCGTACGAAGCTCGCCCCGGCGCTCTCCTCGCCGCCGAACGCGACCGAGCCGTCGACCAGGCCCGGCACGAACCACTTGAAGCCGACGGGCACTTCGACGAGTTCGCGGCCGAGCGAGGCGGCGACGCGGTCGATGACGGCGCTCGACACGAGCGTCTTGCCGACCGCCGCCGACCGCGACCACTCGGGCCGGTGCGAGAACAGGTAGTGGATGGCGACGGCCAGATAGTGGTTCGGGTTCATCAGGCCCGCGTCGGGGGTGACGATGCCGTGCCGGTCGGCGTCCGCGTCGTTGCCGGTGAGCAGGTCGTAGTCGTGGCGGCGGGCGAGGACGGAGGCCATCGCGGGCGCCGACGACGGGTCCATCCGGATCTTGCCGTCCCAGTCCAGCGTCATGAACCGCCAGGTGGGGTCCACCTCGGGGTTGACCACCGTGAGGTCGAGCTCGTACATCTCGGCGATCCGCGCCCAGTAGTCGACGCTCGCGCCGCCCAGCGGGTCGGCGCCGATGCGCACGCCCGCCTCCCGGATGGCGTCCACGTCGATGATGGTCCGCAGGTCCTCGACGTAGCGCTCACGGAAGTCGTACGGCTCGGGGGCCGGGTCATCGGCCGTGCGCGGCGTCCAACTCGGGTCCTCGAGCAGCTCGTTGGCGCGCTGGGCGATCCACGAGGTCGTCGTCGAGTCGGCGGGGCCGCCGTGCGGCGGGTTGTACTTGAAGCCGCCGTCGCGCGGCGGGTTGTGGCTCGGCGTGATCACGATGCCGTCGGCGCGGTCGGCGGGCTCGTCGCGGTTCCAGCGCAGGATCGCGTGGCTGAGCGCGGGCGTCGGCACGAAACCGTCGTGGGCGTCGGCCATGACGCGTACACCGTGCGCCGCGAGCACACTCAGCGCCGTCTTCAGGGCGGGCTTGGACAGGGCGTGCGTGTCCGGGCCGACGAACAGCGGGCCGGTGATCGACTCGGCCTCGCGGTGCTCGACGATGGCCTGGGTGATCGCCGCGATGTGCTTCTCGTTGAAGGCGCCGTCGAGGCTGGAGCCGCGATGGCCACTCGTGCCGAAGACGACGCGCTGCTCGGGGCGGGAGACGTCGGGCTCCCTCGTGTAATAGGCGTCGACCAGCTCACTCACGTCGACGAGATCGTCCGGCAGGGCGGGGGTTCCTGAGCGGTCAGTCATACGAACAGTGTCCCACCTGCGGCGATGGGACGGCCGAAGGCACCGCCCCGCGTCGGCGGGTCCGGCCGGCGCGGGGCGGTGCCCTGCGGGTCAGGCGTTCCCGCCCGCCGCCTCGCCCGCCTCGCCGGCCGCGCTCTCGCGGGCCTCGACGATCGCGGCGAGGGCGGCCAGGACGTGGCGCTCGACGGCGGCCTTGTCGATGCCCAGGCCGCTGAGGACCCCGGCGCCGTTCTCCTGTTCGAGGAGCGCGAGCAGGATGTGCTCCGTGCCGACGTAGTTGTGCCCGAGGCGCAGCGCCTCACGGAACGTCAGCTCCAGGGCCTTCTTGGCGTCGGCGTCGAACGGAACGAGCTCCGGTCCGTCCTCGACGGCCGGGGGCAGGGCCGCCGTCGCGGCCTGGCGCACCGAGTCCAGGAGCACGTCCTGCGCGCGGATCGCCTTGGCGGCCAGGCCGTCCGGCTCGTGCAGCAGGCCGAGGGCGAGGTGGGCGGTGGTGATGGTGGCGTTCTGGGCGGCGCGGGCCTCGTTCTGTGCGCCCATCACCACGTTGCGGGCGCGGGGCGTGTAGCGGTTGAAGCCCTGGCTGGGGTCGATCTCGGACTCGGCGCCCTTGGGGACGAAGCGCTTCTGCGCGGCCTGCCGGGTGACGCCCATGCTCTTGCCGATGTCGGTCCAGGAGGCGCCGGAGCGGCGGGCCTGGTCGACGAAGTGCCCGATCAGGTGGTCGGCCACGTCCCCGAGGTGGTCGGCGGCGAGCACCGCGTCCTGGAGCTGGTCGAGCGCGTCGGTGTGCACCTTCTTGATGGCCTCGATCAGATCGTCGAGGCGTACGGGATGGGTGGAGGCGACTGGTTGCGTCATGTGACAACCGTAGGTTGACAGTAAGGGGGTGTCAACCTTGGGTTGACATGGCCTCGGCGCGGCTCAGACGGCCGGCGGGTTGAGCTGCCGGAAGCCGTCCTGGACCCGGTAGGGGTAGTAGGGATAGGGCGCCTTGACCTCGCTCGCGGCGTCCAGCCGGGCCACCTGATCAGGCGTCAGCTCCCAGCCCACGGCGCCGAGGTTCTGCTTCAACTGCTCCTCGTCGCGCGCCCCGATGAGCACCGAGGAGACGGTGGGGCGGCGCAGCAGCCAGTTGATGGCGATCTGCGGGATCGCCTTCCCGGTCTCCTCGGCGATCTCGTCCAGCGCGTCGACGACCCGGTACAGGTGCTCGTCCTCGACCGGCGGGCCGAACTGTGCCGTCCGGTGCAGACGGCTGTCGGCGGGCAGGGGCCGCCCGCGCCGGATCCTCCCCGTGAGCCGCCCCCAGCCGAGCGGGCTCCACACCACGGCGCCCACGCCCTGGTCGAGGCCGAGCGGCATCAGCTCCCACTCGTAGTCGCGGCCGACGAGCGAGTAGTACACCTGGTGTGCGGCGAACCTCGGCCGCCCGTGCTTCTCGGCCTCGGCGAGCCCCTTCATCAGCTGCCATCCCGCGTAGTTGGAGACGCCGGTGTAGCGGATCTTGCCCGCCCGGACCAGGTCCTCCAGGGTGGCGAGGAGTTCCTCGACGGGTGTGCCCGCGTCGTAGGCGTGCAACTGGAAGAGGTCGATGTGGTCGGTGTCCAGGCGGCGCAGCGCCGCCTCGACCGAACGGATCAGGCGTGAGCGCGAGACCCCGGCGTCCTGCGGCCCGTCGCCCGTCGGCAGGGCCGCCTTCGTGGAGATGAGGGCCCGGTCGCGGCGGCCCTTGAGCGCCGCGCCAAGGACTTCCTCCGACGCCCCGTCCGAGTAGACGTCGGCGGTGTCGAACATGGTGACCCCGGCCTCCAGGCTCAGGTCGACCATGCGCCGCGCCTCGGCGACGCCGCTGGTGCCCCAGGCGGAGAACAGGGGTCCTCGCCCGCCGAACGTCCCGGCGCCGAAGCTGAGCGCGGGGACCTTCAGGCCAGAGGTCCCGAGCCGGCGGTACTCCATGACAGTCTCCCTCGTAAACGGTTCTGTGGTTCCGTTAGTGCGTGCGGCGACTGTAGCAGGAAGCCGCCCCATAAAGGAACCTCAGTTCCTTTAGGGGGCGGCTGGTGAAGCGGCGTACGCTACGGCTGCAAGTTGATCTTGAACGTGGACGTCGTGTTGCGGATGTCCACCGCGTTGCCGCTCAACTTCAGGTTCTTGAACGTGACTTCACCGACGGCCGGGCCCTGGCCCGCCTCCGGCATCTCGTTCGCCCACACGCCGAAGCCGGACTTCGCGTCGTACGCGTCACCGCTCTTGCGCGCGCCCGTGGTCGTCACATCGGTCAGGATCGTGTCCTTGATCGGGAACTGGGGCTGGCCTCCCACGTAGTTGGTCTGGAACATGATGCCGCTGTAGGTCGGGTCGACGATGTCGACGCCTGTGACGCGGATGCCCTGGAACACCTTCGACGCCGAGAACATCCAGATGCCCGGGAAGGTCTGCCCGCCCCAGAAGTGGCCGCCGGAGCGGATGACCGAGCTGTTCTCCAGCGTCGTCGGACCGGTGCCGAACCCGTTCATCGGATAGCCGAAGTCGAGCGAGCTGATGGTGACACCGGAGTAGACGAGGGTGTCCGCGACGAGGATGTTGCGGAACGTGTTGTCGTAGCCGCCGTACACCGCGATGCCCGCCGCGCGCCACGTGAGCAGCGACGTCAGGTTCTCGTACACGTTGTTCTTCTCGTCGGCGCCGCCCGCGTCGATCGCCGAGAACAGCGCGAAGCTGTCGTCGCCGGTCGCCCGGGACTCGTTGTTCACGACGTGGTTGTCGGTCGAGCCGTTCGTCATGTTGACGCCGTCGGCGAACGTGTCCCGGATCCGGGAGTTCTTGACCGTGATCCGGTCGGTGTTGGCGCCCCAGTACAGGCACACCGTGTGCTCGTTCCACACGTCGTCGATGGTGATGTCCGCGACGTTCGAGAAGTCGAAGACCTTGCCGGGACCGTCGATCCGGGAGGTGTAGTTCCCGAAGAAGGAGAAGTGCGCGAACGTCGAGCCGTTGGCGCTGGCCTCCGCGCGGAACCCGGCGTCCGTGTTCTCCTGCGACGTCGGCGTGTGGAACCGGGTGAACCACGGCCCGGCGCCGACGACCTTCACCGCCTTCCCGTAGACCTGGAACTTGTTCGACGTCTCGTAGTCACCGGCCGGCAGGTACACGCCGACGAGCTTGCCCGTCGTGTCCATGCGGACCTTGTCGAGGGCGTCCTGCACGGCCTGGTGCGAGAACCCGGTCGGGACCGCGTACGCCGCCGGGTCCGGGTTCGGCAACTGCGTCGCCTGCTCCAGGCTGACGAAGTCGATCGCGTACGTGGTGTCGTTCGCGGCGTCCTTCTGGAGCCGGATCCTGCTGCCCGCCGGGACGGTCTGGCCGAGGAGCAGGTTCGCCTCGTCGTAGATGTGCCGGGCCGCGCCCGCGCTCGGGGAGTTGCCGGGCCCGGTCTCGTTGCCGTACAGCCAGGCGTACTTCGAGGTCAGGTCGATGGCCTTGAGGTACTTGCCGTCGACGTAGACGTTGAGCGTGGAGGTGCGGCCACCGCCGCCCGCCGCGTCCGGGATGGAGAAGCGGGTGACGAGGGTGTTGGTGGGCGCCTTGGTGGTGAACTCGACGTAGGCGCCGGTGGAGTCGAGGGTGACGGCCTTGCGGCCCGACGCCTCGCCCGCCAGGTCACCGACCGTGCGGTTGGGGCCGAGCACCTTCGCGCCGCCGCCGACCGAGCCGTCCTCCGCCTCGTAGGTGTCGTACGGCATGTTGGCGCCGCGCCCGACGAACAGCGGCTGCGATGTGGTGTTGTTGTCGCGCTTGACCGGCAGCTCGTTGGCGTCGGCGGCGATGACGGTCCTCACCGTGAACTTGCCCTTGCCCGCCGTCCACGTGCCGAGCTTGACCGGCGCGGTCGTGTCACCGGCCGCGATCGTCCCGTCGTAGGAGCCGGTCAGCGTCTTCACGACCGTGCCGCCGGAGTCGGCGACGGTGAGCGTGAGGGCGTGGCCGCCGGACGCGCTGGCCTGGTTGCCCTGGTTCTTGACGGCGACCGAGAAGGTCACCGTGGAGCCCTCTGCGGGTGCGCTCGGCGACCAGGAGACCGGCGAGGCGATGAGGTCGGCGCTGGTCACCGGCTTGACGACGAGAGCCGTCGGGCTGGTGTAGGCGTTGTTGCCCTCATTGCTCTCGACGACCTTGTTGTCCGGGTCGACGACCGCGCCGACCTGGTAGGTGCCCGCGTCGTGCGCCCCGATGTCGGCGCTGACGGTCGCCGTCGCCCCGGCCGCGAGCGCGCCCACGGTGGCGGAGCCGGCCTTGTCGGAGCCGAGCTTGAAGTCCACGGTCGTGGCGCCGCTCGCCTCGCTGCCCGTGTTGCGGACCGTCGCCGACAGGGTGATCCTGTCGGACTCGACCGGCGAGGAGGGGGCCGAGGTGACGCCCGTGACCTGGAGGTCGGGGTTGGGCGCCGGGGTGCCGAGGACCTGGAACTCCGCTATCTGCCCGGCGGGAGCGCCGGAGTTGGCGGTGATGACGAGCCGTACGTCCGCGACGCGCGCGGTGACCGGGATCGCCACCGTGTTCCCGCTCGCCGGGTTGAACGTGTACTCCTTCGCCGCGCTCAGCGTCGTGAAGTCCGACGCCTTCTGCTCCCGCCCCTGCACCTCGATCTTCTGGGTGCGGGTGGCCCAGGCGGCGTCCGGGTTCAGCTTCAGGACGACCGAGGAGACATCCGCGTTGGCGCCGAGCTTCACGGTCAGCGTGTTCGGGTAGCCGCTGCCGCCCTCCCAGTACGTGCTGGTGCTGTCGTCGACCGCGTTCTCGGCGACGTACGTCTGCGTCGAGGAGGACGCCGTGACCGGCTTGCGCACGGCCAGGTTCGCCGCGTCGGTCGTGGAGCCGTTGCGCGTGACGGCGTTGCTGCTCGCCGACTGGTTGCCCGCCGCGTCCCTGGCGCGCACGGTGTACGTCACCGTCGCCGACGCGGGCTGGGAGTCGGTGTAGGTGAGGACGTCCCCGGCGACCGACTTCAGCAGCGTGCCGTTGGCGTAGAGGTCGTACCCGGTGACCTTCACATTGTCGGTCGACGCCTGCCAGGTGAGCTTGATCTGGCCCTTGGTCGCCTCGGTGAAGGCGAGGTTGCCGGGCGCGGTCGGCGCCTGCGTGTCACCCGAGTCGCCCTTGCGCGTCACCGAGTTGGAGTCGGGTGACTGGTTGCCCGCCGCGTCCTTCGCGCGGACGGTGTACGTGAGCGTCGCCGACGCCGGCTGGGTGTCGGTGTAGGTCAGCACGGAGCCGTCCACCGAGGCGCGCAGGGTGCCGTTGGCGTAGATGTCGTAGCCGGTCACGCCGACGTTGTCCGTCGCCGCCTTCCAGGTCAGCTTGATCTGGCCGGTCGCGGGCTCGATGTAGGCGAGGCCGCTGGGCGCGCCCGGTGCCTCGGTGTCCCCGGTCGTCGGCCCGTAGGCCTCCAGCTCGGAGAGTTGCCCGGCGGGCTGCCGGGTGTTCGCGGTGACCTGGACCCGCACATAGCGCGTCGTCACCGTGTCGAACGACAGCGTCTGCGCCTGCCCGCCCGCCGCACTGAACTCGTACGCCTTGGACGCGACCAGGTCGCTGAAGTTCGTGCCGTCGGTGCTGCCCCGCACCGAGAGCGTCTGCGTCCGCGTCTCCCAGCCCGTCGGCAGGCGCAGCACGACGCGGTTCACGCGCACGGATGCGCCGAGGTCCACCTGGACCCACTGCGGCAGCGCGTCGTTCTTGGACTCCCAGTAGCTGGCGACGTCACCGTCCCCGGCATTGGGCGCCGCGTACGTCTGCGTGTACGAGCTGGCCGTGAACGTCTTGCCGCGCGCCAGGTTGGTCGAGGACTCACCCGCGCCGTGCACCTCCAGCTCCGCCAACTGGGCGGCCTGCCACACCGTGTTGGCGCTGACCACGACGCGCACATAGCGGGTCTGCGTCGCCGCGAACGACACCGTCACCGTGTTCGCCGAGCCCGGCGCGAAGGTGTACGAGGCCGCCGCCTTCAGCGTGTCGAACGCGGTGCCGTCCGCGCTGCCCTGCACCGCCACGGTCTGCTCGCGGCTCTCCCAGGCGCCCGGCAGCCGCAGGACCACCTCGTCGACGCGGGCCGTCCTCCCGAGGTCGACCTGCACCCACTGCGGCAGGTCCGAGCCCGAACTCTCCCAGTACGTCGCGGCGTTGCCGTCGCTGACCCTCGCCGCCTCGTACCCGGACTTCGCGCTGCTCGCCCTCGCCGGGGCGCCCGCCGCGAGGTTCGGGCCGCCCGAGGCCGCCACCGACACAGCCGGCAGGCCGAGGAACGCCAGGGCGAGCGCGAGGAGCGCGACCATCAGGCCGCGCCTCCTGCCCCGCCACCTGGATCTGAGCGAAAACTGGCCGATCATGCTGCCCCTGTCCCTGCACCGTCCCGTGCAGTGAAGCGAGTGACCTATGGATCGAACAAGATGAACATCGGTTTCTTGCGTTCAGTTGTTGGAGAATTGCAGAGCGGTGTTGCCGAGTCCACCGTTTGAACAGAGATAGTTGCGATGAGGGACAATGGAGGACCATGTCCCTCGCGCACGCGGCCGACGGCGCCGCCCTCCACTACCAAGTCCGCGGCAGCGGCGCCCCGTTGCTCCTGCTGGCCGGTCAGTCGAACAGTCACCGCTGGTGGGAGCCGGTCCTCGACCGGTTCGCCGCCGCCTTCACCACCGTCGTCATGGACTGGCGCGGCACCGGTGACAGCGACCGGCCCGACACGGACACGTACAGCACCGAGAACTTCGCCCGCGACGCCGTCGCCGTCCTCGACCACGCGGGGATCGGCCGCGCCCATGTGTACGGGACGTCGATGGGCGGCCGCGTCGCGCAATGGCTTGCCGTCGACCACCCCGGCCGCGTCGACCGCCTCGTCCTCGGCTGTACGTCGCCGGGCGCGCCGCACGGCGTCGAGCGCGGCCCCGCCGTCCGCAAGGCGCTGGCCGACCCAAACCCGGCCGTCTCGCGCGCCGCGCTGCTGGACCTGATGTACACGCCCGCGTACGTCGCCAAGCACGGCGGGCCGTTCCACACGCTCGGCGATCCGGCCATGCCCGCCCACGCCCGCCGCCGCCATCTGCGCGCCAGCGCCCGCCACGACGCCTGGGACGCGCTGCCCCGGATCGCCGCCCCGACCCTCGTCGTGCACGGCACCGACGACGACTTCAACCCGACGGCGAACGCGCCGCTCATCGCCGGGCGGATCCCCGGCGCGCGGCTCCTGCTGATCCCCGGCGGGCGGCACGCCTACTTCGAGGAGTACGCGGACGAGGCGACGCCGCCGGTCCTCGCCTTCCTGAACGCACAGACCGCCGACGGCCCGTCGGCCTGACCCGCCCAGCCCCCTACGGAGGAGCCCGCGCGATGCCCGCCGCCCACGTCCTGCTCGAAGAACTCCTCGCCACCGCCGACCCGGGGGCGACCGGCGCGCTCTGGCGCCTGGAGGGCGCGGCCCGCCAGCTCGACTCCAACGTGGTCCGCGTACGGCCCGGGACGCGCGGCGAGGCGTACGTCGAGAACGACCTGGACGTCCTGCTCATCGTCGTCGAGGGGCACGGCACCCTGCACCGGGCCGGCACGGAGGAGGAGCTGGCGCCCGGCACGCTCGTCTTCGTCCCGCGCGGCGAGCGGCGCGCCGTCAGCGCGGGCGACGACGGGCTCGTCTACGTCACCGCGCACCGCAGGCGCCCCGGCATGACGATCGGCCGCGCCCCGGCGGGGGGCACGGCCGAGGGCGGCGAAGCGCCTTGTTTGCTTCCGCGCGTGTGCAGCGCGTGCGGACGGGTCACCGAGGAGGCCGACGCGCGGTTCTGCGGCCGCTGTGGAGAGCGCTTGCCAGGACAGACTTCCGGCCGTCCTTGAAAGTAAGGGATCAAGCCAGACGGCGGGTTCCGCACCCCCGCTCCCGCCCTGGCGCAAGGGTCCCGAGGCTCCGGTTCCGTCACTTCTCGCCACTGATTCAACACACAAGGTTACCGAAAGGCGGGGGTCCGGGATGAGATCCCGCCGCGCCCACGGCAGACTCTGCCGCAGGCGGTCGCCGGACTCCCGCGGCGGCCGGCCTGGGGAGGGGAAGCACCACTGGGGGAGCCCGCGCGTGTGGGGCGCGCGGGCTCCCCGCCCCGTCGGGCCGGGCAGGTCAGGCCCCCGGGACCGTGTCCTCGAACGTGGTGCCGGCCGAGCGGTACGCGGCCACCTTCGCCGCCACCTGCGCGGGCGTGAGCACCTGGTCCTTCACGTGCAGGACGTAGTCGACCTGCTGGTCGTAGGCGCGCGGGCTGGTGCTGCTCTGGCCCGCCAGGTCGATCAGCCACTGGTTGAAGTTGATCGACATCGGCCGCTCCGGCAGGTACGCGGCGTCGTGGGTGCCGAACACCTGCCCGTCCACGTAGTACCGGATGGAGCTGTTGTCGATGGTGACGACCAGGTCGTGCCAGCCCGCGTAGGACTGCCGGCTCTCGGTGTGCTGGTTCACCGCCTGCCACGGGTCCGGGTTGTAGGTCTCCCAGGACGTCGTGTACAGGATGTTCGACGGCTCGCCCCAGCCCCCGTTCGGCAGGTACTCGAAGTCGTACTCGGCGTAGTCGTCGGCCATCGGCGCCTTCAGATCGTTGATCGTGAAGAACGTCTGCACCAGGTGGTCCCCGTCCGGGCCGCTCTTCGGCGCGTCGCTGAACTTCACGCGTGCCGCGTACGTCCCGTTCCTGAACTTCAGCGCCTTGGTGAGCACTTCGGTCTGCTTCGTGCTCTCGCCGGTCCCGGAGGTCGAGGTCTCCAGGTTCATCACGGCGTTGCCGCCCGAGATGGGGAAGGTGACCTTGTCGGGGGCCCAGGTCGCGCCCGGCACACCGGGGCCGCCGGAGTTGGAGCGCACGGTCCAGCCGTGCGCCGCTATCTTCGGGTCGTTGTACGCGCTGTAATTGAAGTCGTCGAACAGCGAGCCGCCGGGCGTGCCCGGGTCGCCCGGATCACCGGGATCGCCCGGGTCGTTGCCCGTGGGCGCCGTGCCCCAGACGAGGGCGCCGTCGAGCTGCGCGGTGACCTTCGACCAGTTCGCGTACGAGGTCTGCGCCGCGCCGAACGAGTAGTCGTCGTTCTGGTTCAGCGACTGCCAGTCGGAGCGGTAGAACCGCAGTTGCAGATCGCCGGTGTCGGCGCCCGCCGCGAGGGAGCCCGCGCCGGACGTGAAGCCGATCTCCAGATACCGGTCGGCGGTCGCCGTCGGCTTGGCCAGGGTGCCGAACGTGCCGGTGACGTTCCCGCAGCCCTTGACGGCCCAGGAGCACGCGAAGCGGTACGTGGCGCTCGCGGTGTCGGCCTTGAAGTAGTAGCGGACCTTCACACCGCTCAGCGCGACGCTCGTGCTGCCGGAGTTGCGCACCTTCAGCCACGGTTCGGCCTGGTCGCTGCCGGTGCTGCCGGTGTGGTACTGCACGGTGAGATCGCCCGCGGCGGCGGAGGCCGCCGACGGGAGCGCGACCAGGCCGGCGCAGCCGAGCGCGGTGGCGACGGCGGCGGTGACGGCCCTGCCGAGCACGGCCTTGCGTGGTGCCTTCTTCGTCATGACAGTTCCTTTCCGGAACGGTGGGGGACGGGGAGGTGCGGTTCGAGCGGCCCGTGCCGTACGCCGAGAGCGGCGAGCCGGGTCGCGTGCGCGGTGAGCCGTTCGCGGAACCCCGGCCAGGAGGGGGAGCCGTGCCAGGCGCGGTCGGCGTGCGCGCACAGTCGGGGGAAGACGAGCCGGTCCACGTGGGCTGCGGTCGGCGCGAACTCGGTCCACAGGTGCGCCTGCGTCCCGAGGAGCCGGCCCGCCGTGTCGCTGTCGTCCGGCAGTTCGTGGTCGTGGACCGCGCGCAGGTCGACGACGGCGCCGGGCTGTCCCTGCGGTTCGTCGGGGGAGCAGGACTGCGCGTAGTCCAGGTAGCTCGCGCGGTGCTGGGCGCTGATCACCGTGTGGCCGCGTTTGAGCGCGATGCGGGTGTGTTCGGGGTCGCGCCAGGTCATGACGGTGAAGTCCGGGGGAAGCCCCTCGCCGTTCTCCGCCCAGGCGGTCGGCACGCGGCCGCGCTCGGTCAGGAACTCCCCGACGCGGCCGAGGAACCAGCCGCGTAGGGCCGCTGTGTCGGCGAGGCCCTCGGCGGCGGCCCGCGCCCGCGCGGCCGGGCTCGCCGCCCATTCGGTGGTGGGGCACTCGTCGCCGCCGATGTGCACGTGCGACGAGGGGAAGACGTCGCAGACCTCGTCGAGGACGGCGCGGCAGAAGGCGAAGACCTCCTCGTGGACACCGAGGACGTTCTCGCACACGCCCCACCGCGTCCACACGTCGAGGCGCCGCCCGGGAACGGTGCCCAGCTCCGGATACGCGGCGAGCGCGGCCCGCGAGTGCCCCGGCATCTCTGTCTCCGGCACGACGGTGACGCCCCGCTCGACGGCGTACGCCACGAGGTCCGTCAACTCCCGCCGCGTGTACGCCCCTTCGTGCGGGATGCCGTCGAAGACGGTGCTCCCGGCGGGGCCGACCATTGACTCGGCGCGCCGTCCGCCCACCTCGGTCAGGCGCGGGTACGCGGCGACCGGCATCCGCCAGCCCTGGTCGTCGGTGAGGTGCAGATGCAGCACGTTCAGCTTGTGCAGGGCCAACAGATCGACGTAGCGGCGCACTTGCGACACCGGCTGGAAGTGCCGGGCCACGTCGAGCATGAAGCCGCGCCAGGGGTGCCGGGGCACGTCGGTGATCTCGACGCAGGGCACACGCCAGGCGACGCCCGGCTGGGCCGTGCCCCACAGGGCCTTGGCGGGCAGGAGCTGGCGCACGGTCTGGATTCCGCGCAGCAGGCCGGTGAGGTGCGCGGCCCGTAAGAGCACCGCGTCCTGTGCGACCGTCAGGCCGTACCCCTCCTCGCCGAGCCCGTTGAGCTGGGGGTCGAGGGCGAGCACGAAGGAGCCGTCGGTGGAGGCGGCGAGCGGCAGCCCCGTGGCAGGGGCGAGCAGCGTGCGGAGCAGGGCGGCGGCGGGCTCGGCGCCGGGGGAGACCCGGACCGTCGTGCCGGGCTCGATCGTGAAATGGCCGGGGCGGTAGGAGAGCTGTGTGGGCAGAGGGACGAGGGACGGGCGGTGAGCGGGCACGGCGGACCTCCGGACGACGACGGGGGAGCACGGGCGGGCGTTCGAGGACGGGCGCTCAGCCCTTGACGGCGCCGGCCGCGAAGCCGGACGTGACGTGCCGCTGAAGGAGCAGGAAGATCACCAGCGCGGGCAGCGCGAACAGGGTGGAGGCGGCCATCGTGGCGCCCCAGTCGGTGCCGAACGTGTTGTGGAACGAGGACAGCCACACCGGCAGCGTCCGGTGGTCCTGCTGCTTGATGATGAGGAAGTTGGCGTACGCGAACTCGTTCCAGGCGGTGATGTAACCGAACAGCGAGGTCGCCATCAGACCCGGTGCGAGCAGCGGGAACGCGATGTGGCGGAAGGCCCCGGTCCGCGTGCAGCCGTCCACCTGCGCCGACTCCTCCAGCTCGGCGGGGATCGTCGCGATGAAGCCGCGCAGGACCACGATGGTGAACGGCAGCGTGATCATGAAGTAGACGAGGGTGAGGGTAGGCAGCCGGTCGAGCATCCCGGTGTCGCGGGAGATGATGTAGACCGGGATGATCAGCGACTCCCAGGGCGCCATCTGCGCGACGAACACCATGAGCATGAACTGCCGCCGCCCCCGCCAGCGCATCCGCGCCACCGCGAACGACGCGCCGAGCGCGACCAGCAGGGCGAGCAGGACCGCGCTGAGGGTCACGAGCACGCTGTTGCGCCAGAAGAGCCCGAATCCGTCGGCGTGCACGGCCCGCTGGAAGTGGTCGAGCGTCCAGCTCCGCGGGAGGAGCCGGGGGTGGTCGGACTGGATGTCGCGGTTCGGCTTGAACGCCGTCGTGACCATCCAGTAGACGGGGAAGAGGCAGACGACGATCGTGACCGTCGCGGCGAGGTGCAGCGGGAGGCGGCGCAGGGTGCGTGAGGGCGTTGTCACAGCTCGCCCTCCTGCCGGAACATCTGCCGGAAGTAGGCGACGAGGACGCCCGACATGAGCAGCACCGTCACCATCGAGGCCGCGGAGCCGAGGTCGTAGTGCTGCCCGGACAGGGCGGTCTGGACGGCGTACACCGGCAGGATGGTCGTCGCGTCGCCAGGTCCGCCGCGCGTCATCACCCAGATCTGCACGAACGCCTTGAACGTCCAGATCACCTCCAGCGAGAGCACGAGCATGAAGATCGGCCGGACGATGGGCAGCGTCACCGAGCGGAAGACGCGGAAGCCGGACGCCCCGTCGATGCGCGCGGCCTCGTGCAGCTCGGCCGGGACCGTGGTCAGCGCCGAGTACAGGGTGATCGCGGCGAACGGCACGGACTGCCACACCACGAGCGTGACGAGGATGGCGAAGGCGGCCGGGCCGTGCGCCAGCCACGGATACCCCGCGAAGGACGAGAAACCCAGGCCGGTCAGGGCGTGGTTGACGATGCCGAACTCCGAGTGGAACAGCCACTGGAACACGGTCGTCGCCGCGACCACCGGCATCGCCCACGTCAGCACGAGCGCGCTGAGCACGGCGGTGCGCCAGACCCGGCCGAGCCGCTCGACCATCAGCGCCACGAGCGTCGAGAGCGCCATGATGAGGACGACGTTGATCGCCATGAAGAGGAACGTGCGGCGGACGACGGTCCAGAACCGGGGGTCGGAGAGCAGCGTCGTGTAGTTGTCGAACCCGGTGAAGTGCGCGTCGCCGAGGATGAGCTGGCGCAGGCCGAAGTCCTGGAAGGAGATCAGGACCGCGCGGCCCAGCGGATACACCAGCAGGTACAGCATGCCGAGGACGGCGGGCGCCACCAGCAGGTACGGCCAGACGCCGGACATGGTGGCGCGGCGGGCCGGGCGCCGGGGGCGCCGGGGCGGCCGGGTGAGGGGGCGGGGCGCGGTCCGCTCGCGGACGACCGACACGGCGCACACTCCTTTCGTCTTCCTTGCCGGGGGTGCGTTCAGGAGCCGGAGTTCATCGCCGACGTGATCGCCTCGGACGCCTTCTTCGCCTCCTTCGCCGGATCACCGCCCGCCAGGACCGCTGTCATGTAGTCCTTGATCGGGTTCTTCGCCTCGACGGCGGCCCAGTTCGGCGTGTTCGGCGTCGCGTGCCCCTCGGCCGCGCCGACCGCCATCGCGGAGGCGCCGGGGTCCTTTGCGACGGCGCCCGCGAGCGTCGTCTTGTTCGGTACGTAGCTCATCGCGACGGCGAGCTTCTTCTGCCAGGCGTCGCCGGTCAGCTCCTTGACGAAGGTGTACGCGGCGTCGTGGTGGCGCGACACCGTCGGGATGACGAGGTCAGAGCCGCCGGTGAACACGGCGCCGGGCTTGTCGGCCGTCTTGCCGGGGATCGGGAAGAAGCCGAGCTTCCCCTTCAGGGCGGCGTTGCTCTGGACGACGACATTGGCGCCGCCCGGCGAGCTGATGACCTGCGCCACCTGCCCCTTCGCCATGACCTCGGCCTGCGGCGGCTGCGCCTCGTCGGAGTCCTTGGGGCCCTTGCCGAGCGCCTGGAGCCGCTGGTAGAAGGCCATGCCGCGCAGCGCCTCGGGGGTGTACAGGGTGCCCTTCCACGTGCCGCCGGACTCGGTGGCGAGGTCGCCGCCCTCGTCCCAGACGAACCCGGAGTACGTGTACCAGTTCTGTCCCGGCAGGTAGATGCCCTGTTGGCCGCCCTTGTTCAGCTTCTTGGTGGCGGCGATCCACTGCTCACGGGTCTTGATCTTCGTGGCGTCGACGCCGGCCTTCTCGAACAGGTCGGTGCGGTAGATGACGACCCGGTTGGCCGCGTAGTACGGGATGCCGTACTGCTTGCCCTCGTACGCGCCCGGCTCGGCGAGGCCCTTCAGCCAGTCCTCGCCGCCGAGTTCGCCGACCTTGTCGGAGAGGTCGAGCAGGCCGCCGCTCTGGGCGAACTGGGCGACCTGCGTGTTGCCGGTCTCGATCACGTCCGGGGCGTCATTGCTGGCGAGGGCGGCGGTGACCTTCTCGCCGATGCCGTCCCACTCCTGGATCTGGATCCGCACGTCGATGTCCGGGTGTGCGGCCTCGAAGCCCTTCTCGAACTCCTTCTGGAAGTCGGCCGAGACGCTGTCGCGCATCAGCCACACGTCGATGCCGGTCCGCCCGCCGCTTCCGGCTTTCCCGTCGTCGGAGGAGGACGAACTACAGGCGCTGAGCCCGGCGGCCGCGACCAGCGCGGACAGACCGGCGAGCATACGGAGCTTCACGGTTCACCTCTGGGAGCCGGACCTGACCAGTTGACCAACTGGTCAGGTGACCTCTGGTGGTGGAGAAAGCTGGCATAGACCACTGAGCGCGTCAACCCCCTGGGAAACAGCGACCAGTTGGGGAGTTGTTGTCGATCAAGGCCGCGCCGTGGTCAACTGGTCAGACAACTGGTCGTACGGGACGAGGGGGCGGAGTGAACGCCGACGGGACGGTCGAGAACCCCGACGCGTCGGGGGCGGTGCTCAAGCGCGAGCGGGTGCGGGACCACATCCTGGAGCTCATCGAGTCGCAGCGCCCCGGCGACGCGATCCCCTCCGAGCGGACGCTCTGCGCCCGCCTCGGCGTCTCCCGGCCCACACTGCGCGCGGCGGTGGACGAACTGGTCGCCTCCGGCCTTCTCGTCCGCGAACACGGGCGGGGCATGTTCGTCGCCCCCGAGAAGATCACGCAGGAGCTGGTCGCGCGGGAACAGGCGCTCTCGGTGCCGCAGGCGGCCGGCGCCTGGTCGAGCCGGCTCCTTGAGTTCACCACGATCCAGGCGGGCGCCCGCGTGGGCCGCAAGCTGCGGCTCTCACCGGCGGCGAAGATCGTGTACGTGGCCCGGCTGCGCCTGGTCGACGGGGCGCCGATGGCCATCGAGCACCTGCACATCCGGGCGGACCTGGTGCCGGGCCTGAGCGCTCAGGAGTTGGAGAGCGGCGACCTCTACGCCCACTTGCGCGAACACCATGACGTACACGTCCGCGAAGCCGTCCAGGCCATCGAGCCGACCGTCGTCACCCGCGCCGAGGCCGACCTCCTCGACGTGCCCGAGCTGTCCCCGGCGCTGCTCTTCGAGCGGCTCACCTCCGACACGTCGGGCCGCCCGGTCGAGTACGTCCACTCCCTCTACCGGGGCGACCGCTACCGCATCGTCTCCCGGCTCACCCTCGGCCCCGCCGCCACCGCGACCGCCGCCGCGCCGGTGGCCGGGCACCACCCGGGCATCCCGCCCGGCGACTTCGCGCACGGCGACACGGTCGCCTCCTCGACGCGCGGCGATGTGCAGCAGGCGCCCTGAAGGTCGTTACGGTTCCGCCATGGCCGACTACCGCATCGAAACCGTCCGCAACGGCGAGCGCGACTGGACCGCCCGCAACGCACGCGGCGCCGAGGTCCGCATCGCCCCCGCCGACGCCGAGGGCTCCCAACCTTCCTTCACCCCCGTCGAACTTCTCCTCGCCGCGCTCGGCGGCTGCGGCGGACTCGTCGTCGACCGCACCGCCCGCACCGCCGACCACGACGACCTGCGCATCGTCGTCGAGTCGGTCTCCCGCCCCGAGGACGACGGCCGCGTCGGCACGGTCCGCGTCTCCTACGAGATCGACATCCCCGAGGGCGACACCCGCACCGCGGAGATCCTGGAGAAGGGCATCCGCCTCACCCACGACAAGTACTGCACCGTCAGCCGCACGGTGGAGCACGGGGCGCGGGTGGAGGCGTGGGGCCCGGACGGGACGGTGCTCTTCATGGGGGGCGGAACGGCCGGCTGACCGCGCGGGGAGACACAAAGGTGCCGCCGGTCGGAACCGGCGGCACCTCCTGCGGAGTACGGACTACGGCAGGCTGTGCACCTTCGGCCCGACCGCGTTCGACCAGGCGTTTCCGGCGGTCGCGTCCCAGTTCGTGGACCAGGTCATCGCGCCGCGCAGGCCGGGGTAGGTCTTCGCGGGCTTGAACGAGCCGCAGCCGGTGCCGCGCGTCAGGCAGTCGAGCGCGTTGTTGACGACGGTCGGGGAGACGTAGCCGCTGCCCGCG
This sequence comes from Streptomyces sp. NPDC046939, assembly GCF_040644575.1. Lineage (NCBI taxonomy): Bacteria > Bacillati > Actinomycetota > Actinomycetes > Kitasatosporales > Streptomycetaceae > Streptomyces > Streptomyces sp. NPDC046939. The sequence continues at coordinate 160,097 of NZ_JBEYWV010000013.1, forward strand.
CCGCGCGTCGACGCCGGGACGCCGAGGCCGACCTGCGACGGGTCGAGGCCGCCCTCCAGCTGGATGCAGGCGAGCGCGGTGAGGAAGTCCACCGAGCCTTGGCTGTAGACCTTGCCGTCGCAGCCGAGCATCGAACCGCTGTTGTAGTACTGCATGTTGACGACGGTGAGGATGTCCTTCACGTTCAGCGCCGTCTTGAAGTACTCGCCCGACGTGGACTGCATGTCGATGGTCTGCGGCGCCATCGTGAGCACCAGCTTCGAGCCCGCCTTCGCGGAGAGCTGGCGCAGCGCCTTCGTCATGTAGGTGGAGTTGAGGCCGTTCTCCAGGTCGATGTCGACGCCGTCGAAGCCGTACTCCTGCATCAGCGCGTACGCGCTGTTCGCGAAGGCGGTCGCGGAGGCGTCGCTGTTGACGGAGATGCTGCCCTTCTCGCCGCCGACCGAGAGGATCACGGACTTGCCGGCCGCGTGCTTGGCCGCGATGTCCGCCTTGAAGTCGGCGACGGAGGCGTAGCCGACGGCCGGGTCGAGGTTGAAGGTGATCTGCCCCGGCGTGGTCGTGGCGTCGGCGAAGGACACCGCGATGATGTCGTACTGCGACTGCACGTCCCGCAGCTTCTGGACGGTCGCCCCGTTGTCGAAGTTCTGCCAGTAGCCGGTCAGCGCGTGCTTGGGCACGGTGCCGCCGCCCGGGTTGCCGCCCCCGGTCGCGGCCGTCTTCGCGGTCACGGCGGCCGACTTGGCCGACTCACCGGCCGAGTTCACGGCGCTGACCTGGAAGCTGTACGAGGTGCTGGCCGCGAGCCCCGTCACGGTCGTGGAGGCGCCGGTGACCGAGGCGACCTTCGTGCCGTCCCGGTAGACGTTGTAGCCGCTGGCCGTGGACGCCGGGGTCCAGGACAGGTCGACGGACGAGGAGGTGGTCGCGCCGACGGCGAGCCCGGTGGGCACGGAGGGTATCTCGACCGGGTCGCTGCCGCCGCCCCCGTCGGGCCCGTAGACGCTCACGTCGTCGACGTAGTACGCGCTCTGCCCGTACCAGCCGTGCGTGTAGACGGTCACCGACGTCGTGTTCGCGCCGGTCTTGAAACTGGTGGTGAGCTGCTGCCAGGAGGAACTGCCCGGCGACCAGGTGGACACGTCGGTCGTGCCGGTGCCGCTGGCGCCGAGGTAGGCGTAGCCGCCCTGCACCCAACTGCTGAGCGTGTACGTGGAGTTGGGCTTGACCGCGACGGTCTGCGAACACTTGGCGTTGTCCTGGCCCGACGGGGTGCCCCTCAGCGCCTTGGCGCCGCCGTGCACGGGCGAGGAGACGGCCGCGCCGCTGCCCGCGGTGCAGGTCCAGTTGGCCAGGTCCGCCTCGAAGCCGGCGTTCTTGGCGACGTTGACGTCCGCGGCCTGCGCGGGAGCGGCGAGAGCGGTGACGCCGAGCGCCGCGGCCGAGGTGACGGCGAGCGCGCCGCCGAGCCAGCGGCGGACGCCGGGTCTGCCATGACGTGCACGGTGCACGGGGTGCCTCCGGGGGGAAGAGGTGGGGATGGGGAAGTCAGAGGTGTCTTGCACGGTGGCCACCGTTGTGCGCCAAAGTTGGTCCAGACCAATCGAGTTGTCAAGACCTTTGACACGCCTGACCCTCCGCCCGGGTCCCGGACGCGCGAACGGCGCCGGACTCATCGTCCGGCGCCGTTGACTCAGGTGATGCGAGAGGGTGCGGGGGATTCAGAGCAGTCCGCGTACGTACGCCGCCTGGCCCGCGTGCTGGAGATCGTCCGACAGGACGCTGACGAGCCGTGCGCCGAGCGACACCGGCGGGTCCCAGTTCTCGTCGACGATGCGGTCGAGGGAGTCGTCCTTCAGCTCGCCCAGGAAGCCGAGCGTCCGCTCGTGCACCGCGTCGTAGTAGCCGAGCAGCATCTCGCCGGACTCCACTCGGACCTGCCCGACCTGTTCGGGCTTGTGCCCGTAGCCCGTGTCGGTCGCGGGCAGCGGCAGGGCGAAGCGGTCGGCCCAGCCCTGGGTCAGCCAGATCTGGTCGCCGCCCGAGGCGTCCGCGATGTGGTCGTCCTGCACGCGCGTGAGATGCCAGACGAGCCAGGCGATGGAATTCGCGCCGTCACCGGGACGGGTGTGCAGTTCGTCGGGGGAAAGGCCCTCGACCACGGCGTGAACCACTTCCTTGATACGGCCGTAGCCTTCGATGAGTACGTCATGTGAGCGCATGACGTGCAGTTTCGCCGAGCCCGCCGATTTCGGCCAACGGCGCGCCGGAACACGGCCCGAGACTGGCGTGAAAAGCGTGGTGACAGTGCGTTCGCAGTGCCGATACTTCACAGGAGGGACGGTTGAATTCTCTTCGAAGGTGGCTGATCCATTTCCGACCGGTGCATCCGCCAGGCACCGGGCCATGGGGGAGATCGTGCACGACGAATTCCTGTGCCACGTCACCGCATACGGAATCTGCGGCGGGCGACGTGTCGGAGTTCCCCTCGGCACTTATCGCGCGCCGACCCTGCCGCTCGCCCTCTGGTGGCTGCGCGACCGCGCCTCGTGGATCGCCGAGCGCCTCGACCCGCACCCCGGCCTGCCGCACATGCCCGAAGGCGCCCTGATGCCGCTCGCCGACGACACCACCGACGTGCCCGCCCTGCTCCGCGCATGGTGCGCCGACACGCTCCAGCAGCAGCGGGTCGCCGAGGAACTGGCGGGCGGCCGGCTGGTGCGCGTGGCCACCCGCGACGAGACCACCGAGTACGAACTCCTCGCCGAGTCCGTGGACGCCCTGCGCATGGCCCGGACGGCCGTGCGGGCCCGCGTCCACGCCTCGGTGTGACGGCCGCGCCGGACGGAGGTCAGAACCCGTCGACCGTGTGCGGCAGCGCCTCCGTGCGCAGCGCGGTGTCGAGCATCGCCGCCGCGTCCTGCTTGTGCTCACCGACCAGACCCGCCCGCACCAGGGCCTGTACGGACGTGGCGCCCATGTAGACCGTCGCGAGGTCCCGCGCCTCGATGACGAGGTCCGGGTCGTCCGCCGTCGGCGCGTACGAGAACCCGTCCGGCGACGCGATGAGCCGGAACCTGCCCGCGTTCGCCGGCACCTGCTCGTCACGGACCGCGAGCACCACGTCCACCGGCGCGGCCCAGCTCCGCGCCGCGAGGGCGGCGCGCACGTCGACCAGGCGCACCCACAGCGCGGGGAAGCACTCCGTGACCCGCACCTGGTCCCGGTCGGCCGCGAACAGCGGCAGCGGGTCGTCGACCGGCAGGCCCCAGGACCGCACGGTGCCCGTCAGGTCGATGGCGGTCAGATAGCTCCACAGCGCGGCGGCCGCCTCCGGGGTGTCGGCCTCCAGGTCGTCCACCCGGACCAGGCCCGGCGTACGGGCCTCCTCGTCGCCGGACTTGGTGCGGTAGACCGCGTACCCGGCGAGCGGGTCGCCGAGCGCGACGACGCGCGGCGGCGAGAGGGCGTCGTCGTCCTCGTCCTTCTCGACCAGCCACTCCTCGCGCCACCACGCCTCCGTACGGGCGAGGCGCCCCGCCCGCCGCGTACGCGTCCGCTCGTAGTACGGGCCGAGCAGGGCGGGCGCGTCCGCCGGGTCGATGAGGCGCAGCGGCCGGGGGTCGGGCGCGATCCGCAGCGCGAGGGGGCGCCGCGAGTCGATCTGGACGCTCGCCCCGTACGTGCCGGGGCCGAAGCCGAACCGGCCGTAGATGGACGCCTCCGACGCCCACAGCGCGACCAGCGGCGCGCCCTCGCGCGCACAGCGGGTGAACAGCTCGCCCATCATCCCGGAGAGCACGCCGCGGCGCCGGTGGGTGGGTGCCACGGACACGAACGTCAGGCCGGGGCAGGGGAGTTCGCCGCCGCCGGGCACGGACAGGGAGAACGGGTGCGCCCCAGCGAAGCCGACGAGCTCCGCGCCGTCGTAGGCGCCGATGCGCAGGAAGCCGGCCAGCGTCTCGCGGTGGTGCTCGCGCCGGTCGTCCCGAGGGGACTCGTGGAAGACCAGGTAGGCGAGTGCGAGGGCGCGCTCGATGTCGGACTCGGGCAGCTCACGGATCTGGACGGATCGGGCATTCATGATCACAGACCCTAACCGCGCGGCGCGGACCGCGCCCGTGGGGGTGTCGCCGTGCACGGCGCCCGGCGAGGCACCGTCCACGGGACGGTCCTCGGCGGCGCCGACACCGCCGAGGACGCACCGGACCGGACGGAAGCGACCGGAACCGGAGGCGAACGGGGGGCAAGTGGGCGGATCGGCCCCGCCCCCGTCCGCGGAGCGGTCATCTTCGGCACACCCGCGGTCGCGGGGCAACTCGCATCGTTTGTGCGTCGTATCGTGGGCCGATGGACGTGGAGCGGGACGCCGGACGGGGCGGGAACGGCGCGGCGACGACGGTACCGGGGGTCACGACCGGGGCCCTGGCACGGCGCCTGGGTGTCGCGCCGACGACCCTGCGCACCTGGGACCGGCGCTACGGCCTCGGGCCCGCCCAGCGCGCCGACGGCCACCACCGGCGCTGGTCCGCCGAGGACGTCGCCGTCGTCGAGGAGATGTGCCGCCTCACCGCGACGGGCCTGCCGCCCGCCGAGGCCGCGCACCAGGCCGTCTCCCGCCGCGGCACCCTCCTCCCCGTCGCCGTCCCGACCCAGCGCCGTACGCCGCGGCGCCCCGCGCAGGACACGCTCGAACGCCGGCACCGCGGCCTGTCCCGCGCGGCGACCCGGCTCGACGCGCCCGGCGTGCGGTCCCTGCTCGCCGAGGCGGTGGACCGGCACGGCCTGGTCGGCGCCTGGCAGGACGTCATGGTGCCGGCGCTGCACGCGATCGGCCGCAAGTGGGAGGAGGCGGGCGACCGTTACGTGGAGGTCGAGCACTTCCTGACCTGGCACGTCTCGGGCGTCCTGCACCGCGGCCCCGTCGCGCCCGCCACCCTGGCCGCGCCGCCCGTCGTCCTCGCCTGCGTCCCCGCCGAACAGCACTCGCTGCCCCTGGAGGCGCTCAGCGCGGCGCTCGACGAGATCGGGCTTCCGCAGCGGATGTTCGGGGCGGCCGTGCCCGTCGAGGCGGTCACCGCCGCCGTGCGCCGGACGGGCCCGCGCGCCGTCGTCCTGTGGGCACAGGCCCGCTCCACCGCCAACCTGCCGCTGGCCCGGCAGCTCGCCGAGAGCCGGTGGGGCGTGCGCGGCGCCCGCGGCGGGCCCGCCGTCGTGCTCGGCGGGCCCGGCTGGGCGGGGCGCACGGTGCGCGGCGCGCTGCGCCCCTCGACGCTGCCCGAGGCGCTGTCCGCCCTCGAACGGCTCTACCCCGAGTTCGCCGCGTCGCCGGTCACCGCAGGTCCCGGGCGCGCCTGAACCGGGCGAGCCCCTCGGACAGTTCGAGCAGCGGCTCCGGATAGTCGTACGCGGCGCGCTCCTTCGCGCTCAGCCTCCACGGCTCGTGCACGCCGGACCCGGCGATCCCCGCCAGCTCCGGCACCCACCGGCGCACGTACGCGCCGGACGGGTCGTACCGCTTGCCCTGCGTCACCGGGTTGAGCACCCGGTTGGGCCTGCTGTCCGTGCCCGTGCCCGCCATCCACTGCCAGTTCATCTGGTTGTTGGCGATGTCCCCGTCCACGAGCAGGTGGAGGAAGTGGCGGGCGCCGATCCGCCAGTCGACGTACAGCGTCTTGGCGAGGAAGCTCGCGGTGAGCAGGCGGGCCCGGTTGTGCATCCACCCCTCGTGGCGCAACTGCCGCATCCCCGCGTCGACCACCGGATAGCCCGTGCGCCCCTCCCGCCACGCCTCGATCTCCTCGCCCGCCGAACGTTCCGAGCGCCAGCGGTCGTTCTTGGTGCGGTAGTCGTCGTGCGCGGCGGCCGGGCGGGCCGCGAGGACCTGGCGGTGGAAGTCCCGCCACGCGAGCTGCCGTACGAACGCCTCGGCGCCGGGGCCGCTCGCCGCCCGCGCCCGGTGGACCGCCTCCGCCGGGCTGACCGTGCCGAAGTGCAGATCGGGGGAGAGCCGTGAGGTGGCGTCGCCCGCCATGTCGTCGTGCTGGTCCCCGTACCGGCCGATGCCCGAACGCAGCCAGGCGGCCAGACGTGCGCGGCCGGCCCGTTCGCCGCCCTCGGCCAGCGCCGGTGACACGCCCCGGACGGCGGCGCGCTCGGGCAGTGGCTCAGAGCCCACGCCGTCCGGCACGGTGACCTTGCACGGCGCCCCGGCGACCTCCCGCGTGTGCTGCTCGGCCCACTTGCGGTGGTACGGGGTGAACACGGCGAAGTGGTCCTTGCCCGCCGGGGTGACCGCGCCCGGCGCCACCCGGGTCACCACCCCGTCGTGCACGACCACCTCGCAGCCGGTGCCCTCCAGTGCCGCGCGGAGCCGGTCCTCGCGCCGGTGGGCGTAGCCGCTGACGTCGCCCGACAGGTGCACGGCGCTCGCGCCGCTCTCCGCCACGACCTTCGCGACCTCCTCCGCCACCGCGCCGGAGCGGACGACGAGCCGCCCGCCGCGCCCGCGCAGGTTCGTGTCGAGGTCGCGCAGGCAGTCGGCGAGGAACGCCTCACGGTTCGGCGCGACGAAACCGGCGGCGGCGATCCCCGTGTCCCGCACGAACAGCGGCACCACCGCGTCGGCGGCGCCGAGGGCGGCCCGGAGCGGCGGATGGTCGTGGACCCGCAGGTCGGCGGTGAACAGGACGACGTGGACGCGCACGGGGCGGCTCCCGGGTGAACGAGGGTGAACAGGTGAACGAGGGTGAACGAGGACGTTGCCGTCTCCCACAGGTACTGCCAACAGGTACTGCATGGAGGCGCCGGAAGCGGGCAAGCGGAGTACAGGGAGGACGGACGGTCACCGAGTGAGAACCGTCCGTACAGAGGAAGACGGGCGTGGAGGTGTCGGCGCTATGCGGACGACGGTGTTGCGGCGATTTCCCGCGGGGGCGCCCCGCGGTTCCTGGCCGGCTGAGGAGTACGCCGCGCAATTGCGTGCTCAGGGGCGGTCCGCGACGGTGGTGATGGACCTGGAGTCGGACGCGTTCCTGGTGGTCACCGGGGAAGGTGACGTTCCCGGTTGACCCGGCCGCCGGTCCGCGCCAGGGCAGCGCGAGGCGCCGGCGAGCCCCCGCTGGGCCCCGCCCGCAGTGGCGGGGCCCAGTGCTGTCAGTCACATCGCAACCCGCAGGACTGCACCGCCCGACTCGGGGTATCAGCATGGCTGCGGGGGCCTGACCACCTCAGGCCCGGTCGAGAGAGACGCGAATGACCGAGTATTTGGACGGGGCAGTGATCCCAATTGGCTTCGACACGCCTGTCGAACCGCTGCGGCGGATGAGCCACTACTCCGGGGAGCCGGGCTGCATAGCGCAAGCCCGTGACTTCGCGGAGACGTTTCTGGCGCAGCTCACGCACGAGTGGTGTGTCGATGTCGACCGCAGGATCGCGGGCGACGTCCTCCTCGTCGTCAGCGAGCTGGTCACCAACGCGGACCGGCACGCCCGCGGTCCGTACGCGCTGGAGCTGGAGGGCACGGCGCGGCAGATCACCGTCTCCGTGTACGACAGCAGCGACGCGGTCCCGCGCCGCTATCCCAGGGACCCGGCGCGCATCGGCGGCCACGGTCTGGAGATCGTGGACATGCTCGCCGACGTCACCGTGGAACGGGTGCCGGTCGGCAAGCGCGTGAAGGCCGTCCTGACGCTCCCGGAATGAGGGCGGCCGGGTCCGCCCGGCTCCTCACGACTGCGCGAGCATCCCGGACCTCAGCCGGGCGATGAGCCGCGTGATGAGGCGTGAGACGTGCATCTGCGAGCAGCCCAGCCGCTCGCCGATCTCCGCCTGGGTCAGCTCCTCCACGAACCGCAGGTGGAGCAGGGTGCGGTCGCGCTCCGGCAGCCCGGCGACGAGCGGGGCGAGGGTGTGCAGGTCCTCCACCAGCTCCAGCGCCGTGTCCTGCGCGCCGATGAAGTCGGCCAGCACCGACTCCTTGTCCTCGTCGTCGTCACCGCCCAGCGCCGCGTCGAGTGACGCGGACGTATAGCCGTTCGAAGCCAGACGGACCTCGCGGATCTCGGCCTCCGTCAGGTTCATGAGCGTGGCCAGCTCGGCCGTGGTGGGCTCGCGGTCCAGGCGGGTGCGCAGCTCGTCGTGCGCCTTGGCGAGTTCGGTCCGCAGCTCCTGGAGCCGCCGCGGCACGTGCACCGCCCATGTCGTGTCGCGGAAGAAGCGCTTGATCTCCCCGCTGATGTACGGCAGCACGAACGAGGTGAACTCGACCTCGCGGGAGATGTCGAACCGGTCGATGGCCTTGATCAGACCGATCATGCCGACCTGGACGATGTCCTCCATGGAGTCGCCCCGGTGGCGGTAGCGCCCCGCCGCGAAGCGGACCAGCGACATGTTCATCTCGATCAGCGTGTTGCGCGTGTACTGGTACGCGCGCGTGCCCTCCTCCAGCTCCGCGAGGCGCCGGAAGAAGAGGCGGGAGAGCTCCCGCGCGTCCTGCGGTGTCACGCGCGTGGGGTCCGGGACATGGGGGAGCGGGGTCCGTGCGTCCGTGTCCGCGCTCACGTGTGTCCCCCTCGTGGTGGAGCCCATCGTCCCTCCCGGCCGTTCGCGGCGCGAAGCGCTGTCCCCTCGTGGTGTCCGGGGCTTACCCGGCGCCTCGCCGGTCATGCGGCCGCGCCGTGCAGGTACGACATCAACACGGCAGAAACAGCAGGCACGGTCCGCGGACGCGTGGACGTGCTGCCCGCGAGCGCCGGTCCCCGCACGTGATGTCACCCGTTGGCGCCCCCTGTCACCCGTTCGCCCGGCGAGGCGCACTAAAAATCCGTTTTGTTCGTTTATCGGATTTACGGTGCGAAGGTCGATGTCGTCGGGGAACACACAACGCGCCTCGCTCGGCGCGGATGGGGACGTGCATGAGTGGAATCAGCCGCAGGGACGCGGCACGACTGGGGCTCGGGATCGGCCTCGGCGCCGCCGCCACGACGCTCGCGGGGTGCGGCCACGGCGACGGAGGCGGCCGGCCTCCGGCGGGCCCGGGGCAGCGGGAGGAAGGGGCGCCGAAGAAGATCACGCCACGGCTGATCGGCGACGGTTCCACCTCCTACACCGGTAAGCAGCCGCGCCAGCCCGCCGCGCCCACCCCCCTGGAGACCGGCGAGCGGCCCCCGCAGTTCGTCGTCTTCTCCTGGGACGGCGCGGGCGAGGTCGGCAACGGCCTCTTCCCCCGCTTCCTGGAGCTGGCCCGCGCCCACGACGCGCACATGACCTTCTTCCTCTCGGGCCTCTATCTGCTCCCCGAGGAGAAGAAGCGCCTGTACCGCCCGCCCAACAACCCGGTCGGCGCCTCCGACATCGGCTACCTGACGAACGAGCACGTCAAGGAGACCCTCACGTACGTCCACCAGGCGTGGCTGGAGGGCCACGAGATCGGCACGCACTTCAACGGGCACTTCTGCGGCGGCGCCGGATCCGTCGCCAACTGGGGCGCCGCGCACTGGCGCAGCGAGATCGAGCAGGCCCAGGCGTTCGTCAAGACCTGGCGCTCCAACACCGGCTGGCACGAGCACCCGTCGCTGCCCTTCGACTACGACCAGGAGCTGATCGGCGGCCGCACCCCCTGCCTGCTCGGCCAGGACAACCTCCTGCCGGTCGCCCGCGAGCTCGGCTGGCGCTACGACGCCTCCTCGCCCGGCGGCGAACAGCGCTGGCCCGACAAGAAGCACGGCGTGTGGGACCTGCCGCTCCAGGCCGTCCCCTTCCCCGGCCACCGCTTCGAGGTCCTGTCGATGGACTACAACATCCTCGCCAACCAGTCGAGGAACTCCACCCGCGCCCCCTCCCACAACTACCCGGGCTGGCGCACCCAGGCCACGGAGGCGTACCTGGCGGGCTTCCGCCGCGCCTACGAGACGAACCGGGCCCCGTTCTTCATCGGCAACCACTTCGAGGAGTGGAACGGCGGCATCTACATGGACGCCGTCGAGGAGACGCTCAAGCGGGTCGCCGACAAGAAGGACGTACGGCTCGTCTCCTTCCGGCAGTTCGTCGACTGGCTCGACGCGCAGGACCCCGCGATCCTCGCCAAGCTGCGCGGCCTGGACGTGGGGGAGCGGCCGCCGGGAGGCTGGCACCGCTTCCTGCGCCCCGACAAGCCCGTCAAGCCCGTCAAGCCCGTCAAGCCCGACAAGCCCGGGAAGCCCGACGAGCCCACGGGGGCGACCGGCGCCCGCGCCGCGACGTAGGGCAAGATCGTCGGTGTACGGCGGCAGCCGCACGACGCGGCGACGGACCCGACAGGAGGCCCCACCATGACCCGGCCGATCACCGCGGGAGTGGACGGATCACCCGAGAGCGAGGCCGCTGCGGCCTGGGCGGCGCGCGAGGCGGTGCGGCACGACCGGCCGCTGCGCCTGGTGCACGTCGGCACGCCCGCGCCGGAGCCGCTCGCGCTCGCCGCCGACGCGGACGCGCAGGCCCGCTGGGCCCGTGACCTCCTGGACGAGACGGAGCAGCGGATCGCCGAGCGCCACAAGGGCCTCGCCGTCACCACCGACGTGCTCGACGCGGACGGCGCCGCCGACGCCCTCCTCGCCGTGGCCCGGGACGCGGAACTGCTCGCGCTCGGCTCGCGCGGGCACGGTCCCCTCGTCGGCTTCTTGCTCGGCTCGGTCGGCCAGCAGGTCATCGCCCGCACCGAGCGGCCCGTGGTGCTGGTCCGCGCGGACGACCGCGCCCTCACCGAGGCGGCGGCGCACGAAGTGGTCGTCGGGCAGGAAGGCGACCCCGAGGACAGCGCCGCCGCCCTGGAGTTCGCCTTCCGCACGGCGGCGGCCCGCGGCGCGAGCGTCCGGGCGGTCCGCGCCTGGAACCTCCCGCCGGTCTTCGCCTACAGTGCCGCCTCCCTCGAACTGCTCGACGAGGCGGGCGGCATGGAGCCGTACGAGAAGAAGGCGCTCGGCGCGGCTCTCGCCCCGTGGCGGGAGCGGTACCCCGACGTGCACGTCGTCGAGCACGTCGAGATCGGCAGCGCCGGGCAGGTGCTGCTGTCGGTGGCGCAGCGGGCGCAGCTCCTGGTCGTCGGGCGCCGCGCCCGCCGCACCGCCGTCGGCGCCCGGATCGGCTCGGTCGCCCACGCGGTGCTGCACCACGCGCCGTGCCCGGTGGCCGTGGTGCCGCACGCCTGAGCCGACCCGGCTCAGCTCTCGGTGACGGTGACCGCCTGCACGGGGCAGGCCCGTACCGCCTCCTTGACCATCGGATGCTCACCGGCCCGTTCGGCGGCGCCGGGGAGCACTTCGCTGAAGCCGTCGTCGTCCTGGGTGAAGACGTCGGGGGCGGTCAGGGCGCACATGCCCGCGCCCACGCAGCGTTCCTTGTCGACCTCGATCCGCACGGCGCTCACCACGCCACGGGCAGTTCGAGCATGCCCTGGATCGTGTCACCGGGCTTGAACGGGATCTCCTCGGCGGGTGCCGCGAGGCGGAGCCCCGGAAGCCGCTCGAACAGGGTGTGCAGCGCGATCTCCAGCTCGGCGCGGGCGAGGTTCTGGCCCAGGCACTGGTGGATGCCGAAGCCGAACGCGAGGTGGTGGCGGGCCGAGCGGTCCCAGTCGAGGACGTCCGCCCCCGGGAACGCCTCCTCGTCCCGGTTGACGAGGGACGTCGAGAAGACGACGCCCTCGCCGGCCCGGATCGTCTCCCCGGCGACCTCGATGTCCTCGCGGGCGACGCGCAGCAGCCCGTCCGCGATCGACAGGTAGCGCAGCAGCTCCTCCACGACGACGGCCGTGCTCGTCGTCCCGGACCGCAGCGCCGCCAGCTGTTCGGGGTGGCGCAGCAGGGTGAACGTACCGAGGGAGATCATGTTCGCCGTCGTCTCGTGCCCGGCGATAAGCAGGATCACCGCGTAGGAGATGAGCTGCTCGCGGTCGGGCGGGCCGTCCGGTGACTCCCGGTGGATGAGTTCGTCGAGCAGACCGTCGCCGGGTTCGCGCCGCTTGCGGTCGATCAGGTCGCCGAGGTAGCCCTCCAGCTCGATCCTGGCCTTCTCCACGTCGGACGCGGCGGGCCCGCGCAGCAGGCGCCGGGAGCGCTCCTCGAAGAACTCGTGGTCGGCGTAGGGGACGCCGAGCAGCGAGCAGATCACCATCGAGGGCACCGGCAGGGCGAACGCGCCGACCAGCTCGGCCGGTGGCCCCTGCCGCTCCATCGCGTCGAGCAGCCGGTCCACCGTCTCCTGGATGCGCGGGCGCAGCGCGGCGATCCGCTTCACCGAGAAGCTCGGGATCAGCAGGCGGCGCTGGGCGTTGTGCTCGGGGTCGTCGACGCCGAGCAGCGCCACCCGGCGCGCCCTGGTCTCCGCGAGCCGTTCGGTCGTCACCGGGAAGTCGGCCCGCGTGCGGTCGCTGGAGAGCCGGGGGTCGGCCAGGAGCTGCCGGGCCAGGGCGTGCCCGGTGACGACGTGGGCCCAGCTGCCGTCGAAGAGGGTGATCCGGCCGAGGGGCCGCGCCTCGCGCAGCGGCGCGTAGGCGGCGGGCGGGTGGTAGGGGCAGCCCCGGTCCTGCGGGAAGGCGACCTGGGGCGCGGGGATCGGGGGGTGGAGGTCCTGGCGGGCCGGTTCCGTCGTGGATTCCGTCATGGATCGGATCGCCTCGCAGTGCTCGTCCGTGCGCGCGGAGCTGGTCGTTCCGCGCTCCCTCACCATTGGATGCCTGAGGCATCTACCTGGTCGACGGGAAGACCGGCCAGTTCCGCCCGGCGGAGGATCTGGCCGGGGCCTTTCGCACGCGTTCGATGGCGGGGTGCGTGCGCGGGGGGCCTGTCCGCGTCCATGGGGAACGTGGGGCTGACGGCCTCCGGCGTACGCGGTCGTCGCGCGGCGCCGCAGGTCATGATGGTGCCGCCGGTCCTGGCGCGGCGGCCGGGGGAGCGGGTGTGCCGCGTCTTGGAAGCCGGGCTTCCATGCGGCGGCAGGCCCTCGGCCCGGGTGTCGTCCGGGTCGGGCGGCGGCCGATATCGGGCGGGGCGGTGGGCGGGGTGTCCTGGCACTCCGACCGGAATCGTGCCGTCCGTACGGGCGCGCTCTGCGTCCGCGGGTCGGGGCGCGCCAAATGGGGTGAATCGCCGCCGATGTTCCTGTGTGTCCGACCTCACGCGGCCCACCATGATCGGGTGTACCGAACCGGGTTGGTTCGCTGTTAAACTTATCCACGAGACCCCGACCGTTCTCCCCCGTACGGTCGGGGTCTTTTTTTGCGCCCGCCGGTCCAGCGCCCGAGGCCGTCACCGTCCCCGACCCGGAGCCCGGCTCCGGGCAGGTTCTCCTGAAGGTCGAGCTGCCGCTCACCCTCGGCCACGAGGGCATCGTCGCCGCACTCGGCGCGGGCGTCAGCGGCCTGGAGGAGGGCGACTCCGTCGCCGTCCACGGGCCCTGGGGGTGCGGCACCTGCGCCCCTTGCGCGCAGGGCACGGAGAACTACTGCCTGCGTGCCGACGGGTTCGGCATCCGCCCGCCCGCCCGGCCCCGGCGTCCCGGGCTCCATGGCCGAGTACATGCTCGTCGACGCCACCGTCCCCCTCACCGACGCGGGCGGCTCGACCGCCGTCGTGAGCGGCACCGGCGGCCTCGGCCACGTCGCCATCCAGTTGTTGCGCGCCATGTCCGCGACGCGCGTCATCGCCCTCGACGTCCCCGAGGACAAGCTGGCCCTGGCCCGAACGGTCGGCGCGTACGAGGCGATCCTGTTCGACGCCGAAGCGCGCTCGACGAGGCGCCGCTCGCCTGCGAGTGGCTGCACACGGGCGCGCGGTGATCCCGCCCGACGGCTGACACCGGCCGTCGGCCCGTGCGATTTCGGCCACGCGGTTCGTGTAATCGTCAACTGACGGCCCGGAGGGGGCTGTTCCGGGTGGCGGGTGGTCCTTAGCCTGGGCGACGGATCGTCCGTCACCCACTCAGGGAGTTCCATGTCCACCGCGCAAGTCCCCGACATCCTCTCGCCGGAATTCGCCGCGAACCCCTACCCCGCGTACCGCGAGATGCGCGCCTCCGCGCCCCTCTTCTGGCACGAGCCGACGCAGAGCTGGATCATCTCGCGGTACGCCGACGTGGAACGGGTCTTCAAGGACAGGGAAGGCCAGTTCACCACCGACAACTACGACTGGCAGCTCGAGCCCGTCCACGGCAAGACGATCCTCCAGCTCAGCGGGCGCGAGCACGCCGTGCGCCGCGCGCTCGTCGCCCCGGCCTTCCGCGGCAGCGACCTCCAGGAGAAGTTCCTCCCCGTCATCGAGGCCAACTCCCGCGCCCTGATAGACCAGTTCCGCGCCGCCGGCGCCGCCGACCTCGTGCACGACTACGCCACCCGGTTCCCGGTCAACGTCATCGCCGACATGCTCGGCCTGGACAAGGCCGACCACGCCCGCTTCCACGGCTGGTACACCGCCGTCATCGCCTTCCTCGGCAATCTGGCGGGCGACCCCGAGGTCACGGCGGCGGGCGAGCGCACCCGCGTCGAGTTCGCCGAGTACATGATCCCGATCATCCAGGACCGCCGCGAGAACCTCGGCGACGACCTGCTCTCCGCGCTGTGCGCCGCCGAGGTCGACGGCGTCCGCATGAGCGACGAGGACATCAAGGCGTTCTGCAGCCTGCTGCTCGCCGCCGGCGGCGAGACCACCGACAAGGCCATCGCCAGCATCTTCGCCAACCTCCTCGCCCACCCCGAGCAGTTGGCCGCCGTCCGCGAGGACCGCTCGCTGATCGAGCGCGCCTTCGCCGAGACGCTGCGCCACACCCCGCCCGTTCACATGATCATGCGTCAGTCGGCGGTCGACGTGGAGGTGTCCGGCGGTACGATCCCCGCCGGGTCCACCGTCACCTGCCTCATCGGCGCCGCCAACCGCGACGAGGACCGCTACACGGACCCCGACCGCTTCGACATCTTCCGCTCCGACCTGACGGCCACCACGGCGTTCTCGGCCGCCGCCGACCACCTCGCCTTCGCCCTCGGCCGGCACTTCTGCGTCGGCGCGCTGCTCGCCAAGGCGGAGGTGGAGACCGGGGTGAACCAGCTTCTCGACGCCATGCCCGACGTCCGGCTCGCCGACGGCTTCGACCCCGTCGAGCAGGGCGTGTTCACGCGCGGGCCGCAGTCGCTGCCGGTCCGGTTCACGCCGCTGGCACCCTGAACCCCGTACCCGGCGGGTGTTAAGCTCGTCGTATGTCCGACTTCTCGTGTCTGTGCTGGTGGCGCCTCGCTTAGAGGCGGCCACAGCCATGCACGCACCACAAGGGCCGTCCCTGGACGGCCCTTTTCTCTTCCCGCGGAAGTCATGCCGTCCCGAGGACCCCATGACCCAGGGAGAGAAAGATGACCAGCACCGAGGAACTGATCCGCAAGGAGCCCGGCCGCCACCGCGTCCTCACCGGCGACCGCCCCACCGGACGCCTCCATCTCGGCCACTACTTCGGCACCCTGCACAACCGGGTCAGACTCCAGGACCTGGGCGTCGAGACGTTCGTCCTCGTCGCCGACTACCAGGTGCTCACCGACCGCGACGTGGCCGAGAACCTCACGGAGTACGTGGAGGAGCTGGTCCTCGACCACCTCGCCGTCGGCATCGACCCGGACCGCTCCACGATCTTCGCGCACAGCGCCGTGCCCGCGCTCAACCAGCTCCTGCTGCCCTTCCTCAGCCTCGTCTCCGTGTCCGAGCTGAGCCGCAACCCCACGGTCAAGGACGAGATCGCGCACTCGCGGCAGGCGGCGGTCAGCGGGCTGATGTTCACCTATCCGGTGCACCAGGCCGCCGACATCCTCTTCTGCAAGGCGAACGTCGTGCCCGTCGGCCAGGACCAACTGCCCCACCTGGAGATCACCCGCACCGTCGCCCGCCGCTTCAACGAGCGCTACGGCCACGGCGAACAGGTCTTCCCGCTGCCCGAGGCGCTGCTGTCCACCGCGCCGCTGCTGCTCGGCACCGACGGCACGAAGATGAGCAAGAGCCGCGGCAACGCCATCGCCCTCTCCGCCGACGCCGACGAGACCGCCCGTCTGATCCGGGGCGCCAAGACGGACGCCGAGCGCCACATCACCTACGACCCGGACAACCGGCCCGAGGTCTCCTCACTGGTCCTGCTCGCCGCGCTGTGCGAGGACGCCGACCCGCGCCAGGTGGCGCAGGAGATCGGCGCCGGGGGAGGGGCCGCGCTGAAGCGCCGCGTCACCGACGCCGTCAACGGCCGCCTCGCCCCGATCCGGGCCCGCCGTGCCGCCTACGCGGAGGACCGCACATATGTCAGGGAGGTGCTCCGGGCCGGGAACGAGCGGGCCAACGCGGTGGCCGACGCGACGCTGAAGGACGTGCGCGCCGCCATGCGCGCCGACTACTGAGGGCTCGTGAGGAGCGGGCGGGCAGCCCGGCTCACTGCACGACCGGCGTGAAGGAGACCGGCAGCTCGACGAGGCCGCGCATCCAGATCGACGGCCGCCACCGCAGCTCCGCCGGATCCACCGCCAGGACCAGGTCCGGCAGCCGGTCGAGGAGCGTCTCCACCGCCGTGCGCGCGATGACGTCCGCCAGCAGGGGCGCGGGGTACGGGCAGCGGTGCTCGCCGTTGCTGAACGACAGGTGCGCCGCGTTCTCCGCGCCCACGTGGGACTCCGGCCAGATCTGCGGATCGGTGTTGGCCGCGGCGAGCCCGAGGACCAGGCAGTCGCCCGCCCGGATCCGCCGGCCGCCGAGCTGCGTGTCGCGCACCGCCCAGCGCCCGATGAAGTTCTGGGTCGGGGTGTCCAGCCACAGCACCTCGTTGAGCGCCTCGCCGACGCTGAGCCGCCCGCCCGAGACATTGAGGGCGAACCGCTCGTCCGTGAGGAGCAGCCGCAGCGTGTTGCAGATCCAGTTCGCCGTCGGCTGCTGGGCCGCCGCGATCACCGAGATCAGGTCCTGCACGATCTCCTCGTCGGTCAGCCCCGCCGGGTCCTGGATCATCCGCGAGGTGACGTCCGCGCCGGGCCGCTCCCGCTTCTCCTTCACCAGCCGCTGGATGCGCTCGCCGACCCGTACGTACGCGGCCACCGGGTCGTCGCCCTCGGCCGCGTCCAGGGAGATCCGCAGATCGTCCACGAGGTCCTGGGTCTCCGTGCCCGCGAGCGGCATCCCGCACATCCGCACCGCCGCGAGCATGGCCAGCGGATGCGTGAACGCGGCCATCAGCTCCGCCTGGCCGCTGCCCGCGAAAGCGGAGATCAGCCGGTCTGCGATGAGCGCGCACTCCCGGGCCAGCTCGAACTGGTCGACCTGTTCCAGGGCGTGCGTGATGACGCCCGCGCGCCGCCGGTGCTCGGCGCCCTCCGTGAAGAGGACCGAGGGCTGGTAGCCGACGAACGGGAGCAGCGGCCAGTCCTCGGGGATGTGCTCCCACTGGTTCCAGCGTCGCGAGTCCCGCGCGAACAGCTCGTCGTGCGCGGTCACATAGCTCACCTCGGAGTAGCCGAGGACCAGCCACGCGGGCACGTCGCCGTCGAGCAGAACCGGCGCGACCGGGCCGTGCTCGCGGCGCAGCGCGCGGTAGAGCTGGGACGGCGTCTGCTGGTACTCCAGGCCGCTCAGCGGGATCGCGCCCGCGTGCGCGGGGCACTCGGGCGGCGCGGCGCCCGCGGCGGGGGTCGGGCTCTGCTCGGTCACGGTGTCGTCTCCTGGGCGATGGCCCGTGCGTAGAGGTGGTCCACGAGGGTGATGAGCACGTCCTTGCCGGACGACCTGACGCGGGCGTCGCAGTCGACCATCGGCACGTGCTCCGGCAGCGCGAGGGCCTGCCGTATCTCGTCGAGGGAGTGGCGCACCGGCTCGTCGTCGAACCGGTTGACGGCCACCACGAACGGCGTGCCGTGGTGCTCCAGGCGGTCGATCGCGTACCAGGAGTCGTCCATCCGGCGGGTGTCGACGAGGACGACCGCGCCGAGCGTCCCCGAGAACAGCCGGTCCCACAGGAACCAGAACCGCTCCTGGCCGGGGGCGCCGAACAAGTACAGGACCATGCGGTCGTTGAGGCTGATGCGGCCGAAGTCGAAGGCGACCGTGGTCGTGGTCTTCGACGCCACGCCGGTCGTCTCGTCGACGCCGACCCCGGCCTGCGTCATCACCTCCTCGGTGTTCAGCGGCCGGATCTCGCTGACGGAGCGGACGAGCGTCGTCTTGCCGACGCCGAAGCCGCCGACCACGACGATCTTCAGGCCGGTGTCCGCGAGGGCGCCGAGCGGCGTGCGTGCGGGCAGTTCAGAGGTTGCGGAGCCCATGGAGCACCTCCTTGAGAAGGTCGGAATCGGGGAGCGAGGCGACGGTGGCGGCCGCGCGCGGATGCCGGGCGGTGACCTTGCCCGCCGCCAGGAGGTCACCGAGGAGGATCCGGACGACCGTGATGGGCAGCTTCAGCTCGGCCGCGATCTCCACGACGGCGGCCGGCCGCCGGCACATCTCCAGGATCCGTACGTGCTCGGACTGCATCCCCGCGACCGGCTCGCACTCGCTGACCACCAGCGTCACCAGGTCGAACGAGGTGTCGTCGACGCGGCTGCGGCCCCCCGTGACCGTGTAGAGCCGGTCCGGGTCGCCGATGTCCACCGGCCGCCGCGTCATGAGGCGCCGCCCCCGGCGGGCGACTGACGCGGCTCGGCCCGCAGGTGCTCACCGATCTGCTCGACCAGCTCCGTCATCTGGTGCCCGACGACGCCCGGGTCGGCGTCCTCGGCGGCGACGACCGCCAGGTGCGCGCCCTCGCCCGCGTCCACGATGAACAGCAGGCCGCCGTGGAACTCCGTCATCGAGTGCCGTACGCCGCCGGTCCCGTCGCCGAACTCGACGGAGGCGCCCTGCGCGAGGGCCTGGATGCCGGAGCAGATCGCCGCGAGCTGGTCGGCCTGGTCGAGGGTGAGGTGCTCGCTCCAGCACAGCTTGAGCCCGTCGCGGGAGAGGACGAGGGCGTGCCGGGTGCCGGGGGTGCGCTGGAGCAGGCTCTCCAGGAGCCAGGTCAGGCTGGTGTCAGTGGTCTGCATGGCGGGGTCGGGCGGCTTGTCGTCCGGCTCGGCCGGACACCGCCCGTGCCTCCAATCTCACGGTGTAGTGCGGGGGGTTGGCAGATGTCGGGGGCGGCCTACTCGGGGCGGTCGGTTTCCTTGCCGCCCTTGCGGCCGCGGTGGAAGGCGCCGAAGCGGGAGCCCGCGTCCCGGCCGGGCGGGGTGGCCCGGTCCGCGGCGGGCTTGGCCGCCTGCCGCCCGCGCTCCTGCTCGGCGGCGGCCATCGTGCGGCCCGGCGGGCGCACCGGCAGCCCGTTCGGGGTGGCCGACGCGGGCTCGGCGGGCCGGGGTTCGCCCGGGCCGGGGTCCGCGACGGGCTCGGCGGCGCGCTCGTGGGTCTCGGCGGGGGCCGGGCGCGGCGCGGGCAGCCCGGGGGACTGCGCGAGGTCGCGCTGTTGCGCGAGGAGCTGCGGCGGGAGCAGGACGACGACGCCGGTGCCGCCGCGCGAGGACGGGCGGTAGTTGACGTCGATGCGGTACTTGGCGGCGAGCCGGCCGACGACGGCGAGCCCGAGCCGGGTGCCCTGGAGCGAGGCGAGGTCGGTGATCTGCCCGGAGACCGCCTGCTCGGCGCGGCGCATCGCCGCGTCGGCCATCTTCAGGCCGCTGTCCTCGATGGTCACGACGATCCCGGCGGAGCGTTCCTCCACGTAGACGTGGACCTCGTCGATGGGCGGCGAGAAGTTGGCCGCGTTGTCCATCAGCTCGGCGAGCAGGTGCATGACGCCCTCCGCCGCGAACCCGGCGATCGCCGCGTCCGTGGCGCAGTGCAGCCGCACCCGCTGGTAGGCGGCGATCCGGCCGACGGCGCCGCGCAGCACGCTCTCCATCACGATCGGCTTGTTCCAGGCGCGGCTGGAGCGGCCGCCCATGAGCAGCGCGAGCCGGTCCGTCATCAGGCCGAGCTGCGACGTGGCGTGGTCCAGGCGCAGCAGGTCGCCGAAGACCTCCTCGCCGTGGCGCTCCTGCATGGAGCGCAGGTCGGCGAGCATGCTGACGGACTTCGCCTGGACGCGGCTGAGCGCCTTGGCGGAGGCGGCCTGGGCGGCGGCCGATCGCCGCTCGCTGAGGGCCAGTTCCCGCAGGAACGCCTCGGCGGGCACGCGCAGGAGGGGGCTTTGCGGCCAGGCGAGTTCGGTGAGGACGGTCTCGGCGGAGGAGCCCTCGCGCAGCCGGGCGACCGCGGCGGGAAACGTTTCCGCGGTGAGTTGCCGCAACTCCCGCTCCGCCTGCTCCAGTTCGCCCCGCGCCGCATCGCGCTCCGCCGTGGCCCGCACGGCCTCCCGTACGGATGCCTCGACGGCCGCCGTGAACTCGTCCAGGATCCGGCGCAGTTGCGGGTCGGAGGGCGCCGTGACCGGGCCCGCGCCCGCCGTCTCCCGGAGCTGGCGCACGACACCGGGGAGCGTCACGTTCACCAACTGCGCCGCCTCGGCGGACTGCTGGGTCAACCGGCCCTGCGCCAGCGCCAGTTCACGCCGCGCCCGCGCGTCGGAGCGGCGGGCGCGGCCGAGCAGGACGGTGCCCGTGACGACGGCGACGGCCAGGCACCCCCAGAAGACCACGGCCGTCCACAACGCCCAGGTGCGGGCGGCCGACGGGGCGAGGGCCGCCGCGGCCCCCGCGGCGGCGGCCGCCACCACGAGCACGACGAGCGCCGCGCCGAGCGGGGAGCGTTCCGCCTTCGCCATCGCGTGCGGGCTGGGGGGTGCAGGCACTGACATTCCGCGGGTCCCTCGGTCCTTGAGTGGGAAGCGACGAGCCGACCGGTCGAGTCGGCTGCGGATCCGGCCAGCGGGCGCCGAAGGGGACGCCGATCTTCCGGACCGTACGGCGTTCATGCTAGTCATGGAGCGGGCCGAGCAGACCGGACAAGCCGGATAGTCCGCCCCACCGGTGACTTCGTCGTGAAGTCGCCGTCGAACAGCCGCGGCATGCTACCTCCCGGGCCGCCCGCCCCGACCCCGTCCCGACCTCGTGAACCGGGCGTTTCGGGACCACCCGGGACGGCGACGCTCTGCGGCGGCCGCACCGCACCGCGCCTCACGGCCACCGTGACCCGGCCGTGACCGAAGTCTTTCGGCCAACGTCTGCGGGCGCGCGGCACCCTCCGCCCCCGGGATCGCCCGACCGCCGCCGAGAGCCGCGAAAAAAAATTCCCGGATGGAGTGCATGACCCCGCCGAACCCGGGCACCCGCAGGGTGAGCGGCTCCAGCACCCCACCCCCCCCGGGCGCTCGAGTCTGTGGCCCCGCCGCCTCCTCTCCCCCCCTGTGAGGCGACGGGGCCTTTCTCATGCGGTCGCGGTCCCGGCGGGGCGCGGATCGGTCGCGGGGCGCGTAGATGTCGTCACGGAACGTACGGACATGGCCAGGATGCCGGGGCGAATCGGTGTTTCAGAGGTCGTGATGCAAGGATTGCGCCATGGCAATCAAGACCTACTTCGACATCACGATCAACGACGAGCCCGCCGGGCGGATCACGTTCAACCTCTTCGAGGACGTCGTCCCGAAGACCGTGGAGAACTTCCGCGCGCTGTGCACCGGTGAGAAGGGCTTCGGCTACGCCGGTTCGTCCTTCCACCGCGTCATCCCGCAGTTCATGCTCCAGGGCGGCGACTTCACCGCCGGCAACGGCACGGGCGGCAAGAGCATCTACGGCGAGAAGTTCGCCGACGAGAACTTCCAGCTCAAGCACACCAAGCCGGGCCTGCTCTCGATGGCCAACGCCGGCCCGAACACCAACGGCTCGCAGTTCTTCATCACCACGATCGTCACCGACTGGCTCGACGGCAAGCACGTCGTCTTCGGCGAGGTCGCGGACGAGTCCAGCATGGAGCTCGTGAAGAAGATCGAGGCCCTCGGCTCCCGCAGCGGCGCCACCTCCGCCAAGATCACCATCGCGGAGTCCGGCCAGCTCTGACCGGCTGCCGCCGACCCGGACACGAACGCCCGGAGCCGGGGCCCCGCCGCACAGGCGGGCCCCGGCTCCGGGCTTTTCCGTCCGGCCCCGCCCCGTCCCGCGCCCCCCGGGTTAAGGTCTCGGTCACCGCACCAGAGATCCACTCCACGTTCCCCGACCCGGGAGGCCCCGTGCGTCTGCGCACTCTGCCCACGCTGCTCCTGTCCGCCGTGCTCACCGCGGGCGCCCTCGCCGCCACCGCGGCACCGGCGAGCGCCGCGACCCGCGCCACCGCGTCCTTCGAGGACCGGTTGCGCGCGATACCCGGGGTCACCGTCACCGGCGTCACGGACAAGGAGGGCTTCCCCCTCTACTCCCTGTCGATCACCCAGCCGGTCGACCACGACCACCCCCGCGCGGGCACCTTCCAGCAGCGCTTCACCCTCTGGCACAAGTCGGCGGCCAAGCCCGTCGTCCTCTACACCGGCGGCTACGGCCTGTCCTCCACCACCCGCGAGCCCACCACGCTCCTCGACGCCAACCAGCTCAGCGTCGAGCACCGCTTCTTCGGCCCGTCCGTCCCGGCCGGCGCCACCCCGTGGAAGAAGATGACCGTCCAGCAGGAGGCCGCCGACGAGCACGCCATCGTGCGCGCCGTCCGCCCCCTGTACGCGACGTCCTCGAAGTGGCTCGCGACCGGCGGCAGCAAGGGCGGCATGACCGCCACCTACCACTACCGCTTCTACCCGCGCGACTACGACGGCGTCATCGCCTACGTCGCCCCGAACGACGCGAACAACAGGGACGACAGCACGTACGACCGCTTCTTCGAGACGGTCGGCACGAAGGAGTGCCGCACCGCGCTGGACGCCGTCCAGCGCGAGATGCTCGTCCGCCGAGACGCGCTCCTGCCGAAGTTCGAGAAGACCGCGAAGGACGCCGGGTACACCTTCACCCACACCCTCGGCACCACCGACCGCGCCTACGAGTTCGCCGTCCTGGACCAGGTCTGGAACTTCTGGCAGTCCGGCACCGTCGACGACTGCCCGACCGTGCCCGACGCGAGAACCGCCTCCGACGACGACCTCTACCAGTGGTCCCTCGACCACGGCCTGTCCATCTACGAGGACTCGTCGCTCGGCGCCAACGGCTCCGGCCCCTACTACCGCCAGGCCGCCGCCCAGCTCGGCTGGGCCGACCTCGCCTTCAAGCACCTCAAGGGCGTGCGCCACTACCCGGACATCTACCAGCCGAACTCGGTGCTCCCCGCCGACATGCGCACGGGCTACGACGGCACCGTGATCAAGGGCGTCGACAAGTGGGTGCGGACGCAGTCGCAGCGGATGCTGTTCGTGTACGGGCAGAACGACCCGTGGAGCGCCGAGCAGTTCAGTCCGAGCAAGCGCGACTCGTACAAGTACGTCGTACCGAACTCCAACCACAACGCCCGCATCTCCGCGCTCCCGGCGGACCAGCGGGACGCGGCGACCGCGACCATCAAGCGCTGGGCCGGTCAGTAGGGAGACCCTGGAGCGCCGGTCCTACTTGCGCGGACCCACCGGCACGTCCAGCGGCCTGGCCAGGCCCGTGATGCCCTCGTCGAGGCGTTGCAGGTGACGCAGGACGCGGAAGGTGACGGTGTTCGCGGCCGGGACGCCGAGGCCGTCGGTCTCCAGCATCGCGGCGATGCTCGCCCCCGACTCGACGCTGCCCGTCGTGTCCGTCTCCTTGACGTGCGCGACGAGCACGTCGATGTTGTGGGCGATGCGCCGCGCGGCCCGGCCGAGGCGCGGGTCCGCGCCGACGCGCTTGCTGTACGGGACCAGCTCGGCGGTGGCCGCGAGGGAGCGGGCGTGGTACGCCGAGGTCTCCAGGAGCGCCACCAGGTAGCGGACGGTCTGGCGGCGCTCCCGCAGCGGCGTGATCGGATGGGTCAGGGGGCGCGTGGAGGCCCGTAGGTCGTCCAGGGCGGTGTCCAGGTCGCGGGCCTTGTCGAGCAGGTCGGCGGCCGGGCCGCCGCTGAGCTGGCTCACGGCGCCCGCGACGACGTCACCGAGGCGTTCGAGGACGGTGGCGAGCAGTTCGTCGGTGCGGCTGTCGGTCCTCACCGGGAGGATCAGGACGGCGGCTATGATCCCGCACGCCGCGCCGAGGGCCGTCTCCTCGATGCGCAGGATCAGCACGTCGAAGCTGTAGGTGTTCAGGAGTGTGTAGAGCAGGCCGAGCATCGCCGTCACGAAGAACGACATCAGCGCGTACGACAGCGGCGCGGTGAAGAACATCGCGAACACGCAGAGCAGCACCAGGGCGAACGCGAGCCACGTGTGGTCGCCCACCGCGCCCGCGAGGACCACACCCGCGACGACGCCGAGGACTGTGCCGAGCACGCGGCGGTAGCCCTTGACGACGATCTCGCCGGTCGACGCCGTGTTGAGGAAGACGACCCAGCAGGTGAGGACGGCCCAGTACCAGCGCTGGCTGGAGAGGAACTCGCCGCCGACGATGGCGAGCGCCGAGCCGACGGCGACCTGGAAGGCGGCGCGGGTGGTCGGTCGCCGCAGCCCCTTCGGCTCCTCGGCCTCCTCGACGGCGGCGGGCGCCTCCTTCTCGGCCGTTATCGACACGTCCTCCGCGTCGAACTCCTCGCGCGAGCGCGTCGTCGCGGGGGAGTCGTCGGACTCGTCCTGCGGCCCGTCGAGCGCGAGCCGCAGACCCAGGATGGCGCGGGCCGCCTCACCGATGCCGCGGAACACGTCCTGCGCGGCGAGCGTGGCGCCCGGCGGGATGGCCTCCTCGTCGCGGTAGCCGAGCAGCCGGTTGCGTACGTGGGCGACGGCGGTGCCCCGGTTGGCGTCGGCGGGGCGCGACGCCAGCAGGTTCAGGGCTCCGAGGTCGCGGCGGAGGGCGGCCGTCGCCTCGTCCTCGCGGGGCAGCGGCGAACCCGCCGCGGGGACCGGGGCGCCCGGCAGGTGGAGGGTGAGCGTGTCGGCGCGTTCGGCGCTGCGGGCGTTCAGGAGCAGCATGCCGAGGCGTTCGGCGGAGACCTCGGCGTCCGCGACGCGGCGCTGGATCAGCGCGGCGGTGACGTCGTCGCGGGCGCCGTCCTCCAGGCGGCCCTGGATCATCAGCGCCGCCTCGTGCAGCCGCGCGGTGTGGCGGCGCACATCGTCGAGGACGTCGTCCAGCTCCCCGGGCGGCGCGTCGAGGAGCCGGGTCTGGGCGGTGACGAGCTGGCCGAGCCGGGCCCGGAACGCCTCGCGCAGCCGCCCGAGGACGCGCTGCGGCGTCTCCGGCACGAGCACGAAGCGGGCGAACGCGCTGCACGCGAAGGCGATCGTCAACGTGCCGTAGAGACTGGGCAGTTGACCGACCGTCGCGTTCACGAACAGGGACACGAAGTAGACCTGGAAGCCGATCAGGCCGAGCGCCGTGCCCCGGTCGCCGAATCTGCGACTGTAAACGGCGGCGAAGATCAACGCGACGAAGAACACGTCACCGGCGACGACCCGGCTGTGCAGCAGCGCGCCGAGCGAGAGCGCGACGAGCGCCATCGGAAGGCCGAGTGCGAGCGTGACCGCCTGCCCGCGCACCGTCTTCTCGCGGATCGCGAACGTGCCGACCATCGCCGTCATCGCGCCCGCGACCATGTGCGTGACCTGGGTCCCGGCCAGCCCGAGCACCGCGAGGGCGAGGCCGATCGCGGCGACGGTGCGCAGCCCGGCCATCAGTCGAAGCAGCCCGGGGTCGGACGCCACGAAGCGGTCCCACGTCCCGGCCCAGCGGGGCCGTCGTGCCACCTGGGTCACCTGAGTCACTCCAAGATCGATCCGACGTTCGTGCCCCCGAGCATACGAGGGTGCGAACGTGGTCTTGGCGTGAGCATGAGCCGGGCTCCCGCCCGGCACCTGGCTGTCATCCGTAAGGCTGTGTGACGTTCACGGACTTGAACCGACGGGTTTAGGTTCGCCAGCGAGGTGACCCTGGGGGATTCCCCCCAGACGGCAGGGCGGGGCAGCCGGATGGTGCGGCACACCCCGCTCGACCAGGCTGGACGCATGGACGAGCACACAAGCACCGCACCCTTCCGGCCCGCCCGGCGCTCCGTACTGACCATGGGCGCAGCCCTGTTGGCGCTCGGCGCGACCCCGGCGACCGCCGTCGCGCGGACCCGCGCGAGCGGGCGCGTACGGCTGCGGCTGCCCGCGCCGACGGGCCCGTACGCCGTCGGCACCACCCGGCTCCACCTCGTGGACAAGGCCCGGCGCGACCCGTGGACGGGCGGAGCGGCACGCGAGCTGATGCTCGACGTCCGCTACCCGGCCCGCACCGTCGCCGGACACCCGCGCGCCGCGCAGATGACGGCGCGGGAGGCGGCGGGCTTCGACCGGCTCAACAACTTCGCGGGGCTGCCCACCGGCCGCGTCGACTGGGCCGCCACCCGCACCTTCGCCCACCGCTCCGTGCCGCTGGACCGCGACGCGCCGCACCCGGTCGTGCTGTACTCGCCCGGCGTCCTCGACCCGCGCACCCTCGGCACCACCCTGACCGACGAACTCGCCTCCCAGGGCTACATCGTCCTCGCCGTCGACCACCCCTACGACGTGTCGGCCGTCGAACTGCCGGGCGGGCGCGTCCTCACCAGCAGGCTGCCGGAGGAGTTCGCCGCCGCGCAGAAGGCGGGCCCGGACGCGGTGACCGCGCTCCTGGAGAAGACCACGGCGGTCCGCGTCGCCGATCTCCGCTTCGTCGTGGACACGGTGGAGCTCGCCTTCGAGGCCGGCCGATGGCGCCCGGCGCCCATCGGCGCGTTCGGCCAGTCCGCCGGCGGCTTCGCCTCCGTCCAGGCGCTCCACGACGACCGTCGCCTCGCCGCCGCGGGCAACCTCGACGGCGTCCTCGCCTACGTCGGGGACGACCACGAGGAGGGCCATCTCTCCACCGTCGCGGCCGAGGGCACGGACCGCCCGGTCCTCCTCATGGGCAGCCCCGGCAACGACCGGACCACCGTGCCCTCCTGGCGCGAACTGTGGCGGCACAGCACCGGATGGCGCCGCGACCTCACCCTCGAAGGCGCCGGGCACGCCACCTTCACCGACGCGGCGACCCTGCTGCCGCAGGTCGCCGCGCGGCTCCCGCTCGACCCCGGGAAGCCGGCCGACTGGGTCGGCACCATCCCCGCCGGCCGCGCGGTCACGGCCCAGCGCGCCTACGTGACCGCCTTCTTCGACCGCCATCTACGGGGCCGGGACCGCGGCCTCCTCGACGGCCCGTCGGCGCGCTTCCCCGAGGTGGACTTCGTATAGGCGCCTAGGACAGCCCGAGGGCGTCCATCGCGAGGTCCGCCATCGCCGCCTCGCCGCGCGCGTTCGGATGCACCGGCACGAAGTTCGTGCCGAACAGCGCGGGCTCCACCCAGCGCGTGCCGGACGCCTGGCAGGCGTCGTGCCCCTCCGACGCCCCGGCCACGTCCACGTAGGTCGCCCCGGTCTCCGCCGCGGCGCGGCGTATCGCGTCGTTCAGGTGCGCCTGTATGTCCCGCACGTACGGTACGTCGCCGGAGGCGATCGGCATCTTCAGGAAACAGCCCGCCTGCGCCGTCGGCGGCATGATCCACGGGTAGCCGAGGATCGCGACGCGCGCCTGCGGGGCCTTGTCCCGGGTGGCCTTGAGGGCCGCCTTCACCGCCGGGTACGTCTTGCCCTCTATGTCGGCGGTGAACTTGTCCCCGTACAGGGACGCGCACGGGTGTCCCTGCCCGGCCGTGGCGATCCCCGCGGAGGCGCAGGCCAGGACGGTGCTGATGAAGGTGCTGTTGTCGTTGCCGCCGATCGTCATGGTGACGAGGCGGGTGTCGGCGCCGAGGGCGTTCAGTTGCGGGGGGACGCCGGGGTACTGCGCGGCGGCGTAGTCCTTGGTCTGGGCTCCGCCGCAGGTCACGTCCTTCAGGGTGGCGCCGGTGCGCTGGGCGATGACGTGCGGGTAGTTGGCGGTGGAGCGGGCGCAGAGCGGGCTCGCCGACGGGTCGAGCGGGAGGACGCCGGACGCGGCGCTGTAGCTGTCCCCGAGCGCGACGTAGGGGAGGGGCTGCGGGGCCGCCTGCGCCGGGACGGTGAGGCCGAGGCCCGCCATCGTCGCCGCCGCGGCCACGGCTGCGCAGTGCTTCACGAACGCGCGAATCGCCATCTGTCGCTCCTTCGAAACCCGCTCGGCTCAAGGCCAAGTTCCGGATGGGGCAGGGGATTTCAGCGCTGATGGTTGAAGCTACCGACGAGTTCGAATTTGCGTCAATAGGCGTGCACGCGGTCGTCGCCCGGGACGGGCACGCCGCTCAGCGCTCCTGCTCGGCGTCCTTCGGGATGTCGAAGTCGAGGACGTCCTCCGCGGTGCGCTCGGTCTGCTGCGCCGCTTCGCGCACATCGGCGAGCACGTCACCCTGCTCGTCGACGAGACGGTCGTAGATGGGCGCCGGGGCGGTGGACGGTGCGGGCACGGTACGAGCTCCTGATCTTGGCGGCACGGTCTGCCACCTGGCGGTTCGAGTCAGAAGGGGACCCTACGCGTCCGCTTTCGGAGGTGGTCGGGCGGGGGTGGGCGCCCGGGGGCCGAGGAGCTGTAACTACTAGTATGTACAGCCTCTGCCGGGCGATCGAGGAGCGCACCCATGCCATTGGTCAGGATCGACGCGATGAACGCCGACGGCGATCGGCTGCACGCCCTGGGGCGTGCCGTGCACGAGGCGCTGGGGGAGACGATCGGCTCACCGCCGGACGATCTCTTCCAGGTGCTGACGAGCCATCACGGCGAGCGCAGTGTGCTGCGGTACGGGCAGTACCTCGGGGTGCCGCGCGACGACGGCGTCGTCTTCGTGGAGATCACGCTCCGGGCGGGCCGCGCGCCCGAGGTGAAGCGCGCGCTGTACCGGCGCATCGCCGAACTCGCCCAGGCGTACGCGGGTACGGAACCGCGGAACGTCCTCGTGACCCTCATCCAGAACGCCTCGGCCGACTGGTCGTTCGGGTACGGGCTGGCGCAGTACGAGCCCGGGGGCTGAGCCGTCCCGGCCGGAAGAGGGCCGTGGGGGCGGAGGGGTGGGACCCCGGTGCGGTCGAGTGGTGGGCGAGTGCGGGGATGTCGGGGCGCAGTGCGCATTCCGGTCCGTTCGGGCCAAGTGCGGGCAAGCCCGGGACGGCGGGAGCCGGGGCCGCTACACAGAAATGGGGGAGCGCGGTCGACCGGGGAGGGCCGAGACGTGGTCACCATCGATGTCGCGGTGATCCTGGCGGTGATCGCCATTCTGCTGCTGCGCCGGCCGGTCCAGCCGAGAAAGCGGGGCGACACGGCGCTGGTGATGGTGATCCTCCTCGTCCTCGGCGTGCTCATCGCCCCGACCGCGCTGGGACAGGCGATCACGGACATGATGGGCCAGCTCGCGAACGCCCTCACCTCGCTCGGCAAGTGAGCGACGAGTGAGTGGCGAGTGAGCGGTCGCGCCCCCATGCCAGACTCGGGCGCATGAAGATCAGAGACGCCCGGGACGAGGACTGGGACGGCATCTGGCCGTTCTGGCGGCGGATCGTCCGCGCCGGGGAGACGTACACCTGGGACCCGGACACCACCGAGCCGGAGGCCCGCGCCCTGTGGACCGGCCCCGGACGCCGGGTGTTCGTCACCACCGACGAGGACGGGGCCGTCGTCGCGAGCGCGTATCTCAAAGCGAACTACGGCGGACCGGCCGCCGACGTCGCCAACGCCGGGTTCATGGTCGACCCCGACCGTTCCGGACACGGCTACGGCCGCGCGCTCGCCGAACATGTCCTGGCCGAGGCCAAGGCCGACGGCTATCGCGCGATGGCCTTCAACGCCGTCGTCGAGACCAACCCGGCCGTGGCCCTGTGGCGTTCGCTCGGATTCACGGTCCTCGGCACGGTGCCGGACGCGTACGACCATCCGCGCCACGGCCGGGTCGGGCTGCACATCATGCACCGCACGCTGTAGGCCGGTGGCCCGGTGACGTGCGCGGCACCCGCGAGTTAGGGTTGCCTAACCAGTCGGCCCCCGGATCGCGGGGCGCCGCCCGCAGGCCCGCGCCCGCCCCCGAAGGAGCCCGCATGACGGCGACGTCCGCCGCCGAGATCCCGCACCACGCCCCCGCGGCCCGGGACCCGCGCCGCTGGCTCGTCCTCGGCGTGATCTGCCTCGCGCAACTCGTCGTCATCCTCGACAACACGATCCTGAACGTCGCCGTCCCCACCCTCACCGACGACCTCGGCGCGGGCACCTCCGGCATCCAGTGGATCATCAACGCGTACGTCCTCGTCCAGGCCGGACTCCTGCTCACCGCCGGGGCCGCCGCCGACCGCTACGGACGCAAGCGCCTCCTCCTCACCGGGCTCGCCCTCTTCGGCGCCGGTTCGCTCGCGGCCGGACTCTCCGACACCACCGGCCAGTTGATCGCCGCCCGCGCGGGCATGGGCGTCGGCGGCGCCCTGCTCCTGACCGCCACCCTCGCCGTCGCCGTCCAGACCTTCGACGACGACGAACGGGTCCGCGCCATCGGCATCTGGGCCGCCGTCAACGCCCTCGGATTCGCCGCGGGACCGCTCGTCGGCGGCGTCCTGCTCGACCACTTCTGGTGGGGCGCCCTCTTCCTCGTCAACCTGCCCGTCGTCGCCCTCGGCCTCGCCGCGGTCACCCTCCTCGTCCCCGAGAGCAGGGCCGAGCAGAGCCACCGCCCCGACCTGCCCGGCGCCCTGCTCTCGATCGTCGCCATGACCGCGCTCGTCTACGCCGTGGTGTGCGGCCCCGACCACGGCTGGACCTCGGCCCACGTCCTCCTCGGCGCGGCCGTCGGCGCCTGCGCCCTGGCCGCCTTCGTCCTCTGGGAGCGCCGCGTCGCGCACCCGATGCTGGACATGAGCTTCTTCCGCGACCGGACGTTCACCGGCGCCGTGTTCGGCGCGCTGCTCATCACCTTCGGCAGCGGCGGCGCGCTGTTCCTGCTCACGCAGCAACTCCAGTTCGTGCTCGGCTACGGCCCACTGGAGGCGGGGCTGCGCACCGCGCCCTTCGCCCTGACCGTCGTCCTGCTCAACTTCACCGGCGTCTCCGCCCGCCTCACCACCCGGCTCGGTATCCCGGGCTCCGTCGCCCTCGGCATGACATTGCTGGCCTGCGGTCTCGCCGCCGTCGCCCTCGCCGGGCGGATCGTCGACGGGTACGGCGGGCTGCTCGCCGGTCTGGTCCTCATGGGGATCGGCTGCGCGTTCGCCAACCCGGCGATGGCCGTCGCCGTCCTCGGCGCGATCCCGCGCGAGAAGGCGGGCGCGGGCGCGGGCATCGAGGGCACGGTCACCGAGTTCGGCAGCGGCCTCGGCGTCGCCGTCCTCGGCGCGGTCCTCAGCTCCCGCTTCGCCGCGCTCGCCCCGGTGACGGCGGCCTCCCTCCCGGCCGCCCTGGCCGCGGCGGACTCGACGGAGGAACGCCGCACGGTGACCCGGGCCTTCGCCTCGGCCCTGGAGACGGGCCAACTGGTCGGCGCCGCGGCGGTGCTGCTGGGCGGCTTGCTCGCGGCGACACTCCTGAACCGGGCGGAACGGCCGACGGCGGCGCGACCGGCACCGGTGACGGAATCGGCGTAGAGGCCGGCGGCTCGACGGGCGTGGGCGTCGTCCGTGCGGGGGCGCTGTGTGCCGCCCGGCCCGATCACGGGCGCGACCAGCCCGGACGCCTCCCTAGACTGGACGGGTACCCGTACTGAGGATCGCTTGTGAACACGCACCACCCGGCCGACATCCGCCTCGTCGTCACCGACATGGACGGCACCCTCCTGGACGCCGAAGGGCGCATCCCGGACTCCCTGTGGCCGCTCCTCGCCGAGCTGGACCGGCGCGGCATCGTCTTCTGCCCCGCGAGCGGCCGCCAGTACGCGACGCTCGCCGACCAGTTCGCCGCCGTGGACGACGGTGGCATGGCCTACATCGCGGAGAACGGCACCTACGTCGTCCGCGGCGGCGTCGAGCTCAGCTCCGACCCGCTCGCCAAGGAGACCGCTTCCTGGCTGGTCAAGGCGGTGCGGCAGCTCACGGAGCAGGGTGTGGACGCGGGCGTCGTCGTCTGCGGCAAGCGGTCCGCGTACGTCGAGCGGTCCGACGAGGCGTTCATGACCGAGGTGCGCAAGTACTACCACCGGCACGAGATCGTCGAGGACGCCACCGCCGTCGACGACGAGGTGATCAAGGTCGCGCTCTTCGACTTCGGCCGCGCCGAGGAGACCACCGCGCCCGCGCTGAGCGTGCTCGCCGAGTCCCACCAGGTCGTCGTCTCCAGCGAGCACTGGGTCGACGTCATGAGCCCCTCGGCCAACAAGGGCGAGGCCGTACGCCGTCTCCAGCGCGCCCTGGGCATCACCGCCGCGCAGACCATGGTGTTCGGCGACTACCTCAACGACCTGGAGATGCTCGACGCCGCCGACTGGTCCTACGCGATGGCCAACGCCCACCCGGAGGTACGGCGGCGCGCCCGCCACCAGGCGCCGCCGCACACGGAGAACGGGGTCGTGCGCACCGTCAAGGAGGTCCTGGGGCTGGAGTGACGCCCGGGGCGGGCCGTGCGCTCAATGCCCGGCGGCCAGCTTCACCGCGACCACGACGATCCCGATCACGGCGTTCAGCGCGCCCGTGACCAGCGCGCCGAGCCGACTCGCCCCGACCCGCCGCCCGCCGGTGACACCCCACGCGGCCAGCGCCGCGACCTCGCTGCCCACCGCGATCCACAGCGCGGCCGTCAGCTCCACGACGCCCGCGGCGGACAGCGCGATCACCAGGAGCGGGCCGATCGCGCTGGTCAGCAGGGGGCTGCTGGTGAACATCGTGTGCCGGATCTCCGGCAGCCGGGGCGTCCGGCCGTGCGCCACGGGGTGCGCCTGAAGGTCCGCGACGAGCGTGGCCAGCCACAGCCCGAGCGCCGTGACCGCCACCGACACCGCCGCGCCGCCGTGCCGGGGATGCCCGCTCTGCGCCTGCCCCACCAGCACGGCGAGCAGCGTCAGCGAGGCGTAGATCCGCTCCTTGAGCCGCTCCCGCAACAAGTCCGCGTGCTCCTGCACCACGGCACTCGGCGACATGGGTTCCGTCATGGTGGCAGCCTAGGCCGGGGCCCCGGGGGAGAGTGGCGGCATGACCCCGCGCGCCCCATCCCCGTACGCCAGTGCCTGCCACGCCTGCGCCGCCGAAGCCGGTCTCGACGGTCTGCCACCGCGTGAACACATCGCCTCCGACCCGCACTGGCGCCTCGCCCACGCCTTCGGGACGACCCTGCCCGGCTGGCTGGTGCTGCTGCCCCGGCGCCATGTCACCGCCGTGCACGACCTGACCGACGCGGAGGCCGCCACGCTCGGCTCCTGGCAGGTCCGCGTCTCCCGAGCGCTGCGCGACGTGACGGGGTGCGCGAAGACGTACGTCGCCCAGTTCGCGGAGGCCGAGGGCTTCGCGCACGTCCACTTCCACATCATCCCGCGCATGCCGGACCTGGCCTCCACCCAGCGCGGCCCACGCGTCTTCGACCACCTCACCCGCCCCGAGACGGAACAGGTGCCCCCGGCCCAGGCGGACGCGCTGGCGAAAAGGCTACGAGCCCGACTCGATCCCGGCGACGAGTGACCCGACCCCGGCCGGGAGCCCGTTCCGATTCCGAGGCTCCGGGCCCGGCCCGCTCCCGTACGCCCTACGGCGCGATCAAGACACCCCCCGGCCAGGCCGCACCCTCGCACCCATCCCCTCAACCCCCACCCCAGAAACCGCAGTTCACCAACGCCCGGCCCCGCTCACCCCCACCCCGCACATTGCCCGGAACACGTTCCTCCATTGGCATGGACCTGACCGTGATCACTCGCTACGCTCCCCACAGGAATGCCGCACGAGCGCACCCAGAATTGCCGTTCCACCCCTGTGCCAACCCCACACCACACGGGAAACGACGAAGGGCCGACCCATGCGACGCACCAGACCCCTCCGCGCTGTCCTGACCGCCCTGCTGGTCTCCGGCGCCTGCGCCACCGCCGGGTTCCTCCCGGCCCAGGCGGCCGGCGCGGACACCCCGAGCACCCTGAACACCGCCGAGCGCGCCCCCGCCTCCGACGGCCTCCTCGCCGCGATGCAGCGCGACTTCGGCCTCACCGCGTCGCAGGCCAAGGCACGGCTCGCGGCCGAGAAGCAGGCGGCCGCCACCGAGAAGCAGGCCCGGAAAGCCGCCGGTTCCGCGTACGCCGGTTCCTGGTTGACCCCCACGGACCAGGAGCTGACCGTCGCCGTCACCGACCGGGACAAGGCCGCGGCGGTACGGGCCACCGGCGCCACCGTCAAGCTCGTCGGCCACAGCGCCGCCCAGCTCGACGCCGCCAAGAAGCGCATCGACGCCCTGGACGCCCCGCGGGGCGTGAGCAGTTGGCGCGTCGACTGGCAGTCCAACCGCGTCGTCGTCGAAGTACTCGACGACAAGCAGTCCGACAACGATGTCAAGGCGTTCCTCGCCCGCGCGGGCAAGGCGGGCCCCGTGACCGTGCGCACGACCCCGCACGCCCCGGCCACGTTCGCGGCGGGCACGGTCGGCGGCGACCCGTACTACACCGGCAACGTCCGCTGTTCCATCGGCTTCTCCGTCCACGGCGGCTTCGTCACGGCCGGCCACTGCGGCGGTGCCGGGCAGGGCGTCAGCGGCTGGGACCGCTCCTACATCGGCAACTTCCAGGGCTCGTCGTTCCCGGACAACGACTACGCCTGGGTCAACGTCGGCAGCGGCTGGTGGACCGTCCCGGTCGTCCTCGGCTGGGGTACCGTCTCCGACCAGCTCGTGCGCGGCTCGAACGAGGCCCCGGTCGGCGCCTCCATCTGCCGCTCCGGGTCCACCACGCACTGGCACTGCGGCACGGTCCTCGCCAAGAACGAGACCGTCAACTACAGCCAGGGCGCCGTCCACCAGATGACCAAGACGAGCGTGTGCGCCGAGGGCGGCGACTCGGGCGGCTCGTTCATCAGCGGCGACCAGGCCCAGGGCGTCACCTCCGGCGGCTGGGGCAACTGCGGCAGCGGCGGTGAGACCTGGTTCCAGCCCGTCAACGAGATCCTGGGCCGCTACGGCCTGACCCTGCACACGGCCTGACCATCCGGAACGACCGCGGGGCACGGCATGCGCCGAGCGTCATGCCGTGCCCCGCGCCGACGCGCGCAGGAGACGCCGTGCACCCGACCAGAACCCTCCGCCGCGCCGCCCTCGCCACCGGCGGCGCCCTCGCCCTCGTCATCGGCTTCGCGGGCAGCGCCCTCGCCGCCCCGCCGCCGGCCCTGCCCGGCAACGCCGACGCGACCGAGCAGACGTACCAGCCCGCCTTCGACTACGACACCGACGGCTGCTACCCCACGCCCGCCATCGGCCCCGACGGAACCGTCAACGGCGGCCTCAAGCCGGGCGGCGCGCTCAACGGCCAGTGCCGCGACGCCTCCGACCTCGACAACACCAACGGCTACTCCCGCGCGAAGTGCGACAACGGCTGGTGCGCGGTGATGTACGGCCTCTACTTCGAGAAGGACCAGGCGCTCCCGGGCAGCGGCATCGGCGGGCACCGCAACGACTGGGAGCACGTGGTCGTCTGGGTGCACGACGGCCAGGCTGAGTACGTCGCCGCCTCCGCCCACGGCGGGTTCCACATCTACCCGCGCGACCAGATCCGCTGGGACGGCACCCACCCCAAGATCGTCTACCACAAGGACGGCATCGGCACCCACTGCTTCCGCGCCGCGACCGCGAACGACGAGCCACCCGAGAACCACAAGGGGACGTGGCAGTTCCCGACGCTGGTCGGCTGGAACGGATATCCGGCCGGGCTGCGCGACAAGCTCAGCGCGTACGACTTCGGGAGCGCCAACTTCGGTCTGCGGGACAGCAGTTTCGCCAGTCATCTCGCCGCCGCGCTGCCGCCGGGGGTGCCGTTCGACGTCAACGCGTAGCGGGCCCGCGCGGCGCCCCCTGCGCGTGTACGCGAGAGTAAGTTACTGAAACGTAACCCTCCGGGTGCTACCGGCGGTAACGCTGTCCTCGGTACCGTCCCCGCGATGCGTGGGGACGGTGGGACGACCGGGCCGCACGCGTCCTCGGCCTGCCCGTCCCGGCCGAACCCCGCCAGGTACGGAGCCCCGACTCCGCCTGCACTCAGGAGGTTTGCCATGCCCGCTCCCGCCCGCCTGCTGGCCGCCGCCGTCACCGTAGCCGCCTGTGTCGGCGCGCAGGCCCTGCCCGCCGCCGCGGCGACCGGCGCGCAGAACGTGGTCTCGCGCGGCGTCACGATCCCCGAGTTCTACGACCCGCCCGCCGAACTGCCCGCCGCCAACGGCGCCTTGATCCGCAGCGAGCCGCTCAAGCTGGCCCTCAGCCTGCCCACGCTGCACGGCCCGCTGCCCGGCAGGGCGACCCGCATCATGTACCGCACGACCGACTCGACCGGCGGCCCCGCCGCCGTCACCGGCGCCTACATCGAGCCGACCGCGAAGTGGCGCGGCGACGGGCCCCGGCCGCTCGTCGCCGTGGCGCCCGGCACCATGGGCCAGGGCGACCAGTGCGCGGCCTCGCTCGGCCTGGAGCACCCGCTGACCCTCAACGGCGAGACGGTGTCGGTCGGGTACGAGGATCTGTCGATCTACCGGCTCCTCGCCACGGGCGTCGCGGTCGTCGTCACCGACTACGTCGGCCTGGGCGCCACCGACCGCCTGCACACCTACGTCAACCGGCTCGACGGCGGCCACGCCGTGCTCGACGCGGTCCGCGCCGCCCGCGCGCTCCAGGGCTCCACCGTCACCGCCGACTCGCGCGTCGGCCTGTTCGGCTACAGCCAGGGCGGCGGCGCCACGGCCGCCGCCGCCGAACTCCAGCCGTCGTACGCGCCGGACGTCACCCTCGCCGGTACGTACGCGGGGGCGCCGCCCGCCGATCTGCTGGAGACCACCAAGGGCATCGACGGCACCGATCTCGCGGGCGCCCTCGGCTGGTCGCTCAACGGGTTCCTGCAGTCCGACCCGGAGCTGCGGCCGATCGCCGAGGCGCACCTGAACGACAGGGGGCGGGCCGCGCTGAAGGACTTGTCGACGATGTGCGTGGGCGACACCATCTTCCGCTACAACTCGGCCCGCAGCGAGGAGTGGACGAGCGACGGCAAGTCCCTCGCCGAGATCATCGAGTCCGAGCCGAAGCTCCAGGCGTTCCTCGCCGAGCAGCGGATCGGCACGATGAAGCCGGCCGGTCCCGTCCGGGTGGCGACCGGTGTCAGCGACAACCTCGTCCCGCACGGCCAGGCCCGCCGGATGGCCGTCGACTGGTGCGGGCGCGGCGCCCAGGTCACGTACAAGCCGGTGATCCTGCCGAACGTGGGGCGCGCGCTGCTCAACCACTTCGCGCCGCTCCTCACCGACCAGGGCAGCGCCATCGACTGGCTGACCGACCGCCTCGAAGGCAAGGCGGCGGGAAATAACTGCGCGACCATGCGTTGGCAGCCGTGATCTGATGGGCGGCGCCACCGGCTTCGGCCGGTCGCGCCGCCCTTGTAAAAAGGCCAGAAGGGATGCTGGAACCCATGGTCCGTGCCGTCACCCTCGTCCGCTCGGACGCGCTGTCCGACGTCGCCGAGTACGCGTACGCGGCGACCGCGCCGGCCGATGCGCGACTGATCTTCCTCGCCGGTTCCTGCCCGCTGGAGAAGGACGGCACGACCGCCGCCGTCGGCGACTACGCGGGCCAGGCGGCCAAGTGCGTCGAGAACCTGCGCACCGCGCTCGCCGCGGCGGGCGCGGACCTCCAGGACGTCATCAGCACCCGCGTGCTCGTCGCCTCGGCGCGGCAGGCGGATCTGGTGACGGCGTGGCAGGTGGTCCGCGACGCCTTCGGCGAGCACGACGTGCCGAGCACCCTGATGGGGGTCACGGTGCTCGGCTACCACGACCAGCTCGTGGAGGTCGAGGCGGTCGCCGCCGTGCTCGACGACTGACGGCCGGTCAGGCGGTGGTCACCTTGACCGGTTCCGTCTCGGCCGAGCTGTGCCGCTCCGCCCAGTTCTCCAGCGCCGTCCTGCACGCGTGGTCGAGGTGGTGGAGCCCGGTCAGGTGCAGCTCGACGGGCCGGTTCTGCGGCAGCGCCTCCAGGTCGTCGAGGATCTTCGGCAGCCGCAGGAACGTGGCGTTGCCCGTCAGATACGCCTGCACGGGTCCCGCCCCCTTGTCGAAGACCTCCAGCTTCACGTGCGAGGCGTCCCACGCCGTCTTGACGACGGACAGGGCGATACCGACGAGCACACCCTCGAACATGCTGACCGCGACGATCGACACCGCCGTGACGACCAGGATGAACGCCTCACCCCGGTGCTCGCGCCACAGCCCGACCAGCGACCGCGCCGGGATCAGCTTGGCCCCGGCGTGCACGAGGACGCCCGCGAGCGCCGGGAGCGGGATGTAGGCGAGGACGCCCGGCAGCAGCGCCGCGAACAGCAGCAGCCAGACGCCGTGCAGCACGCGGGACGCCTTGGTGCGGGCCCCCGCCTGGACGTTGGCCGAGCTGCGCACGATCACGGCGGTCATCGGCAGGGCGCCGAGCACCCCGCACACCGCGTTGCCCGCGCCCTGCGCGATCAGCTCCTTGTCGTACGCGGTCCGGGGCCCGTCGTGCATCCGGTCCACGGCCGCCGCGCTGAACAGGGACTCGGCGGACGCGATGAGCGTGAACGCCACGATCGTGCCGATCAGGCCGAGCCCGGCGAGTTCGCCGAAGGCGTCCATGGACGGCGGCTGGATCGACCCGAGCAGCCCGTTGACCTCGACGGTCGCCACGGGCGCGGAGAAGACCACCGACGCCGCCGTCGCGAGGCCGACCGCCGCCAGCGGGCCCGGGACCACCCGCACGCGCGCGGGCAGGTGCTTCCACAGCACCAGGACGGCGACCGTCCCCGCGCCGAGCGCCAGGGAGGCGAGCCCCGCCGTGCTGCCCGCCACCTCGATAAGCGCCCCGGGCAGCCCCGCTATCTTGCCGAGCCCCGACTCGGGCGCCTTCGCGTCCAGGACGGTGTAGAGCTGACCCGCGATCAGGACGAGCCCGATCCCGGCCAGCATCCCCTCGACCACCGAGACCGAGATGGCCCGGAACCAGCGGCCGACCTTCAGGGCGCCCATCCCGATCTGGAGCAACCCGGTCGCGAGGACGATGACACCGAGCACCGGCAGGCCGAACTCGTCCACGGCCTCGTACACGAGCACGGTGAGCCCGGCGGCCGGGCCCGACACCTGGAGGCTGCTGCCGCGCATCAGACCGGTGACGATGCCGCCGACGATGCCGGTGACCAGTCCGATCTCGGCCGGGACGCCCGAGGCGACGGCGACGCCCACGCACAGCGGCAGCGCGACGAGGAAGACGACGAGGGACGCGGTGAAGTCGGCCCGCAGGTGGGGGTACTTGCGCGCGTCCGCGCGCACCGGGGCGCTCACAGCGCCTCGAAGGCGTCGGTCGCGGAGCGGTGCGCACGGACGCGGCCCGTGTGCACCTCGTAGTACCAGCCGTGCAGGCGCACACGGCCGTCCGCGAGCCGCCGCTGCACACACGGGTAGGTGCGCAGCCGCTCCAACTGCTCCACGACGTGGCGCTGCACGGCCGCCGCGACCGTCGGGTCGGTGTGCTCGGCGGGGTTGTCGCCGACGGGACCGGCCGCGGCGTGCGCGAGCCAGTCGCGCACGGCGGGCACGGCCGTGAGGTCTTCCCGGCGCACCAGCGCGCCGACCGCGCCGCAGTGCGAGTGCCCGCACACCACGATGTCCCGCACACCGAGCACCTCGACGGCGTACTCGATGGTCGCGGCCTCGCCGCAGGGGCCGCCGGTGGGCTCGGGCACGATGTTGCCCGCGGTGCGCAGCTCGAAGAGTTCACCGGGGCGGGCGCCGGTGATCAGCGCGGGCACGACCCGCGAGTCGGAGCAGGTGATGAACAGGGCCTGGGGGGACTGCCCTTCGGCGAGCCCGGCGAACTCCTCAGGGCGTTGTCCGAACGTACGGGCGTTGTCGATGAGGGGCTGCATGACGTGATGTTTCCTCCTGGCGCGCCGTGGGGGCGCGTCGGACCGACAGGACGGTGGGGGGTGGCAGCCACCTGTCAGCAGAGGAAGACCTGCAACGCGGCGGGGGTGAGGTCCGGCACGGCTCTGCTCGGCCGGGCGCGCGCGTCCGCGATGTGCGGGACGGGGGCGGCGTCCGGACGCCGCCGGTCCGCCGACAGCGGTGCGGGGCCGGGGGAGTGGGCGCCGCCGGAGGCCGCGCGGTGCCGGTCCCGGGTGCGCAACACCTCGGCCAGGTCGTGGGGGTGGGAGAGGCCGCCTGGTGCGGCCACCGGACCTCGCTCGGCGACCACGGGCGCCGCCCACGGTCGCGGCTCATGTGCGGGAGCGAACGCGCGTGCGAAAGCGAAGGATGCCAGGGTCAGCACGGCCGCGACGGCCAGTGTCACCCACGGACAAGCCCTCCCACCTCGCAACGCACGCCTCCTTCCCGCGGAGTCCAAACTTCAAGACGAAACCAATGGTTGGTCAACCAAAGGTCAAGAAGCAGATTAGCTGTGCAAAGGTGATCGCCGGGTTAACACCGTGTTTCGGCTCCGAGGAAGCGTGAAAAGTGCGGTCCGTTGGCGGAAAACCAGCACACGATCAGCGTGCGCGGTCGCCGAGCCGCAGCTCCCTGCCCTGCCAGCGGCCGCGCAGCCACCGGTCGTGGCTGGCGACCACGATCGCACCGGGCCCCGCACCCATGGCGTCCTCCAACTCGTCGCACAGGCGCGGCGACAGATGGTTCGTCGGCTCGTCCAGGAGAAGGAGGTGGGGCGGGGCGGCCACGAGCAGGGCGAGCGCGAGCCGCCGTCGCTGCCCGACCGACAGCTGCCCCACCGGCTTGTCCAGATCGGCCTCGTGGAGCAGACCGAGTGAGCGCAGCGGCACCGCGTCGGCCCGCTCGAAGCCGAGCACGCGCGCGTAGGTCTCGCGCGCCGTCCGCTCCGGCCGGCTGAAGTCGGAGTCCTGCGCGAGCAGTCCGACCGTGGCCCCGACCCGGCGGCGCACCTCGCCCTCGGCGACGGGCAATCGGCCCGCCAGCACGGCGAGCAGCGTCGACTTGCCGCTGCCGTTGACCCCGGTGACCAGCAGCCGGTCGGTGGGGGAGACGTCGAGCCGCTCCAGGCACAGCCTGCCCGGCACGCGCGCGTGGCGCAGCGTCACGAGGGCCTCGTCCGGTGCGGACGTGCCGGACGGCGCGGCGCCGAGCGTGACCGGCCGGAACCGCAGCGGGCGCGGCGGCTCCGCGACCTGGTGGCGCTCCAGGTCGTCCAGGCGGCGGGTGGCGTTGCGGACGCGGCGGGCGATCTGGCTCTGCACGCGGTTCGCCCGGACGCCGTACCCCATCTTCTCGTTGTCGCGCATGCCCCGGTCGGGGGCCAGGCGGTGCGCGGTGACCCCGGCCGAGGTCCGCAACCGCTCCAGCTCCTCCTGTTCCTCGGCGTACCGCCGCTCCCAGCGCTCGCGCTCGGCCCGCTTCCGCGCGAGATAGGCGCTGTAGTTGCCGCCGTGGCGCACGGGCCCGTCGACCGAGGGGTCGAGGTCGATCAGGTCGGTGCAGACGGCGTCGAGGAAGGCGCGGTCGTGGCTGGCGAGCACCACCGCGCCGGGCAGCGCCCGCAGTTGCTCCTCCAGGAACCGGGCCGCGTCGTCGTCGAGGTGGTTCGTCGGCTCGTCCAGGAGCAGCGCGGACGGGCGGCGCACGAGCAGCGCGGCCAGGGCGAGACGGCCGCGCTGCCCGCCCGAGAGCGAGCCGAGGGTCCGGGTGGGCGCGAGCGCGTCGAGGCCGAGCCCGGCTAGGACCATCGCGGCGCGCCGCTCGGCGTCCCAGACCTCGCGCGCCTGGGCGCTCTCGAGCCGCCGCCCGTAGGAGTCGAGCAACTCCGCGTGGGAGGCGTCGTCCTCGGGCGTGCGGGCCAGGAGGTCGCCGAGGCGTTCGAGCTCGGCGAGGTCGTCGCGGGCCTCGCGCAGCGCGTCGTCCAGGACGTCTGCGAGGGTCGCCCCGGCGTCGTACGCCATCTCCTGGTGCAGGAAGCCGAGGTCGCGGGGGCGTTCGACGGTGCCCGCGTCGGGGGTGTCGGCCCCGGCGAGCAGGCGCAGCAGCGTCGACTTGCCGACACCGTTCTCGCCGATGAGCCCGATGCGGTGGCCGGGCGACGCGATGAGGGAGACACCGTCCAGGACGCGCCGGGCGCCCAAGGTGCGGACGAGGTCGTGGGCGAGGAGGGCCGGTTCAGGCATCGCCGCCCGCCTCCCGCACGGCGGTCTCGGTCAGGCGGCCGTCGGCGAGGCGCAGCGCGCGGTCGACGCCGATGTTCGCGAGGAACCGCTCGTCGTGGCTGACGACGATGAACGCGCCCTTGTACGCGGTGAGCGCGCTCTCCAGCCGGGCGACGCCCGCGAGGTCCAGGTTGTTCGTCGGCTCGTCAAGGAGCAGGAGTTGGGGCGCCGGTTCGGCGCACAGGACGCAGGCGAGGGTGGCACGCAGGAGTTCGCCGCCGGACAGGACGCCGACGGGCAGGTGGGCGCGCGGCCCGCGGAAGAGGAAGCGGGCCAGGAGGTTCATGCGCTCGGCCTCGGGGCGGTGCGGCGCGAAGCCGGCGAAGTTCTCGGCGACCGTGCGCCCGGGGTCGAGCAGGTCGAGGCGTTGGGAGAGGTGGGCGATCCGCCCGTCGGCGCGCCGGACGGTGCCCTCGTCCGGCTCCAGGTCCCCGAGGACCAGCCGCAGCAGGGACGTCTTGCCCGTGCCGTTGGGGCCGGTGAGCGCGATGCGTTCGGGGCCGCGCACGGTCAGGTCGACGCCGTCGCCCGCGAACAGGTCCCGCTCGCCGCGCCTGAGGCGCAGCCCCTCGCCGTGGAAGACGGTGCGCCCGGCGGGC
Source organism: Streptomyces sp. NPDC046939 (assembly GCF_040644575.1). Lineage (NCBI taxonomy): Bacteria > Bacillati > Actinomycetota > Actinomycetes > Kitasatosporales > Streptomycetaceae > Streptomyces > Streptomyces sp. NPDC046939. Next base: position 203,076 of record NZ_JBEYWV010000013.1, read on the forward strand.
ACGCGCGTGTCCGGCAGATCGAGGGCGAGGGTGGGCTCGTCGCGCAGGGCGCGCTCGGCCGCGTCGAGCCGCGCCTGCGCCTCGCCGACGCGGTGGGCGTGGGTCTGCCCGGCCCGGCCCGCCGCCTCCTGCGCCCCGCGCTTCATGTTTCCGGCGAAGATCCGGGGGAGCCCGGCGTTCTTGAGGTTGCGGGCGGCGTTGGAGGCGCGCCGGTCGGCGCGTTCGCGGGCCTGCTGGAGCTCGCGCTTCTCGCGCTTGACCTCCTGCTCGGCGTTGCGGACATTCTTCTCGGCGACCTCCTGCTCGGCCCGTACGGCGTCCTCGTAGGCGGTGAAGTTGCCGCCGAACAGGCGGAGTTCACCGGCGTGGAGCTCGGCGATGCGGTCCATGCGGTCGAGCAGCGCGCGGTCGTGGCTGACCAGGAGGAGCGTGCCGGACCACTGCTCCAGGACGTCGTAGAGGTGGTGGCGGGCGTCGAGGTCGAGGTTGTTGGTCGGCTCGTCCAGGAGCAGCACGTCCGGGCGCCCGAGCAGCTGCGCGGCGAGGCCGAGCGAGACGGCCTGGCCGCCGCTGAGGGTGCGGAGGCGGCGGTCGAGGGCGATGCCGCCGAGGCCGAGGGCGTCGAGCTGGGCGCGGGTGCGCTCCTCGATGTCCCAGTCGTCGCCGATGACGGTGAAGTGCTCCTCGGCGACGTCGCCGGACTCCACCGCGTCCAGGGCGCGGATCACGGCGTCGACGCCGAGGACCTCCGCCACGGTCAGGCCGCCGCTGAGCGGGAGCGTCTGCGGGAGGTACCCGAGGGCGCCGTGGACGGTGACCGAGCCCTTGGTGGGCTTCAGCTCCCCGGCGATGAGCCGCAGCAGGGTGCTCTTGCCGGAGCCGTTCGGCGCCACGAGGCCGGTGCGGCCCGCGGGCACGGTGAACGACAGGGAGTCGAGCACGGGGGTGTCGTCCGGCCAGGAGAAGGACAGGTTCGAGCAGATGACGGATGTGTCGGACATGCGAAGACCTCACGGCGCGAGACGGGTGGCAGGGAACGGGCCACCCGGAACAGGGAAAAGGGGACGACTGCGAGGCCATGACGGCGTGCGATGCTCCACGGCATGCGCGAGGTGCGCGCCATGCGTGGCACCGGCCGATGGCCTGTCAGCTCCGGATCTCATCCGGAGATGTCGTCGTCACCCACCATGTTCGGCTCCTCGGTTCACGCGAAAGGTCCGAGAACATTACCACCCGCCCCTGCCGTCACGCAGGCGGAGGCGCGGGCCGCGTGTGCACAGGTGAGGGGTGGTTTCGCGCCAGATAAGGTTAGGCTAACCTTCGAAGCGTGAGATCTGGTGAACGCGCAGGCAGCGCCCCACGTCCGCGCGGTCACGAGCTGTCCGCCGCGCAGGTGACCGTGTCGTACGACGGCGTCGACGTCGTGCACGACGCGGCCCTCGTCCTGCGGCCCGGCGAAGTGACCGCCCTGGTCGGCCCCAACGGCAGCGGCAAGTCGACCTTGCTGCGCACCATCGCCCGGCTCCAGGGCGCCCGCACGGGCACGCTGACCCTCGACCCCGGAACGGCCGACGCGACCGACGGGTTCGGCCTCACGACCCGTCAGTTCGCGCGCAGGGTCGCCCTGTTGACGCAGAGCAGGCCGACGCCCGCCGGGCTGACCGTCCGCGACGTGGTCGAGTTCGGCCGCTACCCGTACCGGGGGCGCTTCGGCCGCACCGACCCCGACGGCGCCGCCGTCGTCGAGCGCGTGCTCGCCATGACCGGGGTCGCGGAGTTGGCCGAGCGCGCCGTCGACCAGTTGTCCGGCGGCCAGTTGCAGCGGGTGTGGCTCGCGGGCTGCCTCGCCCAGCAGACCGGCGTGCTCCTGCTCGACGAACCCACCACCTACCTCGACCTGCGCTACCAGGTCGAACTCCTCGACCTGATGCGTGACCTCGCGGACGACGACGGCATCGCCGTCGGCGTCGTCCTGCACGACCTCGACCAGGCCGCCGCCGTCGCCGACCGCATCGCCCTGCTCAGCGCGGGCCGCATCGTCGCCGACGGCCCGCCCGAGCAAGTGCTCGAGGCGGAACGGCTCTCCGCGACGTACGGCATCCGCATCGACGTCGACACCGACCCTCTCACCGGCCGGCTGCGCACCCGCGCGATCGGCCGGCACCACAGCAGAAGCGAAAGGCTCCACAGCACGCCATGAGACGACTCCTCATCACCGCGGCCGCCGCCACCGCGGCAGCCCTCGCCCTGTCCGGCTGCGGTTCGTCGGAGCCCGCCAAGGACTCGGCCGGAGCCAAGTCCGAGAAGATCACCGTCACCGGCGCCGACGGCGCGAAGGTGACGCTCGACCACGCGGCGACCAAGGTCGTCGGCACCGAGTGGAACGTCGTCGAGTCCCTGGTCACCCTCGGCGTCGACCCCGTGGGCGTCGCCGACGTCAAGGGCTACACGACGTGGGACAAGGCCGCCCCGCTGGTCGGCTCGCCCAAGGACATCGGCACCCGCGGCGAACCCAGCATGGACACCATCGCCGGGCTCGCCCCCGACCTGATCGTCGCCACCACCGACCTGTCGGCGTCCGCGGTCAAGCAGATGAAGAAGATCGCCCCCGTCCTCCAGGTCACGTCCGCGAACGGCGCCGACCAGATCGGGCAGATGAACGACACGCTCGACGTCATCGCCAAGGCGACCGGCAAGGAGACCGCGGCCAAGGCCGCCAGAACCGAGTTCGAGGCCAAGGTCGCCGAGGGCAGGAAGGCGCTGAAGGACGCGGGCCTCGCCGGAACGCGGGTCGCCATGGCCGACGGCTACTCCGCCTCCAACCAGGTCTCCGTGCGCGCCTACACCAGCGGCTCCCAGCTCGGGGCCGTCAACGAGGCGCTCGGCCTGAAGAACGCCTGGAAGCCCAAGGGCGACAAGGACTACGGCCTCGCCACCACCGACGTGGAAGGGCTCACCGGGCTCGGCGAGGACACACGGTTCCTCTACATCGGCAACAAGTCCGAGACCGACGTCTTCACCAAGGACCTCGCGGACAACTCCGTCTGGAAGTCGCTGCCCTTCGTCAAGTCCGGCCACGTGCACCGTCTCGACGACGGCATCTGGATGTTCGGTGGGCCGAAGTCGATGGAGCTGTACATCGACGCGGTCGTCAGCACTCTCACGAAGTAGGCCATGACCGTCACCGCAACCCCCGCCGCCACGCCCGAGCGCACGGCCCCGTCCCCCACGGGCGCGGTCGCGGTGACGGTCGGGCTCCTCCTGGTCGTCGCCGCGCTCGCCGTCGTCGACATCACCCAGGGCACCGCCTCCGTCGGCGCGAGCCAGGTGTGGAAGGCGCTCACCGGCCACGCCGAGGAGGGCGACGCCTCCGTGGTCGTCGCCTCCCGGCTGCCGCGCATGGCCGCCGGGGTCCTCGTCGGCGTCGCGCTCGGCGCGGCCGGCGCCGTCCTCCAGGCCGTGAGCCGCAATGTGCTCGCCGCGCCCGACACCCTCGCCGTCAACGCCGGTTCCTACCTCGCCCTCGGCGTGCTCACCGTGACCGGCGTCAGCCTGCCGCTGCTCGCGTCGTCATCGGTCGCGTTCCTCGGCGGCCTCGCGGCGGCCGCCGTCGTCCTCGGCCTCGCCGGACGCGGCGCAGGGTCCGTCCGGCTCGTCCTCGCGGGCAGCGCGCTGACCCTCGGCCTCAACGCCGTCGTCGAGGCGCTGCTCCTGCTCTTCCCCGAGTCCACCGACGGCCTCTACCAGTGGGCCCAGGGCAGCATCGGCCAGAACGGGTTCAGCGGCGTCGTCCGCATGGCCCCGGTCGTGCTCGCCGCCCTGACCGCCCTCCTCTTCCTCGCCCGGCGCGTCGACGCCCTCGCCCTCGGCGACGAGGCGGCGCGCGGCCTGGGCGTCCCCGTCCGCTCCACCCGCGTGACCGCCGTCGTCCTCGCCGCGCTGCTCTCGGCGGCGTCCGTCACGCTCGCCGGGCCCATCGGCTTCGTCGGCCTGTGCGCACCGGCCCTCGTCCGTCCGCTCGCGCGCCGCGTCCGTCCGTTCGTACGACACCGGCTGCGGATCCCCGTCGCCGGGCTCGTCGGCGCGGGGCTCGTGCTCGGCGCCGACGTGCTGCTGCGCACCGTGACCTCCGCCGAGACCGCCGTGACCGTACCGACCGGCGTCGTCACCAGTGTCATCGGCGCCGTCTTCCTCGTCGTCATCGCCGTACGGATGCGGGACGGCGACGCCGCCGCCGCGCAGGAGCACCTGCGCATCCCGAGCCGGACCGCGTTCACCCTCACCGTGCTCGTGCTCGTGGCCGTCCTCGTCGGCGTGACGGTCGCAGGGGTCCTCGTCGGCGACAACACGCTCCTCCTGGGCGATGTCACCAACTGGCTGACCGGACAGGCGGGGCAGGCCGTCGGCTTCGTCCTCGACACCCGGGTGCCGCGCGTCCTGGCCGCCCTCACCGCGGGCGCGGCGCTCGCCCTCTCCGGCACCCTCGTGCAGTCCGTCAGCCGCAACCCGCTCGCCGAACCCGGCACCCTCGGCGTCTCCGGCGGCGCGGGGCTCGGCGCCGTCCTGCTCGTCACCACCGCGCCGGGTGCCGGGGCCTGGGCCGTCGCGGGCGCGGCGCTCGCGGGCGCCGCGCTCAGCTCGGCCCTCGTGTTCGGGCTCGCGGCGAAGGGCGGGTTCCAGCAGAGCAGGCTGGTCCTCATCGGCATGGGCGTCGCCACCGGCACGACCGCGCTGATCAGCCTCCTCATCGTGCTCACCGACCGGTTCAGCGCCACCAAGGCCCTGATCTGGCTGTCGGGTTCGACGTACGGTCGGGACGGTACCGACGTGCTCCCGGTGGCGGCGGTCCTCGTCATCGCCACCGCCGTCGCGGTCGCCCGGCGCCGGGAGCTCGACCTGGTCTCCCTCGACGAGGACACGCCGCGCCTGCTCGGCCTCGACCTCGCGCGTGGCCGGCTCGGCTTCCTCGTCCTCAGCGTGCTCCTCGCCGCCACGGCCGTCGCCGCCGCGGGCACGATCGGCTTCGTCGGCCTCGTCGCCCCGCACGCGGCACGCGCCCTCGTGGGCCGCAGGCACGTCAGGGTCGTCCCCGTCGCGATGCTGCTCGGCGCGACCCTGGTGTGCGCCTCCGACCTGCTCGGCCGTACGGTCATCGCGCCGGCGCAGTTGGGCGCGGGGTTGATGACGGCCGTCATCGGGACGCCGTACTTCGTGTACCTGCTGGTACGCAGCCGGAGGTAGGGCGCGGGGGATGGTCGAAGATTGTTGAGGCGCGCCCCGCGGGGTAGGGGCGCGCCATGGACGCGCATGATCGGAACGTGGAGACGGCGGCCGCTGCCGCGGAGTTCCTGGCCGGGCAGCAGGTCACGGAGAAGCAGTGCGGAGGCTGCGGAACCGTCGTCGCGGGCATCAACGGCCGCTACGCCTGCGGCGGGTGCGGCTGGATCAACCACTGGTCGGACGGGGACACCCGGCTGCCCGGCGCGGACGACTGAGCGCCCCGCGAACGATCAGAGGATGTGGAGGCGTTCCAGCTCACCGTCCGTCCCGCGGATCATGAGCTCGTGCCCCTTGGCACGCTCACGCTCCACGAAGCCGAGCAGCAGCACGGCACGGTTGATGACGTCCGCCTTGCTGACGCCGCCGGTCTCGGCCAACTCGTTGACGGCGACGACGGCGGGCGGCGCAAGGGTGACGGAGAAACGCTCGCTGGGCGGGTGATCGGGGTGTCCTGCCATGGTGGGCTCCCTCGTGGGCAGAGTCGCGGACCGGATGTCCGAGTGAACCACAATCGCACCTGAGATGCACCACATATGCACCGCGCGCCGGGGAGCGGCCTGCGCGGCATGTTCTCCGGGCCGGTTGTGGAAGGGAATCCGCCGGGGCCGTCGTGCGTTGAAGCTGCTGTGGTCCGAACAGCGAGAACGGGCCGTCACCACCGATCTGGGCAGGAGTTTCGCATGACCGTGGGAACCGAGAGGGCTGTGCTGGCCGGAGGCTGCTTCTGGGGCATGGAGGACCTGATCCGCAAGCAGCCCGGAGTGGTCTCCACGCGCGTGGGCTATAGCGGCGGTGACACCCCCAACGCCACCTACCGCAACCACGGCGACCACGCCGAGTCGATCGAGATCATCTTCGATCCGTCCGTGACCAGCTACCGGGATCTGCTGGAGTTCTTCTTCCAGATCCACGACCCGACGACCCGGGACCGCCAGGGCAACGACATCGGCCGCAGCTACCGCTCGGCCATCTTCTACGCCGACGAGGCGCAGCGGGCCGTCGCCGAGGACACCATCGCCGACGTCGACGCGAGCGGCCTCTGGCCGGGCAAGGTGGTCACCGAGGTGCAGCCGCTCGGTGACTTCTGGGAGGCCGAGCCGGAGCACCAGGACTACCTGGTGCGCTACCCGAACGGCTACACCTGCCACTTCCCCCGCCCGAACTGGAAGCTGCCGAAGCGCGCGGACTCGGCCACCGGCTGACCCCGTACACCGCGACGGGCGGTAGCGTGCTGCGGTGGACGGGGCGGGCGGGAGGGAGCCGGTGATGGTGGAGTGGAGACCGATCGGGCGGAGCGTCCGGCAGGTCCCGGAACCGTGGGCGACCCCTCTCATATGGACCGCCGCCTACCTGGGCGCCTTCGCGCTCGTCGTCCTGCTCGACGTGCTCGGCTTCCTCGACCGTACGGGCCTCGCGCTGCTGGTGCTCATGCTGCTCGCGGCGCTCCTCGGCCTGCGGGGCCGCTTCATCGCGGCCCCCGGCACCGCGCTGCTGTGCTGGACGTCCCTGAACGTCCTCGGCACCGAGCCCGCCGGTGAGCTGTCGTGGGCCGGGCACCGCGATCCGGGCTGGATGGCGTGCCTGCTCGCGGCGGCGGTCGTGGGGACGGTCGCGGGCCGGGTGCTGCACGCGCGGGCCGCGTACCACCGGGTGACACCGTTCGACGAGCCGGTCTGAGACACCGTCGCCTCCGAAGCGTCGCCTTTGAAGCGTCGGCTCCGGAACGACGAGAAGGCCCCTGCCGCACCATGCGGCAGGGGCCTTCTCCCTGTTCAGCGCGCCGGGTCAGGCGCCACTGGCGTCGAGCATCGCCTCACGCTCGACGATCTTCACGCGCTCGCGGGACTGCGGCTCGCCGAGCGCCTTCTCGGCCGCGTCGAGCTTGTACCAGCCGTCCCAGGTGGTGTAGCGGACACCGCGCTCGCCCAGGAACGCCTCGACGGCCTCCGGGTCGGGCGAGGCGGGGGTGTGCAGCCGGCCGCCCTCGAAGTCCTCCAGGAGGTTGGCGACCGTCTCGTTGGCGTCGCCCTTGGTGTGGCCGATCAGGCCGATCGGGCCGCGCCGGATCCAGCCGGTGACGTAGGTGGACTGCAGGTGCTCGCCGGACTCCTGGATGACGCGGCCGCCCTCGTCCGGGACGGTGCCGGTGGCCACGTCCCAGGGCAGCTTGGGCAGCTCGTCGGAGAGGTAGCCGACCGCGCGGTAGACGGCGGTGACGTCCCAGTCGGTGAAGTTCCCGGTGCCCTTGACGCCGCCGGTGCCGTCCAGCTCGGTGCGCTCGGTGCGCAGCCCGGTGACCTTGCCGTCCTCGCCGAGGATCTCGGTGGGCGACTCGAAGAAGTGCAGGAACAGCTTGTGCGGGCGCTCGCCGATGTCGCGGATCGCCCAGTTCTCCAGGGTCTTGGCGACCATGTCGGCCTGCTTGTTGGCGCGGCGCGTGGCGATGGAGCCCTCGTCGTAGTCGATGTCCTCGGGGTTGACGATGACCTCGATGGTGGGCGAGTGGTCCAGCTCGCGCAGCTCCATGGGGCTGAACTTGGCCTGCGCGGGCCCGCGGCGGCCGAAGACGTGGATCTCGCGCGCTTTGTTGGCCTTCAGGCCCTCGTGCACGTTCGGCGGGATCTCGGTCGGCAGGAGCTCCTCGGCGGTCTTGGCGAGGATGCGGGCGACGTCGAGGGCGACGTTGCCGACGCCGAGGACGGCGACCTTCTCCGCGTCCAGCGGCCAGGTGCGGGGCACGTCCGGGTGGCCGTCGTACCAGGAGACGAAGTCGGCGGCGCCGTAGGAGCCGTCGAGGTCGATGCCGGGGATGTCGAGGTGGCGGTCGGCGGTGGCGCCGGTCGAGAAGACGACGGCGTCGTAGAAGCTGCGCAGGTCGTCCAGGTCGATGTCGCGCGGGTAGTCGACGTTGCCGAAGAGGCGGATCTGCGGCTTGTCGAGGACCTGGTGCAGGGCGGTGACGATGCCCTTGATGCGCGGGTGGTCGGGCGCCACGCCGTAGCGGATGAGACCGAAGGGGGCGGGCATGCGCTCGAACAGGTCGATGGACACGCCGGGTTCGGTGGCCACTGCGGACTTCAGCAGAGCGTCGGCGGCGTAGATGCCGGCGGGGCCCGCTCCGACAATGGCGACCCGCAGGGGGCGAGGCATGTGCAGGTTCCCTTCGAAGGAAAGCGTGAGTACACCACTGATCTTAAGGTAAGGCGAGCCTTAGTTGGCAGGCGGGTCCGGTCTATGGGCTCATAAGCCGCGGTTATGGGATGTCATAGCGCCGCTTTGGGGCTGTCCGGCGTGAGCTTGTAAGGGCGTCGGCATGTGCTTGTACGGGCGCCGGTATGTGCTTGTACGGGCTCGTCCGGTGCCCCTACCGTGCCCTCCGTGGACCCCTTCATCACCGCATGGGCGGCCCTGCGCGCGGCCGTCGCGGACCTCGCCGACGCGGACTACGCGCGACCGTCCGGCTGCGCCGGGTGGCTCGTCCGGGACCTGGTGTGCCACCTGGTCATCGACGCCCAGGACGTGCTGATCACCCTGGTCACGCCCGCGGAGGGCGAGGCCACCGTCGACGCCGCCGGGTACTGGGACCTCCTCTCCGAGCCGCCGTCCGGCGACGACCCCCTGGACGCGCTGATCCCGCGCCTCGCCGCCGCGTACGGCGATCCGCGCCTGCTCGCCTTCCACCTCGACGACGTCGGCTCCGCCGCCGGGCGCGCCGCCGCGCTCGCCGACCCCGCCGCCCTGGTCACGACCCAGGACAAGGTGCTGACCGTCGGCGACTACCTGTCCGCGTACGTCCTGGAGTGGACCCTGCACCACCTGGACCTGATCGCCCACCTGCCCGCAGCCCCGCGGCCGCCCGCCGAGACGCTCGCGGTGGCGCGCGCAGCGCTGGAGACGATCGCCGGTGCCGCGTTCCCGGCCTCGTTCACCGACACCGACGCCCTGCTGGTCGGGACGGGGCGCCGGGCGCCGACGGCGGAGCAGACGACGGCGCTGGGCGAGTTCGCCGGGCGGCTTCCCCTCGTGCTCGGCTGAGCCCTACGTTGACGCCATGACACACGCAGAAACCCCTGGTACGGCCTTGATCACCGGCTCGTCGCGCGGCCTCGGCGCCGTGATCGCCCGCCGCCTCGCGGACGACGGGCACCCGGTCGCGGTCGTCTACCGCTCGGGCACGGAGGCGGCGGATGCCGTGGTGGCGGACATCCGCGCGAAGGGCGGCACCGCGGAGGCGTTCGCCGCCGACGTGACGGACGAGGCCGCGGTGACGCGGCTGGTGGCCGACGTCACCGACCGGCTCGGCCCCGTCACCACCCTCGTCGTCAACGCCACCGGGCCGCAGCCCGAGGCCGACCCGACGACGGTGACCTGGCAGGACCACCTCGACCAGCTCACCTTCTTCGTCAAGAGCCCCACCCTGCTGATGCAGGCGGTCGTTCCCGCCATGCGGGAGCGCGGCGGCGGCCGCATCGTGCAGATCGGCTCCGACGTGCTCGAACGCGTACTCCCCGAGATGTCCGCGTACACCGCCGCGAAGGCCGCACAGCACAGCCTCACCGAGGTCTGGGCCCGCGCGCTCGGCCCCGACGGGATCACCGTCAACACCGTCGCGCCGGGCTGGATCCCGGTCGAGCGGCACGCGGGCGCGCCCGCCGAAGCGCTGGCCGCCTACGCCGCGGCGGTCCCGCTGCGCCGCATGGGCGACCCCGAAGACGTGGCCGCCGCCGTCTCCTACCTCGCCTCGCCGGGGGCGGCGTTCGTCACCGGCGAGCGCATACGGGTCAACGGCGGCCACACGCTCGGCTGACGCCTCGCCGGGCTCAGTTCAGGGTGTCCGGGTCCGGGCCCGTGCGCAGGCCGCGGTCGGTGGCGGCGAGCGCGGCCAGCTCGTCGGCGGACAGCTCGAAGTCGAAGACGTCGAGGTTCTCGCGGATGCGGGTCTCGGTGACCGACTTGGGGATGACCACGTTGCCGATCTGGAGGTGCCAGCGCAGGACGACCTGGGCCGGGCTCTTGCCGTGGCGCGCGGCGATCGCGGTGACCGCCTCGTCCTTGAGGACGGCGCCCTGGGCGAGCGGGCTCCACGCCTCGGTGACGATGCCGTGCCGCGCGTGGAAGTCGCGCAGTTCGCGCTGCTGGAGCCCGGGGTGCAGCTCGATCTGGTTGACGGCCGGGACGACCGAGCCCTCGGCGAGGAGGCGCTCCAGGTGGGCGGGTTGGAAGTTGGAGACGCCGATGGCGCGGGCGCGGCCGTCGGCGTACAGCTTCTCCAGGGCGCGCCAGGTGTCGGCGTAGAGGTCGCGGGCCGGGGTCGGCCAGTGGATCAGGTACAGGTCGACGTGGTCGAGGCCGAGCTTGTCGAGGGAGGCGTCGAAGGCGGCGAGGGTGGTGTCGTAGCCCTGGTCGGCGTTCCACAGCTTGGTCGTGACGAACAGCTCTTCGCGGGCGATCCCGGACTCGGCGAGCGCCCGGCCCACGCCGCGCTCGTTGCCGTAGATCGCGGCGGTGTCGATGCTGCGGTAGCCCGCTTCGAGGGCGGTGGCCACGGCGGCGGTGGTCTCGTCGTCGGGCACCTGGAAGACGCCGAAGCCGAGCTGCGGCATGGTGACGCCGTTGTTGAGGGTGACGGTGGGGAGGGTGGACATGTGTGCGTCCCTTGCCTTACGTGCCGTGCGGTCGCGCCGCGCGGTTGATGCGCGAGCGCCTTACGAGCGGAAACAATAGTTGCGCACGCGGGTTAAATGCAAACGCAGGTAGTGGCGTACGAGCGCGGACCGTTCGGGTGGCCGAGACGCGGCCGGTCGGGACGAACGCCGTGAAAGTGCCGTTGCGGAGTCCTCGTATCGCCGGGACGCTGGGCGCACCCCTCAGGGGCAGTCGGGACAGGACGCCGCGAGGAGGACGCTGCCGATGCTGGTTGTCGCTCTTTTGCTCTTGCCGGTCATGGGGCTCCTGATGATCGCCATGGACCGGATCGAGGACCTGCTCAACGAGGAGACGCGTCCGGCGACCGGCCGGCGCGTACGCCATCCGCGCCTCGTCCCCGTCGGACGGCGCGCGAGCCGCGACCGGACGCCGCCGTCCGGACATCACGCCACCGCGGCCTGACCGCCGTTGCTCCCGACGGGTACGGTCGCGGACTGAGCGCGGCGAGCCGGGGAACACGTGCGGGCATGACCGTACTGAGGAAAGCCGCACGTCCGATGCTCGCTTCGGTCTTCGTGACCAGCGGGCTGACCACGCTGCGCGACCCGGCGCGGGTCGCGCCCGCCGCCGAGCCGGTGGCGACGCCCGTCGCGCGACGCGTCCCGCCCCTGCCGGAGGATCCCGAGGAGCTCGTCAGGATCAACGCCGCGGTGCAGGTCGGAGCCGGGCTGCTGCTCGCGGCGGGCAGGATGCCGCGCGTCGCCTCGCTCGCGCTCGCCGGTTCGCTCGTGCCGACGACGCTCGCGGGACACGCCTGGTGGAAGGAGAAGGACCCCGAGAAGCGCGCGCTGCAGCGGACGCAGTTCATGAAGAACCTCTCCCTGATCGGCGGCCTGCTCATCGCCGCCGCGGACACGCACGGGAAGCCGTCGGTCGCCTACCGGGCGCGCGGCGCCGTGGCGAGCGGACGCAAGTCCGCGCGGCGGGCGGGGCGGGACGCCGCGGGGACCCTGCGCGGCGCGTCCGACGCCGTCCGCGTGCTCCCGTCGAACGCCCGGAAGGCCGTCGCCGAGCATCTGTGAGGCGGCGCCGACAAGCGCCGAGAAACGGAGGACCCTCTCGTGACCACATTTGTCATCACCATCCCGGGCACCTTCCTGCGGGAGGCGGACGCCCGGGCCAGGGCCGACATCGCCGAACGCCTGCGGCCCGTCGACCCGAACCAGACGGAGCTGGGCCGCGAGGAGGACCTCGACCTCCTCACCGTCAACGACGACAACACCTTCAGCATGCGCCTGGAGGTGACCGCGGGCGCGGGCGGACGTGTCGAGCAAGGGAGGCGGGCGATCGCCGGGCGCGCTCCACGCCGGTGCAGGGCCGCCGGATCGGTAGCTCAGTCGTTCGGCCGAGGCC